>CALJIG010000089.1 GCA_937974175.1 uncultured Ignavibacteria bacterium
TTTTCTTCAGCAAAATTCTTTTTGCTTGAGAAGTCTAAAGTTATAGAATTCAACCTTAAATAATTAAATTTATTAATTATGTCAAAATCATTAAATAAAGTCATGCTTATTGGTCGTCTTGGAAGAGACCCGGAAGTAAAATATACCGCCGATGGAACAGCTTACGCTAAGTTTAGTGTTGCTACTTCGGATACATACAAAAGCAAGGATGGAAGTGATGTTGAAAAGACGGAATGGCATTATATAACTGTTTGGAGAAAACTTGCTGAGATTTGCGGCCAATATCTGAAGAAAGGCAGCAAAATTTATCTTGAGGGCAGCATAAGAAGCTATGTTGACCCAAAAGATGAAACAAAGAAATATACCGGTATTGATATGACTGAGATGATTATGCTTGATAATAAGAAATCAACAGTAGAAGGCGATCAAGCAAAAAGTTCTCAGCCTGAAGAAAACAAAGACGACTTACCGTTTTAATCGGCATCAACCGGATGAGAAATGTACCGAATATACTTTCAGTTATAAGAATACTTCTTTCTCCGGTTTTTCTGATTATGTTCCTGAGCAGCGATGTAACTTTACAGCGTCTGTCACTCGTAGTATTCTTCGCAGCAGTTCTTACTGACTGGTATGACGGCTGGCATGCAAGAAAATATGAATCCATAACAAACTTTGGAATTTTTATTGACCCGCTTGCTGATAAAGTGCTAACGTCATTTGCCTTTTATCTTTTTTACCTTCTTGGATTTATGCCTTTATGGATGCTTATCATCATTGCATTAAGAGATATTGTTGTTACATTAATCCGTTCTTATGATGAATACAAAGGCATTACTTTAAAAACATCATTCATCGCCAAAGCAAAAACTTTCTTTCAGATGTCATATATCTTTTTAATCTTGTTTCTTTTGATTTTTATGACAACTGATATAAATGGTAAACTAAAAGAGGATATTCGTTTCTTTGTTTATGATTCGAATCTGAACTATTACCTTATGCTTTTCGTGACAATTCTTACACTATATACGGGTCTGGATTATATTATCAGAGCACAACATATAAAACGAAATGAGATTGATTAAAAAGAAGATTATTGAAAATGAAGATGTCAGGATTGATTTCTTCACGATGTTTATTGCATCAGCTTTATTCACAGGTTATTTTCCATTCGCAAGCGGTACGGTTGGAAGTTTGCTTGCTGTCTTGTTTATTTTTATTCCGGGTTTCTATAATCCTGTCGTTTTAATAACATTATCTGCCATCTTTTTCTTTGTTGGGATTATCGTCTCCGACAGAATGATGCAAAGGTACGGAAAAGACCCGTCTGTCGTTGTTATAGATGAAGTTGTGGGTATGTGGTTGAGTTTGTTCATAGTTTCTGTATTTGGATTAAATAATATTATGATTGTAGCCCTAATCTCATTCTTGACTTTTAGAGCCTTTGATATTATAAAGCTGTTTCCGGGAAATTATTTTGATAAAATGGACAGCGGGAAGGGAGTTATGCTGGATGATGTCGTTGCGGGTGTTTACAGTGGATTCTTAAGCGTTTTATTAATCAAAGTATTTAATTATTTATGATAAATACAAAAGTAATATCAATTGGAGATGAAATATTAATCGGGCAGATTGTTAACACGAATTCCGCATTCATTAATGAAAAACTTAACTGTCTGGGGATAAAGGTTAAAAAAGTGGTTACGATTGGTGATATCAGGCAAGACCTTCTCGATGAACTTCAGGATTCTGTTGTGAACGATTTTAAAATTAATCTTATTACGGGAGGACTCGGTCCAACTCATGATGATATCACTAAACCAATACTCCTTGAGTTTTTTAATGACAAACTGATTCTTGACGAAAAAGTCCTTGAGAAAGTGAAAAGCATATTTGCACAACGAAACGTTATAATGCCGGAAACAAATATCGGACAGGCAATGATTCCCTCAAAATCAAAAGTAATTTGGAATGAGTATGGAACTGCTCCGGGAATATTGATGGAAAAGGATGATAAGATGTTTATAGCGATGCCCGGCGTTCCTTTTGAAATGAAAGCTATGATTGAAAATTCAGTATTACCGTTGATTAAAGAAAAGTATCTTAGAAATCCTGAGTTTTTCCATAGAAGTAAAACGCTTTTAACTGCTGGTATAGGTGAGTCGCTTCTGTCTGAACAAATTGGTAACATTGAAGAGCTGTTGCAGGGTCATAAAATGGCTTTTCTGCCTTCTCCGCTCGGAGTTAGATTGCGTATCGAAGTAAAATGTAAAACAGAGTCAGATGCTGATTCAGAACTTCATAGAATAGAAAATTCGCTGTATGAAAAAATTGGGGATTATATTTATGGTCAAAATGACGACTTGCTCGAAGAGCTTGTTGGGAAACTTCTTATTGAAAAGAATTTAACCATTGCTGCCGCAGAATCATGCACGGGCGGAATTATATCAGGTAGAATTACTGATGTTTCAGGAAGCTCGAAGTATTTCAAGGGTAGTATTATTTCTTATGCAAATGAGGTAAAAGAAAACATACTTATGATAAACGCGGATTTGCTGAATAATAAAGGTGCTGTAAGCAGTGAAGTAGCAGTTGAGATGGCGGTTGGAGTCAGAAAACTCCTTAAAACCGATATTGGTATTTCCGCAACAGGCATCGCAGGACCAACAGGCGGTACAGAGTCTAAGCCGGTAGGACTTGTTTACATTGCGATCTCTATCGGTGATAAAACATATTCTAAAGAATTATTTCTTGGAGATAATCGCCACAGAAACAGGATTAGAGCAGCTCAGGCTGCTCTCGAAATGCTAAGGAAGGAATTACTAATTCTCAAATAACCTTTTAAATTCGTTTATTACAATTCCGGCAGTTACCGAAACATTCAGCGATTCACAGCCTGTGTAAGATTTAATCTTTATCTCTTTGTATTCTTTATTTCCAATCAATTTCTTTGAAATACCATTAGCCTCATTTCCGAAAACAATCACTGCTTTTCCTTTTGATATTGTTCTGTCCGATATCACATTACCGGTTAATGAAGTCAGATAGATGTTGTATCCGTTGTTCTTAAGTCTTTCTAATTCAAGGTTCAAATCTGATTCAGTCTTGAAATTAACGTAGAATAATGCTCCCTGAGACGCACGAATCGTTTTGGTATTGTAAACATCAGCGGAATTCTTTCCAATAATTATTGATTCTATTCCATACCAATAACATGTTCTAAGAATAGTACCCAGATTTCCCGGATCGTTAATGCTGTCAAGAGCAACGATTATTTTCCCTACTGAAAGATTCTTTTCACCTGAACTCTTTACAACTGCCAATATTCCTTGTGGTGATTTTGTGTCAGATAGCTTATCGAACTGTGCACTATTTACTTCATAAATATTAATGTCAGGAAGATTATTAATTATGAATTCATTCTCAAAATCTTTTCTCCTGATTACGTACTTTAATCCCTTTTTCCCGGATTTAATATATTCTG
>CALJIG010000090.1 GCA_937974175.1 uncultured Ignavibacteria bacterium
TATATCTTGCGTTCTGGCGTTTATCCTGCGTATCAATAATCCTCTGACTAACGATAAGAACTTGGGCATCATACTGGTCAATGCCGTTTGTGCCTTTAAAAGTAACCTGAATAGCGCTTTTTATCTTATAAGCATCAGCTCCCGGTTTATTCTGCTCATTAAAAATGGCATTATCGTAAAATTTGTTCTTGTTAAAGTAATCTTCAAGCTGCTGCCTCATATCCTTGACCTTGTCTTTAGCGTCAGGGGGCAAAGCGTCAACATTGAGAGTAACAGTTATATCAAAGTCCTGAGCCTTTACAAAACCCGCAAAACCCGTCCATAACACCGAAAACAAAAGAAATACAAATAGTTTTTTAAACATTAAGTGCTTTATTAATTTCTAATTAAATTTTGAATTCTTATTTTAATAATCAATACCAATGAAACGCTTTATTTTACCAATATTATTCCTATGTGCTTCTTATTTACAGGCGCAATTCGAGAACACTGATGTAGGTGCCAGACCGTCTGCTTTGGCAGGAGCATTTACTTCAATATCTGATAATTCTCTCGCTGTTTTTTACAATCCTTCGGGACTCGGACAGATGGAATACAGAGAGTTTGCTGTATATTACAGTCCGGCTCCTTATGGATTAACTGACCTTTCAACCGCCGCCGTCTCTTATGCTGAACCTACAAAATTCGGTACAATAGGCGCTGCATTTAAAACTTATGGTTTTGATTTGTACAGGGAAAATAATTTCATGGTTTCCTACGGCAGCAGCTATAAAAACAGAATTTTCTACGGAGCGAACTTGAACCTTTACAACCTTCATATTCAAAACTATAACAACGCAACCGCATTCGGTATAGATATCGGTGCATTGGCTTATATTGCAAAATCTCTTCAGTTCGGTTTCTTCGGAAAGAATATAACCGGTACAAAAATAGGTGAATCTAAAGAAAAGATTGCTCAGGTGTACAGAACGGGATTAATGTACCAGCCCGAAGATTTCCTCAGAATAGCCGCCGAGGCTGAAAAAGATGTTCGGTATCCGCTTTCTATTAGAGGCGGAATAGAGTATAATGTAATTGAGTTTATCGACCTGCGGTTTGGTGTAGGCAGTGAACCGACTCTTTTTTCCGCAGGAGTTGGAATTAATTATAACATGTTTTCTTTCGACTACGGATTTACGAAGTCGGAAGACCTTGGCTTTACGCATCTCGGAACAGTGTCCTTTAACTTCGGAGGTGCAAAAGGAAGAAAAGAATCAAGAGAAAGATTAAAGAAAGCTTTCGGAAATTAGAGTTCATTGTTGAAAGTAATGTTAAGTGGTCTTGCTTTTAAGATAAGGCAAGCATCTTGCTTGCTGCTCTCCTTTACATAAAGGCGGAAGCTTGAGATATTTTAAGAGCAGTTTGTATTTGTAAAAGAAAATTGAATTATAATAATTTAAATGACTTATTTAGTAATCGGCGAACCATGTGTTGACCTTATCCACAAAGATAACGGCAGTATCGAGCACAGCTACGGGGGTGTTCTTTATTCGATAATATCTCTTGCAGTCCTTAGCTCAGCAAGCGATGTAATACATCCGCTTATGAACATTGGTGAAGATGAGTATGAAAACATCACATCCATACTTAAAAACTACCCAAAGATTCAGCTCGACGGAATCAATAAGGTTTCTCACCCCACAAAAAAGGTGCATCTGTTTCTTACCAACTACGGCTCGGGTAAGAAAGCAAAAATTGAACATTCAGATGCTGATACTTACACACTCGGTTTTGAAAGGATTCAGCCTTTTCTTGACAGCGCGGATGCTATGCTTATTAACATGGTATCAGGAGTCGACATCTCTCTCGATACACTTAAAAAAATTAGGGGTGAGTTTAAAGGGTTCATGCATATAGATATTCATAACCTCGTTATGCGCACGAATGAAAGGGGCTTCAGAGAGCACACCAACCTCCCCGACTGGCGTGAATGGTGCACTAACTCCGATACCGTTCAGATGAATGAGTTTGAGGTCAGCATTATTTCGCGTGAAAAGCGCAACGACTATGAGATTGCTGAAGAAATACTGATCAACTTGAATAAAGAAATGAAAGGCATAGTCGTAACAAGAGGCAAACTTGGTGTCAGCGGATTTACTAAGAAAGAAAAATCGTTCGGAGGTGAAAAGTTCTTTGACCTCGATAAACATGACGTACCTGCCGTCGAAAACCCTAAATTTGTAGATACTACAGGCTGCGGAGATGTATTCGGTGCTTCGTTCACAGCCGATTATTCGCGTTTAAAGGATTTTAAAAAAGCTCTTCACTTTGCAACCCGTATAGCTTCTTATAAAACATCACTCTCCGGAATTCATGAACTTTATAAACTTAAATAAATGAAAAAAGGAAAGATACTTGTAACGGGTGCAAACGGTTTGCTTGGACAGGCAGTCTCAGCCGTTTTTAAAAGAGAATCAGATTTGCAGCTCTGCCTTACATCCATTGAAGATAAATCATACTCTGGCTGCGATGATATATACCGCCCGCTTGATATTTGTTCAAAGGAAGACGTTAAAGCCGCTGTCGCTGAATACAAACCCGACGTTATTCTGAACTGTGCAGCTTTTACGGACGTCGATAAGTGCGAGACCGAAAGAGAGGCGTGCTGGAAACTGAACGTTGACGCGGTTAAAAACCTTATCATAGCAGCAAGACCTCACGGCATAAAGCTCGTTCATATTTCTACTGATTATATCTTCGACGGGAAATCGGGTCCTTACTACGAAGATTCTACACCTAATCCAATTTCATTCTACGGTAAATCAAAACACGCTGCAGAAAATGCAATCGTTGCAAGCGGTATAACACACGCCGTCGCAAGAACGATGGTTCTTTTTGGGGTCGGTAAAAATGTCAAACCGAACTTTGCAGTGTGGCTCGTGAATAAACTTTCCGCTAAGGAAAAGATTAATATAGTTGATGACCAGATAGGCAATTCGACAATAGTTGACAACCTTGCGTACGGACTGCTTAAAATCATAGAGCAGGAAAAAACGGGTGTATGGAATGTTGCAGGAAAAGACATAGAGTCGCGTTATGATTTTACTCTTAAACTTTGTGATATATTCGGTTTCGATAAATCACTAATAACCAAAATCAAAACAGCATCGCTCAATCAGCCCGCTCCGCGTCCGCTTAACTCGGGACTCGTGACGCTAAAAGCAGAAACAGAACTTCTGTTTAAACCGATGAACACAGTTGAATCACTCGAACTTTTTAAACACAACTTAAGAAATTAAACTTACACTTAAATATGCTTGATATAAAATTAATAAGAGAAAACCCCGTACTTGTAAAAGAGAAGCTTTCACTCAGAAACGAAGACCCAGCAGTAATAGAAAAGGTTCAGTCTGCAGACGCAAAGCGGCTCGAGGTTATTAAGAAATCCGAGACGCTGAAAGAGCTTCGCAATAAAGTCTCCGATGAAATCGGAGTTATGAAAAAGTCTAAAGATAACGCATCGGAAAAGATTGCCGAGATGAAAAAGGTCTCCGATGAAATCAAGAACCTCGATGCGGAACTGCGTGCGATTGAAGAAGAGGTCGAAGAGCTTCTTTACTACATTCCCGCGCTTCCTGCCGAAGGAGTACCGCTCGGCAAGTCTGCTGATGAAAACGTTGAAGTCCGCGTATCAGGCGAAAAGAAAACCTTTCCGTTCAAAGTAAAAGACCATATCGAACTTACTAAAAAACTCGACATACTCGATTTCGAGCGGGGCGCTAAAATAACGGGCAGCGGATTTCCTTTGTATAAAGGCAAAGGTGCTACGCTTGAACGTTCGCTTATTAATTTTATG
>CALJIG010000091.1 GCA_937974175.1 uncultured Ignavibacteria bacterium
CATAACTCATAACTCATAACTCATAACTCATAACTCATAACTCATAACTCATCATCATCCAGTATCTCTCTGCCAATCACAGCTTCAATTAAACCGTGGGGTTCGTCAGTCGGAACAAAAATCTCATTCTTATTTTCCATACCGAACACTCCAAGGTTTATTAATAAACAATGTTTGTTAGGCATAGAGAAGGCAATTTCATCTATATCATCACAGCTTTCAAGCAGGACTTTCCCTATTTCATAAATAGTATGCTGAACAGATAAGCTCTGATGATTTGCAAAAACTTCCAATATTGTTTGACGTGCCTTATTGTAATTTGAATTATAGTCTATATCTTCATCGCGAACATAGTCCCATGTCGCCTTAACGCTTGTTTCAAAAATTCTGTCCCTGGTTTCAGGCAGAGTTGTATACTGCTCTCTTTTAAATCCCCAGAATTCAGAACCGGTAGTTTTCATTATTAGTAAATCGAGAATTCCCGAGCTGACATAGACATCATCGGCAGTTCTTTCAACAAGGCATGTACGCTTTTCATTTCCTCCGCTAACGAATGAGTGATTATGCGGCTCGCCGTTTACTGAAATTCTGTTCCATATCGATTGAATGATTTCAACAGATACATGGTCAACATTATCGTTATTTTTTAAATAGTGGTCTGATAAAAAAAGGGCAAACTCTTCGATTGAGTTAATGGGATGATCTTTAGCGAGAGCATAGACTGTGTTTTTCATAGCATCTGTGGATAGAAGTCCGGTATTATCTCCGTCAGAGTGGACAGTATCAAAATTGCCTTCAAGCTGAACGTTTACAAGAAACTCTTTCATGTCATGGTACTCGCCGTCACGTTTTACTTTAGTGACACGGACTTTAGATTTTCCGTAGTTGCTTTGAATTAATTCTATTTTCATGTTAAGATTTAAATTTTCTGTCTAAGTTTTGTAATATAGCGTTTGTAAACTTTTATAGTAATCCTTTTTTGTAAATATTGGATTATATTAGTCCGATATAAATATGTATACTAAAGTTTTATTCTCTTACAAAAAAGTTTAGTTATTCGTAAATTGAAATTCATGTATTCAATAAAAAGTAAAAGAGTTTTAATAAAAGGTGAACTTATTCCCGCATCAATTTTTATTGATAAAGGTAAGGTTACAGGTGTAAAAAATTTTAGTGAAGAAGCAGAAGACTTCGGTGAACTTGTAATAATGCCGGGGATTGTTGATACTCACGTTCATATTAATGAACCGGGAAGAACGGAATGGGAAGGATTTGAAACTGCAACAAAGTCAGCCGCTGCAGGAGGAATAACAACTCTTGTTGATATGCCGCTGAACAGTTCACCCGTTACAACTTCTAAGAAAAATTTTAATATAAAACTTGAAGCAGCAAAAGGGAAGCTGTGGGTTGATTGCGGATTCTATGGCGGGGCAGTCAGTGATAATATACATGAACTGAAAGAACTATGCGGCTCGGGAGTGCTGGGAATAAAATCATTTATGATAGATTCGGGACTTGATGAATTTAAGTATGTAAGTGAAAGTGACTTAAGAAATGTATTGAGTATAATGAAAGATTTTGATTTGCCGCTGCTTGTGCATGCAGAAGTTCTTACCGATAGTGAGAAAGGCGTTGCTAATTCTTTCTCAGATTTTGTAAAGTACCGGCCTCATGAAATGGAAGATGAGGCAATTAAGATTTTAATAAAGCTCTGCAGAGAATTTAATACACACATTCATATAGTCCATTTATCATCCTCTGATTCGTTGATGCAGATAAGAAATGCAAAGAGTGAAGGCTTAAACTTAACAGTAGAAACCTGTCCGCATTATTTATATTTTAATGCAGAGGATATTCCGCAAGATGATGCAAGATTTAAATGCACTCCGCCTATAAGAAGCAAAGGGAATAATGAGAGGCTTTGGGAAGCGCTTGAAGACGGAACGATTGATATGATTGCAAGCGACCACTCGCCATGCACATATGATTTGAAAGCAAAAATTTTCTCCGATGCATGGGGAGGAATTGCTTCGCTTCAGGTTTCATTTCCTGCTGTATGGACGAAAGCAAAAGAAAGAGCAATAGGCATAGAAAAGGTATCAAAATGGATGAGCAGGAACACAGCAAAGTTAGTTGGATTAGATAAATATATAGGTACAATTGAAGAAGGTAAGTATGCAGATTTTACAATTTTTAATCCTGAAGAAAGCTTTATAGTTGAACCGGATTCTCTGCATCACAAAAATAAAATTTCAGCATACCACCATGAAAAGCTAATTGGAAAAGTCCATACGGTTTTCCTGAATGGAGAAAAGATTTATAACCAAGGAAAATTTTCGACTGAACCAAAAGGTAAAATAATTTTAAGAATTAATTAATGAATATAACTACATCTTCAGCATTTGCAGGATTGACAGAACTTGCATCAGAAAAAGTAAACGGAAAAGTTTTATACTGCACAGACGATTTTTTCGCAGAGAAAGAAAATCTTTTAAAAGTAAAGCCTGCAATTTTTTTACCCGATGAATATACAGACCACGGCAAATGGATGGACGGCTGGGAATCACGACGCAAAAGAACTGAAGGCTATGACTGGGCTGTTATCCGCCTTGGTATTCCGGGCTATGTAAAGGGAGTGGATATCGATACAGCATTTTTTACCGGCAATCATCCGCCATATGCATCGGTTTGGGGAGCTAAGCTGGAAGACGGAGCAGATGAAGATTCTTTATATAAAGAAAAAATGGAATGGACGGAAATTGTCCCGAAGGCTTCTTTAAATCCGGGCTCGCAAAATTTATTTTCGACAATAAATAATTTAGATTACTTCACTCACTTAAGATTAAATATTTTCCCTGACGGCGGTGTTGCCCGTCTCAGAGTTTATGGAGATGTTTATAAAAAATGGAAAGAGAATTATAACGGTGAACAAATTGACTTAGCAGGACTTGTAAACGGCGGCAAAGTTATCATCTGCAACGATATGTATTTCGGCTCGAAGGATAATTTAAATTCACCTACAAAAAGTATGTATATGGGTGACGGATGGGAAACGAAGCGAAAGAGAATCCCGGGATATGACTGGTGTATATTAAAATTGGCAGAGCCGGGCAGCATTCAAAAAATAATGGTTGATACTGCGCACTTCAAAGGTAATTTCCCTGATACTTGTTCAATTGAAGGAGTGAATCTTCCGCATCTTGAAGATTACAGAGTAACTGATACTATGATTACATGGAAAGAAATTTTGCCTAAAGTAAAACTGCAGGCAGATACTGAGCATTTTTTTGAAGAGGAAATCGTAAGTAAAGAAGTTTTTACCCATGTAAAACTGAATATTTTTCCTGATGGGGGAGTAAGCAGATTGAGAATTTACGGAGTATTATCTAAATGAATAAAAAAGAATTAAAAGAAAATTTATATAATTGCTGCGGGAGTGTAAACTGGGTGAATGAATTTGCTCTGCACTTTCCTTTTGAGAGCAAAGAAAAAATGTTCGAGAAAGCAGAGGAAGTGTGGTTTAGTCTTAACAGAAAAGACTGGCTTGAGGCATTTAAGCAGCATCCGAAAATTGGTGATTTAGCATCGCTTGAAAAGAAATTTGGCAGCACAAAAGATTTTACTACGAAGGAACAATCATCGGTGAGTGCAGCTTCAACGGAAACACTTACTGAGCTTAAAAAATATAATGAATGGTATGAAAAAGATTTTGGGTTTATATTTATTGTCTGTGCCACAGGTAAAACTGCTGATGAAATGCTCGGGCTTATAAAAAAAAGAATAAAAAATAATTACGAAGAAGAACTAAAAATTGCAATGGGGGAACAAAACAAAATTACAAAATTAAGACTGGAGAAATTATTTTGAGTCAGTTAACAACTCACATTTTAGATATATCTATAGGCATGCCTGCAAAGGATGTTCCTGCTATATTAAAATTTTTGCAAAATGAATTTCAGTGGGTAGATCTTGCTGAAGGAAAAACCGATGCAGATGGCAGAATAAAAAATTTATTAGCCGATGATATAAAAATGGAGCACGGTACATATAAATTAATTTTTAATACCGGTGAGTATTTTGAGAGAGAAGGGATAGATTCATTTTATCCTGTGGTAGAAGTTATTTTCAGGGTAGATTCAGATATGCATTATCACGTGCCGCTGCTTTTAAGTCCTTACGGTTTTTCAACCTATAGAGGAAGTTAAAACAAATTTAAATTTTTAATAGAAGAATATGAAATTAAGTTTATCGGAAAAAAGTCTGGAAGATGTTTTTAAAACAATTTCCAAAGGGAATAAAGAATATAAAAAAATATATCCCGGAGAGTCGATTGAACGGCAGCCTGTTACAACAGTTTACGGCGGAGCGCAGCTTTTTAAATCCAATACGACTGTAAGAATAGGTGAACTTGGATTAAAAGCATTCAGAGAATTCATTCCAAATGCACATGTACTTGCGAATATACTCGGCTGGAAACAGAAAGATGAACTTAATGAAATAATTTATAATAAAATCGAAGAGAAACTTGGACGGGAAGGAGTGGAAGATTTCAGAATAGATTTTGAAGACGGCTTCGGAATCCGTCCCGATGCTGAAGAAGATGAAACTGCTGTGAACTGTGCAAATGAAACATGGAAGGGAATGCAGGAAAATACTCTCTCTCCTTTCATAGGTATAAGAATAAAAACTTTATCTGATGAATTAAAATACAGAGCATTAAGAACTCTTGATATTTATATCTCAACATTGGCAAATCTTTCAGGCGGAGAGCTGCCGGAAAATTTTGTGGTTACACTTCCCAAAATTACCCATGAAAAACAAGTTGAAGCGTTCATCGAAGCATTGGAAATTCTAGAAAAGAAATTGAAGATGAGAAAAGGAAAAATAAAAATGGAACTGATGGTAGAAACACCGCAATCTATTTTTGGTGCGGACGGTAAAGCTGCGTTGCTTGGATTTGTAAAAGCGTGCAAAGGCAGATGCAAAGCGGCGCATTTTGGTGTTTATGATTATACAGCATCGATGGATATTACTGCAAGGCTACAGGCAATGGATCACACTGTATGTGATTTCGCAAGGCATGTTATGAAAGTTTCACTGGCAGGAACGGGTGTTTGGCTATCTGATGGCGCAACAAATGTAATGCCTGTCGGTCCCCACAGAGGAGAAATTTCTGAAGAGCAAAGACAGGAAAATATCGATACGGTAAACAAAGCATGGAAGCTTGGCTACGACCATATTATGCATTCATTGAATCAGGGATTTTATCAGGGATGGGATTTGCATCCGGCGCAATTACCGATACGATATGCAGCGTGTTATAAATTTTTCTTAGATGGGCTTGATTCGGCTTCAATCAGATTAAAAAACTTTATTGAGAAAGCTGCGCAGGCAACACTCGTTGGAGATATTTTTGATGATGCCGCAACGGGTCAGGGTTTATTAAATTATTTTTTAAGAGCATTAAATTGCGGGGCAATAAGCGAAGACGAGATTGCAAAAACCGGATTGACTTTGGAAGAAGTTCGCGGCAGATCATTTTTAAAAATTCTTGACGGCAGAAAAAAGGGATTAAACGGCTAAATTCTGATTAAAAATAAAATACTTCTTATCTAAAACCTTGTTTTCATTTGGACTGCAAGGTTTTTTCATTTATATTGAAAACCTTCAAAAATGTTAGGTTTTTGTTAGGATTTCTTTTAATTTTATTCTAATAATTATTAAACGAAATTTAACCTAAATAAACAAACCTATGGAAAAAAAATACACACTTTTTTTCGTAATATTAATGTTGTGCGTTTTTACGGGAACATCTTTTTCTCAAAATATTCCTGTAAAAATTACACCTATGAGTCTTGGCAATGCACCCAAGCTCACACCAACTAATAATAACGGCTCAAATTTAGATGCCATGAATGTAACAGTTTTACCATCAAATGGTTCAACTTCAGGTAACGGTAGAGCGCCGCAAGGTTCAAGAAGATTCATTAATGGTAAATATCTTATTTCAGCTAATGAAATGACTACTTCAGGTTTTGGTGCAAATGCCCTAACTTCGATTGGCTGGACTTGGAACGTTGCCAGCGGTGTAACACAATCAGTTGGTACAACAGGCAGATTAATAGTTTATGTAAAAGATACATCAGCAACTGCTCTTACAATGGGAAGTACTTTTATAGATACAAATGGTACTACAGGTTATACCAAAATTATTGAAGGTACAATCAGTATTCCAGCGCAGTCCACAGCTTTCTATATTGATGTTCCAGTGGGCGGTACCGGAACTTCAACATTTACCCCCACACCGGGAAATGGAGTATTAGTAATCTTTGTTTATACAACTTTAGACCCGACATTAGCAACGGGAAATCCTACTGTATATTGTTCAACTGCTTTGACAGGTAATGTAATGTTAACTTATCAGTCAAATGCTGTTACTCCAACAAATGGTCAAACTGGTGCAACTACAACATTCAGACCTGAAACAAGGTTTGGTAATGCATTAAATGACGTAGTTGCAATTACTCAAACTTATACTTATGGTAAAGTACCAAGACCATTCGGTGTTCCTTTTAATATATCTACTTTAGTAAAAAATAATTCAGCATCTCCAATTACTTTTGATGTAAATATTTCAATAAAAGATTCTGCAACAGGTACAGTCAGATATTCTAATGTTGCAACAGTAACGGGATTAGCCTCCAATACATCTCAGGAAGTTTTCTTTAATGACTTTACACCTACGTTAAGTGAAAATGATTCTATTATTGTGGATATTGCTCAGCAGCCGGGGGAAGATGTTATATCAAATAATAGGAGCGCAAAAATTACCAGGATTAATTCAAATACTTATGGATACGGACAAAAGTTTACTCCTGATGGTGGTGTAGGATTTACAGGAGCATCAGGTGACTTTGTTGCAAGATTTAAAACTAATTCTCCAAATTCAATCAATCAAATAGATGTTAACTTTTCAACCGGCGGTCAGCCATTCCAGGTAGGTATTTGGGATGCTACAGGACCAGGCGGAACACCCGGAACAAATTTATACACATCATCGTCATTAACTTCTGCAGCAGGTGCTTATACAGTTTTAGTTGACCCTCCTGTATCAGTTAGTGGTGATTTCTTTGTCGGTGTAAGACAAACAGGTATTGTGAACGTAAGTTTTTCATATCAATCTGAATCTCCAATAAGAGACAGTACATTCTATTATACAAGTCCTACAGGCGGTACTTCATGGGTAGATTTTTCTCCGGCTAATGCATTCAGATTTATGATTGAGCCGAAGTTTGCCCTAAATAACGATGTTGGTACTTCAGCAGTTGACCAAAGCGGAACAACTTACTATGCTTCGACAACAACAGCAATCCCAATGACGGGTTCTGTGTCAAATTATGGCTTATCTACAAATTCTTTCAATGTTGTAAGAAAAATTTATGATAATACAAATGCATTGGTATATAATAATTCTGTTTCTATTTCAAATCTTGCTTCTAACGGAACAGCTGTAACAACTTTCCCTGATTTCACCGGATTTGTATCAGGAACTGCTTATACAATTGCAGATTCAACTGAATTAGGCGGAGACCAAAGCAATACAAACGATAAGCTTACAAAATCATTTACACCTGTAATTGCGAAAAATGTATGCTTGCTTTATACAGATGCAGCAAGCCGCGATTCTCTAACAAATCAGTTAAATAATGGCGGTTACACAGGAATGTTTGATGTTGTTGACGGTGCAACTTTTACAAACTCATTCAGAGCATGGAGAAGTGTTTATTATTTGTTGGCTTCATCCGGAACCTGGACGGCAGTTGTAAGAGATTCATTAAAAGCTTTCTTGGATAATTCAACAGCTCCTAATAAAAAATCTTTAGCAATATTTGGTAATGATTTAGGATACAATAATGATCCTATCCGTAATGTAGCAGCAACAGCCGCTGATACATTATTCTACAGACAATATTTACGTGCAACTTATGTTGCCGATGATTGGGGAACTTCTGTTGTGGGATCCGGCGGCAAAATCTACGGTGCACCCGGTTCACCATTCGAAGGTATTTCAGGTGACTCAGTTGCAGATCCATTCCCTGATATGGTACAAGCTGCAACATGGTACGGCGGTGCAGCAGCATTTTTACCATTAACAACTACTACAGGTGATTCATCTGCCGCAGTTTATTACATTGGTGCTAATTACAATGTATTCTATGGTACAAATGTTTATGCAAACTATAGAACGAAAGCAGCAACACTTGATTCACCGATAGAAATTTTCGACGTGATTGCAAGTTTCATTAACAATAACGGTGGTTTAGTACCGGTTGAGTTATCCTCTTTCACAGCAAATTCAGTTAGAAACGAAGTTACATTAAACTGGAGAACAGTATCTGAGTTAAACAATTCAGGTTTTGAAATTGAAAGAGCTGTAAATGGAACAACTAACTGGTCTAAAGTTGGTTTTGTTTCAGGTAACGGTACTACAAATTCAGAAATGTCATATACATTTAAAGATGCCGGTTTAGCAAAAGGAACATATGGCTACAGATTGAAACAAATTGATTTCAATGGTAACTACAAATATTATCAATTATCAGGATTAGTAAGTGTTGGTGTTCCGAATAAATTTGAGCTTGCTCAGAATTATCCGAACCCATTCAATCCTGCAACAAAGATAAGTTATGATATTCCGTTCGATAGTAAAGTTGCAATTAAAATATTTGATGTTACAGGTAGAGAAGTTGCTTCACTTGTAAATCAGGTACAGGTTGCAGGTTACTACACAGTAAACTTTAACGCTTCAAGTCTTTCAAGCGGTGTTTATTTCTACCAAATCAATGCAGATGGTGGAAACCAAAATTTTGTAAAGACATTGAAAATGATGTTGATTAAGTAATCATAACAAACTTTTCATTCCAATCCGGCAGGCTTAATTGTCTGCCGGATTTTTTTTATCTCCCAAATATAATTTCTTCTTTTACCTATTCCTTTTATATTTAATTTCTTCAATATTAAACTAATCGCTTATGAAATATCTTTTCATATTATTTGTATCGCTTCTCCTTGCTAATCCTCTAATTGCATACAATTCAGTTTCAGCACAAAGAACCTTTGATTTAAAAGAAAGAAACGATAAGCTCGTTGTTGTTTTAAATCAATACGGAAGTTCAAGAATGTATGTAGAAAATGAATTAAAAAATCTGGTAAGCAAAGATGATGAAGTTAAAGAGGCAATAAGTAATATTTATACAATTAATTTCAAAGGAACAGGGAGTGAGCTTAAAATGCGAAGCGCACTCGCAAAATTTTCCTCACGAAATGATTTAATAAAGTTTGCATCACCTGTATATCACGGCTCTTCTTCCGATATTACTGTAGTTTGCGCAGACGAATTTATAGTGAGATTGAAGAATAATTTTGATAAGTCCAAGCTTGATTTTTTAAATGAAAAAAATGGAATCGATATATTAGGAAACATAAGAGACAATAGAGGGTTTTATTTGAAAACAAAAAACGGTATTTCGAAAACTTCTATTCAACTATCCGATGAGTATTTTCAATCGGGTTTATTCGAGTATTGCGAACCAAATTATATTTATCCTGAAGGAAATAATTTATGCTTCACTCCGAATGATACACGTTTTGGCGGTCAATGGAATCTGAATAATACCGGACAGACTGTAAGAAGCAGCTCTTCTTCAAATGGTGACGTTACAACATTCAACGGCTTACAAGGCTCTGATATGAATGTTCCGGAGGCATGGGATTATACATTAGGTTCTGCTTCGGTGGAAATAGGAGTGTTTGATTCCGGTATTGATTCCACCCATCCTGATTTTGCAGGGAATGTTTTAACAGGTTATGATGCGGTAACAAACAGTTACGGTGTTCCACTAGATTCACTTTCTTTCGGGCATGGAACGAATTGCGCAGGAATAATCGGCGCTGTAACAAATAATAATCTTGGTGTTGCAGGAATTGCCGGCGGATGTAAAATAAGGTCGTATAAAATTTATACAAGTTCGGGGACAACTTCATCAGTAATTCAATCGAGAGCATTTGATTCTGCAACAACTGCAGGTTTGCATGTTATCAGCTGCAGCTGGACTGCCACAGTAAACAGCACTTTGACTGCTGCAATTAATAATTGCGCAGTGAACGGCAGAGGCGGACTTGGATGTATCATACTTTTTGGTTCAGGTAACGATGGCAAAAATGCTCCGAGTTATCCATCTTATCTTTCAAATGTAGTCAGCGTAGGTTCATCAACTCCATACGACCAGATGAAATCACCGGGAACAGGAAATCAATTCAGGATAGGAGGGAACTATGGAGAGGATGGAAACGGTGATGTTGACTGCGTTGCTCCATCGATCGTTCCTACAGTAGATATTCAAAGTACCGGCGGGGATAATGATTCTGCTGGTGTTGCCGGAAATTATAGTATGGTGTTCGGAGGAACATCGGCATCTTGCGCGAATGCAGCCGGGGTTGCAGCTTTAGTCTTGTCAATCAATACATCTCAAACCGGAACGCAGGTAATTGGAAATCTTTTAAGAGGCTGCGACAAAATAGAGAATATAGATTATGCGGTTACAAAAACTTATGGTAAATGGAGCAGCTATATGGCTTACGGAAGGTTGAATGCTTTTAACTCAGTTAGATTAGCAGCAGGTACGGATGTTACTCCTCCGACAATTAATCACCTTGCTGTAGAATCTCATTCTTCAACTTATCCTACTCAGTTTACAGCAGAAGTAATTGACCATGATGGGTCAACATTGGATACAGCAATTACAAAACCAAAAGTAGTTTACAGAACAAATAAAAATAATGCAGGCTGGACTTCTTTTGACTCAGTAAATTTTATTACAAAAACTGGTGATACGTATACTTTCAGGATTCCAGGTCAAGGCTGGGAAACACAGGTTCAATATTATATCAAAGCAAAAGATAATACCGGGAACACATCGTTATTCCCTATACATGCACCCGATACAACAAATTTATGTTATTATGCAGTAGCAAGTTTGGAAAGCGTTACGCAAAAGGTCCCATCGTTTTCATTGCCAAGTTCAGGAACGGCAACTTCGTCTAACGTAACATTTTCTTCGTTTAAAATTTTAAAAACTAAAGTAAGGCTTCATGTACAGCATCAGGCAAATGTTGTTTATAAGTTGATTCTTGTAAATCCTAACTCGAATTCTTCTTTTAATAGGAAATGCATCTTCGCAAACAACGGACCACTTGCTTTTACAACAGGAATTACAAACGCAACGGCTGTTGATTCTGCTTCACAATTCTGGTCGCAGGGAAGCGATCCGTTCACAAACGGATTTTATAAGCCGGATTATTTTTTCAGAGGTTATAACGGATTAGATGCAGGCGGAAACTGGAATATTTTATATTTCAATTCATTTAACGTCTATACGGGAACGGCTGACAGTATTTTTATTACACTGTATAAATCTACAGGAACTACAAGCCCGAGCGCAAAATTAGATTCCCCCGCAGATTCTACAATGAACTTTGGCACAACTGATTTTGTAGATACGGTAGATTTTTATTTAAAGAATAAAGGAAATGCTAATCTGATTGTTTCAGGAGCATCGTTTTCTGGCACCTATGCTTCAAAGTATAGTTTGCTTTCATCGCTGCCGGGAGCAATTGCTCCAAATGACAGCGGATTATTCAGAGTGAGATGTAATCCTTTAGCAAAACCTCCGCGCGGAAATGAGATTCAGTTAGACGGAGTAGAAAATGCAATGATGGATATAGCTACAAATGACCCGTCAAAATCAACTTTCAAAGTTTCTTTACAAAGTGATACTCCGCTTCCTGTGGAGCTGAGTAATTTTACATCAACTGCTGATAGAAATAATGTTAAATTGAACTGGAGCACGATTTCTGAAATTAATAATAAAGGATTTGAAGTGCAGAGAGCAAATGAAAATTATGTTTGGAGTACTTTATCTTTTATCGCCGGAAACGGGAATTCAAATCAGATAAATAATTATTCATTTGAAGACAGAAATGTGAATACCGGTAAATATCACTACCGCTTAAAACAAATAGATTATAATGGAAATTTTAAATATTATAATTTATCGAATGAAGTGAATGTCGGTATACCAACTGAGTTTGCTTTGATGCAAAATTATCCAAATCCGTTTAATCCATCTACTACAATTAATTTTGATCTGCCTGTGGACTCTAAAGTAAACCTATTGATTTATGATGTTACAGGAAGATTAATGACTGAAGTATTGAATACTGAATTTAAAGCAGGTTATAATTCAGTGAAGTTTAATGCAACAAATTTTTCCAGCGGAGTTTATTTCTATTCAATTAATGCTTCATCAGGTACGAAAGATTTTGTACAGACAAAACGGATGATATTGGTAAAATAAAATTTATTTTTAATACAAAAACAAAAGGGGCTTTAAGCCCCTTTCTTTTTTTCTAATTTTTCTTTTCTAACAATCTCTTTTCGTGAGCGGTAGAAGAAGTAACCTACAATTAAAAATGTAATTGCAGGAGAAACCCATTCAGGAATATGAATACGAAAGCTATCGACAATCATAATTATTCCCAGGAAGAATACAGAGTACAGAGCGCCATTCTTTAAGTACAAGTACTGCTTAATTCTGTCTATATTACCGACTGTCAATTGTCTTAATACTACTGCTCCAAGTCCGTTACCAGCAAGGATAAGAGGAACCGATAAAGTAAAAGCAAATGCTCCAAGCACTCCGTCAATAGAAAACGTTGCATCGATAAGCTCGAGATAAATAATTTTGCTGATATCCGACATTCCTTTTTTCATCAGTTTCTTTTCCTGCTCTTCAGCATTGGTTTTAAAACCTGATGTTATAAAAAATGCCGAAGCGCCAAGCGCCGCACCGAAACACATTATAGGATTTGTTTTCACAGAGAACCAGATAAGTCCTGAAAGTAAAACAGAAGCAAGTGCATAAAACCAAATTCCATGCTTTACAAAGAACTTTTCAATCTTAAAGGCATAATGTTTCTGTTCGAGAAACAGCCAATAGAGAAACAGAAATACTAGGAATGTACCGCCGCCCATAAGCAAAACGGGTGAAGCGTCATCAACTGCCTTATGAACACTCGGGTCACTGCTGAATGCAGCAGTTATTGAGCCCCATAAGCCCAGGTCAGGGACAGTGAAATAAATGATAGCCATCGGAAGCATTCCACGTACAAGGAAAACAGCGAAAAGAATTCCCCAGAATAAGAACCATCTTTTAGCCTTTTCAGACATCGTCGATAAAACTTCAGCATTAATTATAGCATTATCGACACTGCTTATAATTTCAAACAGGCATAAGCCAAGAATTGTAAGAACGATTGTAAATATATCCACTTAAACCTTTTATTGTAAACTTTTATAAATATTGATAATTTGTTTTTTTGTTTTATCTATTTCCTCAAAACTAATTTTAGCAGCCGGTTCCTTAGGTTTCACTTTATATCTTATATCGTAATAAAGTTTCATCATTTCAGCCGTAAATTTACTTACTTCTGCATTTTGTAAATAGTCCATTAATCTGTCGTAAACTTCTGTGCTAAGCTGAGCCTTAAAAAATTTTTCTTTATCTGTAAGGATTTTTTTCATCGGCACAAGCCCGCGGTTATCCTCGCCAAAATAATCTTTAACAATTCTCTTTATTCTGTTCTCAAATGAGGATTCGATTTCAATACATGGTGAATTTTCTATAGCATTAAAAAGATTTTTCGGGATTTCAAAATTGCCTACGCGTTTGCTTTCACTTTCTATTATAAATAGAGGTAGGTTGTTTAAATCATATTTTGCGAATTGTTCGAATAATGAATTCTCAAATGCAGTCTGATTTTTTACCCGTGGAAAATTGTTTATATCATAAGGTATATTCCCGAACAAACTCGAATAATGCCTTGCAGCAAATTCCAAATCAATGACAGGTAATTCTTTTTTTAACTCATTCAGAAGTTCTGTTTTTCCCGAACCTGTCTGCCCTCTTAACTCTATAAGTTTAAATTTTTGATTTTCGTCAGAGAAAAATTCATTTACTCTTTTTCTGTATGCTTTCTGGCCGCCCGACAAAAATTTTACTTTATAGCCTAAATCGGTAATCATTTTGGAAAGATATTTACTCCTTCCTCCTCCGCGCCAGCAGAAAACTATAATTTCTTTTTCCCCGCCTCCCTCTTTTTTTAAAAATTCTCCCAGTAAGTTGGTCTTAGGGTTGGCGTATTCTGTTGCCAGCCATATAGCTGCTCCTTGAGAGTATTTTTTATAAAGCAGTCCTACATTATGTCTCTCAAGATTATTTAATACGGGAAAATTTTTTGCACATGGAAGGGTACTCTCGTTATATTCATTTTCACTACGTGCATCAATGAGCAGAATATTTTTATCTGTTCGAATTTTTTCTAATATTTCATTTATATCAATTGAAAGAAAAGTATAATGTGAAAATATTTCCTTAAGTGAAATATTCTCATTAATGGCAGAATTGGTATCAGCATTTCTTATAAATTCGAATAGCTCTTTGTCAGAGCTGATTGCAGGTATCATCAGTATTAATATTCTAGTATAATTGTTCCTTGAGGATATTCATTTAGTATATCAACATGTCCTATAATTGCTGCTTTTTCATCGCCGTTATTTTTTATATCTGAAAGTAAGGCTTCAGCATTCTTTTCCGGAACAGAGATAAGTAACCCTCCGGATGTTTGCGGATCAAAAATAAGATGCTCGATAGTTTTATTTATATTTCCTTTTGCTGCATAAAAATCTTTCGTGTATTCTCTGTTGGATTTATCGCCTCTGGTAAGAAAATTGTTTTCAACAGCATTTAATGCTCCTTCAAGTACCGGTAGTTTGTTAGCATCTATAACTAAATTTATTTTACTCGCTTTGGCAAGCTGCATTCCATGTCCTGCCAGCCCAAAACCGGTTACATCTGTGCATGCATTCGCGGTTGCTCTTACCATGCATTCCGAGGCATTTTTATTGAGACGTGTCATTGAAGATATCAGTGCGTTGTAAATATTTTCACCAAGTTCAGAAAACTTTACCATGTTATTGAGTACTCCTGTTCCAAGCCCTTTTGTTAAAATCAAAACATCGCCCTGCTTAGCGCTGTCATTGCCTTTTATATTTTTAGGATGGATAGTACCTGTTACTGCAAGACCGTATAAAATATTAGTTATATCTACTGAGTGCCCGCCAATAATAACACAGTTGGCTTCATTAGCTTTATCTGCACCCCCGGATAAAATATCTTTAATTATGCTGATATCCTCCTTCTGGGGGAATGCTAAAATATTCAAAGCATTAATTGGTGTTCCGCCCATGGCATAGACATCACTAAGAGCATTGGTTGCTGCAATTTGTCCGTAAGTGTACGGGTCATCAACAACGGGAGTGAAGAAATCTGTAGTGTGTATCAATGCCAATTCATCATTAATTTTGTAAACTCCTGCATCATCTTTCCCTTCGAATCCGACTAGAACGTTTTCATTTGTTGGCCATGTTACTCCTTTAAGAGCATCGGATAAAATATACGGAAAAATTTTTGCAGCACATCCTGCAGAGGTTACCATTTGTGTCAGTCTTACTTTATTACTTGCGTTGTTTTCCATTTTCAAATATTTAAAAAGAGAGTGTATTTCAATTTGGTGAAAAAGAAACTTTAATTTCAGTTAAAAAACTATAATTCAATTTTTTTTATAAATAAAATGCTAATTAGGTATGGTTTATCAATTTTGATATTATGAAAATAATATGTATTTTTGAATGAAGTTCTTTTCAATTACCCCAGCTATCTATTCCACTACTCCCAGATTCAGCCGATTATTTAATCAGGGATGTTATCAGCTCCCTCTTCCGGGAAAATTTTTAAATATGTAATTCGGTGAAGATGATATTAGTTTTTGATTAAAATAAA
>CALJIG010000092.1 GCA_937974175.1 uncultured Ignavibacteria bacterium
AAAATATAAATATAAATATGTAAAATATTTTTTTCATAGGAAAAATTTAAGCTGGGCTAAAAAAAAGGGAGCCATAAGCTCCCTTTAAAATCTTATTACTTTATACTTTTAACTTATTACTTTACAAGCATCATTGTTTTTATTTCGGTTTTCTCATTTGTAATAAACTTATACAAGTAAGCGCCTGTTGCAAAATTTGATGCATCCCATGTTGCAGAGTATTGCCCCGGTGCATAAACTCCGTTTGCAAGCACTGCGACTTCTCTTCCTGTCATATCATAAATTTTTAATGACACAAATCCCTGAGTTGAAATATCAAATGAAATATTCGTTACAGGATTGAAAGGATTAGGATAATTTTGCTTTACAGTAGAGACTTTAGAAACATTATTATTATTATTTGATAACGGTCTGTTTCCTAAGTCAGAGCCTGATTTAATATGCTGAGCATAAATATCATATCCGCTCGAACCGAATGTTCTGCCGTCAGCCCATGCAACGTTACATCCGCTCATGCCGCCGTCAAACACCATTGAGGGCCCTTTTACTAAGTCAGTTGTAGTTACAAACACACCGTTTGAGCTCCACATTGTGCTGCCGTAATAATCTATTCTTTGTGCAAGCAATCCGTAATTTGTTAAACCGTCATCGCTGTAACCAATCCAGCATGCAATTAATCCGCCGAGAGCATCAACTGCAGCAACCTGAGGATTAAACCTGCCATCGGCAGTTACGGTACCGTCAACTCTGTATGAAATTCTTTTTCCGTTATTGGTCCATTGGGTTTGTCCGTTATGATTTACATTTTGTCCGTACAATCCATGACCTGCAGCAGGCTGGCTTCTATCGTCAAGCCATACTATATGTGCTCCACTGTGTGCATCTGAAATACAATATGGTCGTGTCTGGTTATCTGATGTTGTGCAGATAGCTTTTCCGTGTGAACCCCAGTATTTATTGCGGGCTGAATCTACACGCTGAGCATAAATATCGCTGTGTGAATCATGTCTGAAATCTTCCCATGAAACTATGAAACCGTAATCCTGGTCTTCACACATCGAAGGACGATATTGTGTTAAAGTATCATGATTAATGCAGTGGTGAATATTCCATAGTGTATCTCCGCCTAGAGTTACATGCTGAGCGAAAATATCTTCTTCCCATCCGTCAGCAGTTGTATCAGGCATTGAGTAAGCAAAATAAACCCCTTTTGCTGCATCTTTGCACATATCAAATGAATTTGTTCCAAAGAATGAAATTCTTAAATCATTTGCGTCCCATAATCTTAATCCGGTAGCATCTACTTTTTGTGAATATAATCCGCTTGCAGAATTTAGCCATCCGAAAATTGCATAACCTGCTTCAGCACCCATACATCTTAATTGAGTCATGTTCGGATAAGGAACTGCTGAAACTCTAACTCCGCCCGCTGCCCACATTAATAATCCGTCTACTCTTACTCTTTGTGCATATACATCATGGCTTCCGTTTCTGCTATCTCTCCAGCCGATGATTGCGCCGCCGCCTGCATCGGATGTTATACACGGCATAGAGTGATCGCCTGTATTTCCGCTGATATTAATACCGCCGGTAGTCCATTGCGCCTGCCCGAAAGCATTAACTCTTTGCGCATAGATTTTTGAAGTTGGTACATCAACCCATGTCATTATTAAGCCGCCTGCTCCGTCAGGGCAAGTTGCAACATTCTGCTGATTCCCGCTTGCTGTCGAAACTGAGTTATTAATATTTGGGTCGGTTGACCATTGGGAAAAGATAGTGGAAGATAAACCGAAAAAAACTACGAGAAGTAATAGTTTCTTCATTAGAGGTTAATTAGATTAAATAAAATTTGTTTTGTCCTATAAACTTGTAGGAAAAATGTTGGAATTTTTCCTGAGTGATGCTTCAAATAAACCAATTTGAGAGGAAAAAATCAATGAATTTTGGAGTCAAACCCTCTTTTTTCAAAGGAATTCTTTTTTCCAATTGTGAGTGCTAATTAAAAACAAAAAGGGAGTTTTTAGCTCCCTTTTTGATGTTTTTAATTATTTTTTGTCTTTTTGTTCCGGTATTCCGGGAGGATTTACATGGCCGTCGCCATCTCTCTGCTTGTATTCAGGTGGCGGTCCCCTTCTTCCGTCAGGAGGAGGAGGTACTCTTCTATCTCCGCCCGGTCTTCCTTCCGGCGCATTCATTCTCATTACATCTAAAATAATTTCGTCAAATTTCTTTTTCTGTTCATCTGTACAGAGTTTTCTTACCTCCCGGAAATTATCAAATGCAATTAAATCTACTCTTGCTTCATTATTTCCGATTTGTGTAGTAATTTCTTTAAGCTTATTCGAATCTATATCCGGATTTGAAAGATTTGAAAAAAGTTTATCTTTGAGCTCATGTGTTTCTTCTCGTAATTTATGAATCTGAGAAATATGAGAATCGCGGATTTTATCAATCGCTTCCATCTGAGAATCGGTCAGCTTTAACTGCTCTTTAAGATACATCTTAGCTTCAGGTGGTGGTCCATGCTGTCTCTCATCTCCCGGAGGAGGCGGAGGTGGTGGCGGAGGATGCGGCCCCTTGAATCTTCCGTACCACATAAAAGAAAGTGTGCCTACATTAATGAGTATAAGTACGAGTATAATCGTAAACAGCAGCTTGTTCTTTGAAATTGTTTCCATTGGTTCTAAAAATTAAAAATTATAACTATCATTGTTAATAAAATCGTCAAAGTAACCTTTTGATTCCTTCTTAGTATTTATATCTTTATTCTTAGAAGATTCAGTTGTTTCGGTAGCTTTAACTGTAGTCGTTTCAGTAGTTATCTGCAGAATAGTCGCAACGTTTAGCACAATAAAAATCAACATCACCAAAGCATACTTAATTCCTGTATTGTAATTCCATCCCGGGATATTAGTCTGAACAGGCTGCTGATTCAACCGTGACATTACTTTTTCGTATAGAAAAGGATTTGCCTTCGCGCGATGCATTCCTACTATACTTTGCATTGTCAGATTAATCTGCTCTTCGGTTTTGTTTTCTGTTTTATTGTTGTTTTTCATTGCTTATATATTTAGATGTATAAAATTTAAAAAACTTGCGTGCATTTATCAGAATACAAAATTATGCAGTTATTCACTGCTGTAATAATCTTCTAATATTTTTTTTAGATTACTTTTAGCCCGGAAAATCAGTGACTCGACGGATGAAACTGATAACTTCATTGCCTCCGCAATTTCTTTATAACTGAGGTTTTCAATCTGGCTTAATGTAAATGCCGCTTTCTGATTATCTGATAATTTATTCATCGCATCGAATAATATTTTTGCACGCTCTTTATTTTCAATAATAATTCCGGGATGATTGAAGTCCCCTATTTCCATCTCATCTTCTTCGTTGGAAAAAATTGAAGTGATGAATGCAAAACGCTTTTTAGCTTTGCGTTTTCTTAGCAGGTCCAGTGCCTTCGATGTAGCAATTCTATAAACCCATGTGTATAATTGTGATTCACCCTTGAACTTCGAAATTGAATTATAAATTTCAACAAAGACTTCCTGAGTTAGATCTTCTGTATCTTCTTTATTTTGTATTATGGAAAGGATTGTATTATGAACACGGTCCCCGTAGCACTCAATCAAAAATCGAAAAGCCTCTTCTTTTTTATCAAGAAGACCTTGTATAAGTTCCGGTTCAGTCAAAGGGGTTAGTTTTCATAGAGATTAGAATTATAACTAAAATACAAAATAAATTTATGATTTTAAAAGGTAATGAATAGCATTTTTTTATTTTACTCTCATTGATTGTTATGACACTTCTGTCTGTTATTGTCCTATCAGACATACAGATATTCAGCGAAACAATATATACAATTAATTATTACACATAAACAAAGATAACAATTTCAATTAACGGTATAAAAATTGGAGTAAATACAGTTATGAATAAACCGTTACAAATTCCTTTTTATCTCAAAATATCACAGATTATTCTGGGAATAATAGCTCTTTTTTTTGTTTTATATATAGGGCAAGCAATTATTCTCCCGCTAATTTATTCACTGATACTTGCCATACTTATGAATCCCGCAGTAAATTATCTGCTCGGAAAAAGAGTAAATAAAATTCTGGCGATAACGATTGTCCTTCTCGTTACGACTATAGCTTTACTTGCACTGGTTTATTTTATATCTGCGCAGATGGTAAGCTTCGGAGAAGTTCTCCCGCAGCTGAAATCGGAGTTTAATATGCTGCTGTCACAAACAATAGATTTTGTTTCAAAAACTTTCAACGTTGATCAAAAGACTATAAACGGCTGGATCGCAAAAGGTAAAACTGAACTCAGCGCCAGTTCTTCCGGCCTCATAGGACAAACTTTAAGCACGTTCACAGATGTTGTTCTGGTTTTCACTTTGCTGCCGGTTTATATTTTTATGTTTTTGTATTACAAGCCTTTACTACTTGAGTTTATTTCAAAACTATCACCTGCTGAAAATAAAGATTCGGTGGGAGAAGTATTAGTTGAAACCAGGCTGCTTGTCCAAAGTTATCTAAGCGGGCTTCTTCTGGAAGCCGCAATAGTTTCAGCCTTGAATGCTTTGGGTCTTTTTATACTAGGAGTAGATTATGCAATTCTCATTGGACTCATTGGCGGAATTTTAAATATAATCCCCTATTTGGGAGGAATCATTGCAACCGCTATACCTATGCTGCTGGCTCTTGCTACAAAATCTCCTACAACTGCCTTACTAGTGCTCGGAGTTTATCTGTTAGTGCAGTTCATAGATAATAATTATTTAATGCCTGTTATAGTTGCCTCTCGGGTAAGAATAAACGCACTTTTTTCAGTTATTGTTGTTTTAGTAGGAGGAGCCTTATGGGGAATAGCAGGTATGTTTTTATCTATTCCGCTCACCGGTTTATTAAAAGTAATTTTTGATCGAGTAGATTCCCTGGCACCATTTGGATTTTTATTGGGAGATACTATGCCTAAAAAAGAAAGCGGCTTTATGAAAATAATGAGAAAAAAGGCTAAGGAAAAAAAGGATGATCCTAAAAAACTTGAAGATAAAAAAATTGACGCAAAGGCAAAAACTGCTTAACACATAAAATATAATTAACAACTATTTCTAAAACTAATTTTAATGACTATGAAAAACGAAAAGAATAAAGCAGTAACAACAGAAGGTGAAGAATTACCGGGTTATCCTTCCTATCCTAAAGATGAAGATATCTATAAACAATTTAAAGAGGAAGATGAGCTCAATCCTGACGATTTAACATCGGGAAAAGAACCAAACCTAAAGCCTAACGAAAGAAATGCAAAAGATTTTAACGAAGATGTTTCCGGCAGCGATCTTGATGTACCCGGATCAGAACTTGATGATGACCTTGAAAAAATCGGCGATGAAGATGAAGAGAATAATTATTACAGCCTTGGAGGTGATAATCACACTGACCTTGAAGAAGACAAGGGAGATTAATTAATTTAAAATTTTAATAAATTTATTATGGACGAAAAAAAGAAAAATCCGCCAATGGAAGATATAATGAAATCAGACAGGATTTTTGAAGATACAAATTCTCCTGATTCTATGGAGGATAATATGAAGTCAGATCGTTTTATTGAACATAAGGTGCCAGATGATAAATCTCATGAAACTATGGAAGAAAACATGACAACGGACAGGTATCTTGAAGATGATAATTATCCTACAACAATGGAAGATGTAATGAAAACGGACAGATATATTGATGAAAATGAAATCGACAAGAAAATTGTGGATAGTGACCAGGCAACTTTAGATAAAGAAGAAAATGCCTGAACCAATTTCACCGGCTGAAATGCCGGTGAGAATTCAGTTTAAGCTTTGGATTTAATTGTACTTATTCCGAATAATTTATAAATCATACACTTCGAAAAGATTCCTGAAAGTAGAGGCAGAATTCCTGCCATTGCCCACCAGCTTCCGAATACAAGCCATCCGGTTAAAATTATCCCAATACCAAATATTATCTTTAAAACTTTATCTATACCGCCAACATTTTCAATCATTTAATATTAGATTTTTATAATTTACTTATTCTTAAGAATGAGTAATTAAGAATTTTTCTTTGTATTTATTCCAAACAGTTTATACAACGCGCATCTTGAAAATAAACCTGTAAGTAAGAATACAACTCCGACCAAAGCCCACCAGCTGTTAAATACAAACCATCCGACGAGAATTACACCCAAGCCGAGAACTATTCTTAAAATTTTATCTATACCGCCTACATTTGCTTCCATAAAATAATTTTTAGTTTACTAAAATATTTTCATTCACTGAAGATGTTACTTCCAGTGCGGGTGGATTTGCTAAGTGTTTTTTAACTGTACAAAGATTTGCAGATGCAATAACTGCGCTTCTGTATTTTTCCGGAAAGTCAGGCGGAAGCTGAATATCAACATTGATGTTACTAATCAGATGTGTTTCATTATTGAAATCCATCGTCTGAACAATTTTAATATTTTCAGCAGGAATATTTCTCTGGTCGCAGAAAGATTTTACATAAAATCCTGCGCATGTACCTATGGAGGATAAAAATAAATCGAATGGTGAAGGAGCGCTTCCGTCTCCTCCGGAGTTTTCCGGCTGATCTGTTTTTATTGTATACCCGTTAAAGCTTGCACTGACTTTTTTATTGCCTTCAAATAGTATTTCCATTTTCATTTTGAGATGTCCTTTCTTTACTTTTTTTAAACATACTGAAAAATAGCCCGCCCATTACTGCCCCGTATATTGTGCTGTTTATAGGATTGGAAGTTATTGCACATGTGCCCGATGCGCATCCTATATAAAAGTAATACAGATATCCGCCTATTGCTCCGGCTGTGATACCTGTTATTGTTAAATAATATTTTTTTATAAATCCCATTTTTGTTTTGTCAAATCTTTTTGCAGCAGTTTTCTACACAGTCAATTATTTTCATAAAATCATTTTGCTTTAAATAATAGAAACTAAATTTCCCGCTTTTTTCGAAATCAATAATACCTTTATCTCTCATCAGAGTCAGATGCTGGGATAGTATAGGCTGCTCAATATTTAATTTTTTCTGAATTTCTGTATTACTCAGTTTTGAATTATTCCTTATAAGATCAATAATCGCCAGCCTCACAGGATGAGCCATAGTCTTCAACATTTCAGAAGCTCTGTTAAGTTTTTCAGATGAAGTCCTTTCAATTAGTGTTTTCATATATACAAATATAGATATGGCTATGTATTGAAAAAAGGCATTTAAATTACCTATAGATTAACTTGCTTTTAAAACAACTTTATAGTTAATTTTAACTTTGGAAATCACAATTTTCAAATGATATTAAACTAAAAACTTGGGGTAATCAGAATTATAAACACTAATGAAAATTAATTATATATTACCTTCAGTATTTAAATCTGGGGGCGCTATTTCAATCTATGAATATGCCAATAGACTAACTGAATTAGGAAATGATGTAATCTTATATTATCCGATATTCCCATTAGATGGGTATAAAAACTCGATGCATTTGCTTAGGGTTACAAGCTATTTCAAGGTTTTTAAGTATCACTTAAAGAACGTTTTACAAAAAAATTTCTATTTTCATAAATTTAAAATAAAATTTGTTCCCATAATAAATAATAATTTTATCAGAAATGCAGATTTTACTATAGCTACTACCTGGCATACTGCTTACAAAGTGAAAAAGCTACAAAGCAGTAAGGGGAGTAAAATTTATTTTATTCAAGGCTATGAAGATTGGGATTCAAATATTGAATTGGTAGATAAATCATATTTATTAGGTTTAAACTGTATAACAATCTCTATATTTCTGCAAAATTTTCTTGAGAGCAAATTTAATCTTAAATCATTTCTAATATATAACGGTTTTGATAGTAAGAAACTATACTTTGAAAATATCAAAAAAGATTTTAGACTAAGAAAAATTTTATTTATTGATTATGGAGGAACAAAAAAGAATGTTCCATCATTACTGCATCAAATCAACAAAGTTAAACTTAAATACCCTTATATTGAATTTTTGTCTTTTGGGTTACATGACTATACTAAAAAACCTATGTATGTTAAATTTTACAAAAACATAGATGAAAATACCTTGAGAAATCTCTATAACGAATCCGATTTATTTATTTTTCCGAGTTTGTTTGAAGGATTTGGTAATCCACCCGTTGAAGCTATGGCTTGTAAATGTGCGGTTGCATCTACACTGGTAGGAGGTGTTTCAGAATATCTCATAGATAATGAAAACGGATTTATTTTAAAAAATGATCTGTCGAATTTATTAGAGATTGTAGATACATTAATCAATGATAGTGAAAAATTAAAAAGAATATCTGAGAAAGGAAATGAAAGTGTTGAAAAATTCCTAAATTGGGATTTTTCCATTTCCCGTTTAATTCACTATCTAAATTCATTGGGTAAGCAATGAGAAATCAACTTATGTAAATTTTTATTCTTCAAAATTCCACTTTTTCACCATCTCATAAACAGCTACACCGTATGCTACCGATACATTAAGACTCTGCTTCATTCCTAGCATAGGAAGTTCAAAAGACAAGTCTGCCATATCGATAATTTCTTTTGATACACCGGTAATCTCATTGCCAAGTACAAGACAAAGGGGGAAGTCGTCACGCTTTACATTCCAGAAATAATTTTTGGAATCGGTCAGCTCAAGCACCGCTATCTTAATACCTTCAGCCTTAAGCTTTTTTACGATTTCAACTGGGTCCTTATGATATTCCCACGGAACTGTGAGCGTTGCACCAAGAGCGACTTTTTCAATTTCTTTTCTTGGAGGATAAGGTGTATATCCTGTAAGGTAAAGCTTTTCTATAAAAGCCCCATCGGAAGTTCGGAAAATTGCTCCTACATTAAAAATGCTTCTAATGTTATCGCAAACTACGTAGATTGGCGCACGTTTGTACTCATGAATATTTGAAAGTTCTTTGCGCTCTTTCTTAATTTCT
>CALJIG010000093.1 GCA_937974175.1 uncultured Ignavibacteria bacterium
CGCCAATTAAAGCGGTACGTGAGCTGGGTTCAGAACGTCGTGAGACAGTTCGGTCTCTATCCTATGCTGGCGCAGGAATTTTGAGAAGGCTCGCTCTTAGTACGAGAGGACCGGAGTGAACGAACATATAGTGGACCAGTTGTCATGCCAATGGCACCGCTGGGTAGCTATGTTCGGTTAAGATAAGCGCTGAAAGCATCTAAGCGCGAAACTTGCTTCAAGATGAGAATTCCCTATGGGCTTGCCCATTATAAGACTCCTGGAAGATGACCAGGTGATAGGCTACAGGTGTAAGCATAGTGATATGTTCAGCCGAGTAGTACTAATAAGTCGAAAAGACTTTACCCGAAAATAGCATAGATCAGGTAGCGGTCAGGAACATCAATATGAATTTGAATTAATTACCGTATCACGGTAAAACAACTATATTTTAATTTTTCGGTTGCGAAGCATTTAGCTTTGTAACCACAATTTTTCTGGTGATTTAATTAAAGGGTCACACCTCTTCCCATTCCGAACAGAGAAGTTAAGACTTTAATCACCGATGGTACTACATGGGCAACTGTGTGGAAGAGTAGGTTTCGCCAGATTTTATTTTAAAAAAGCCTCTATCAATTTATTTTGGTAGAGGTTTTTTGCGTTTATATGGATATATTTGACTATCTCATTACGAAATCTATTATTACTTTCAATACACTTGCAAAAACTTTAAAGAGATGCTATGAGAACAACTCTTCTGTTTTTATTCTCCTCTCTATTTCTGACAGTATTCGCACAGAATCGCTCAAATGATTCTTATGGTGCAATATCATTTACGAAAATGAGTACTTTTCGAAATTATTATGATTTGCAAACTTATGGCTCGCCTCAGCAAATTTGGCAAGACCCGAGTAATTATAATAATATTCACGCGGTATATACAAAATCAGATGCACCTGGTGGTACAGAATTTCCAAATATGTCTTGCTATTATTTTTTTAGTGAAGATAGAGGCTTTTCATGGGTGAATTTAGGAAGAATAGATGATGCGAGGACAGAATTCGGTTCAATTACGGGCTTAAGTAACGGAAATATTCTAATAGCATCAACTTCAAATTCTAGAACTGTAATTTACATTGGAAACTTCATCGGGCAATTAAATTTTGCAAAACTTATTGCACCAGAAACTAAATATAGACCAAGAATAATTGCAACAGATAATGTCAATAATTCAAACAAGTTTGTTTTTTTAAACAGCAGGCAAATACCAGATTCAACATGGCTAAACGTTGGGACATCTTTAACACAAAATAGTTTTTTAGGATATAAGCAAACTGAATCTGGGCAGTTTGAACAATTCTCATTAGGACGCGGAGCAGATGGAAGAATTGGTGTAGCATATATAACAGGAAGCATAAATAATAGAACAAATGTCGGTAATGTTTATTTTATGGAATCCTATGATCATGGTTCAACTTTTACTATACCTCTTAAGATATATCAATTTAATTCCGATGGAGATTCATTAGGTGCCTTTCATGGAATATCAATAGTTTACAAAAATAATACCCCTAAAATTGTATTTGAGTGTCCTAAAATTCCTCATGGTTTTACATTTAGTGGTACAATTGCTCCTAAGATAAGATTCTGGTCACCGGATTTACCGGGAACAAACCCTTATAAAAGTATCGTTATTGCCGATTCAACTAAAATTCCTATGGGACGTGGTGCTGAAGGTGGCGATTTAACACCATTATGCCGACCTTCACTTGGAATATCTCTAGATGGAAGTATGATTTTTTGTGCATTTATGGCAAAAGATATTTCACAACAAAACTATTATAATATTTTTGTAACGCGTTCATCAAATGGGGGCGTAAATTGGGTTAACCCGGAAAGAATAACTCCACTGAACCCTCGAAATGATTGGACATATGTAAGTGTCTCTCCTATAAACGATAATGATGAAAGTAATTATTTTCTAAACATGACGATGCAAAAAGATACTATTCCTGGGTGTTTTGCATGCGGAGGATCTGATTATAATACGAATCCTAATCCTTATTTTGTAAGAATGGGATTTACAAGATTGACAACTATTCCTTCTGCTCCAGTGTTAGTTTTGCCTGCAAATAATGCAATTAATGTTCCAATGCTTCCGACTTTTACCTGGAATACTACAGGCTTATTACATAAGCTGCAGATCTCAACTAATTCTGGGTTCACAAATATTATATACGATAAAGATAGCATTGTTTTCAATCAATTTACTATGGCGGTTTCCGCTTTACAAAGTAACACTACATACTATTGGAGAGTTAGCGCAAGAAATGATTTTGGAGTCAGCTCATATTCAATGGTATTTTCATTTACAGTTGTTAATTCAAATTTACCTATAGCCCCGGTGCTTTTCACTCCTTCTAACGGTGCTTTAAATGTTGCTCAGCCGGTTCAGCTAGACTGGAATGATGTATTGCAAGCGCAATCATACAGGGTACAGGTTTCAAGTTTTCTTGATTTTCACGATGAAATTTATTTTGACTCATCAAACATCACATCATCACATGTAAACATAAATCCACTACTTTTTGTTAATAATATATTTTATTGGAGAGTTAATGCAAAAAATTCATTTGGAACGAGTACATATTCAGCTATTTTCAGCTTTACAACAGCAGATTTTTTTCCGCCTGTTTTAACGAGTCCGGCTGACAGCGCTTTAACTACAATTAATATTGCATTGAACTGGAATGCAGTTCAGAGTGCGGATTATTATAATTATCAGATTTCTGCTTATCAGGATTTTCACGATTTACTTTATAATAATAATTCAACATCTCTTGGTGTAATGATTAATAATCTTCCTATTCATTCGAAATGGTATTGGAGAGTAAGGGCAGTTGAAGACAGACTTGATGACTACTATGGTCCTTTTTCTAATATACGAAGTTTTACAACTGCAATATCTCCTCCTACTCTTGTTTCTCCTTTTAACGGGCAGCAGGGAGTTCTTTCTAATCCGACTCTAAAGTGGAATACAGTTGCCGGCAGAACTTCATACAATTTTATGATTTCATCCAACATAATTTTTACGGATACTATTTATTCTAATAATTCTGATACGAACTTTTTTAATATTCCTGAGGAAATTCTTCACTTAAATACAACATATTACTGGAAAGTACGCAGCCGAGATTCCTTTGGTTATGGAATATATTCTTCAGTATGGAATTTTAAAGTGCGAGTAACCGGAGTGCAAACAATTTCCGATGTAATTCCAACTGAATATAAATTATTTACAAACTACCCAAATCCGTTTAACCCTACAACAAAAATAAAATTTGATTTACCGAACAGTTCCATTGTAAGAATTAATGTGTTCGACATCACAGGAAGAATGATAAATGAAATTCTTAATATGAATTTAAATGCAGGAAGTTATGAAACCGAATTTAACGGCGCAAATCTTTCCAGCGGAATTTATTATTACAGAATTGAAGCAGGAAATTTTGTTGAAACGAAGAAGATGATTTTGATAAAATAAATTTCGCACGAGTTCTCATTGCGAAGCTCCGGCTTCGCAATGCAGATACCTTTAAGCTCCGCATCAATGCAAAGCAGAGCTTTGCGATATAATCCTTCCCAAACAGTCCGCCTTAGCGGATTGGGAAGGAGTACAAGGAAATATACGGAACAAAACCCTTCCTCTACCGTTAAAATTCCAAACATAAATTTATCATTTATGAATACAAAACTTACCGCTTTAGCTCTATTTATATTCTTTCTTCTCCCCACATTTATCTTTTCTCAGGCAAAGACTAGCAATGATTTCGATCCGCGGCAGATAGTTTCCATCTACGGCGGAGTATCGACAATGAACAACTCTGACTTAAAACGAATCTACAATCCGTCTTATGCAGTTGGGCTGCAATACGAATACCCTTTGAATAATTTTCTTCTCATCGGAGGCGATATGAACATGAGCGTGTTTTCTCTGGATGAATCTAAAATGTATCCGGGCGAATCGGCCTCTTCGCCTCTGCGTGTGTATGGTTTTTCATCATTCCTGAAATTTCAATCGCAGAGTCTTACTGTAAATAATTTCCAGCCGTTCGTAAAGCTCGGCGCAGGTGTTCACTACGGATTTAAAAAATACTATCCGCCGCGAAGCTACTACAATAATTATTACTATGATGATTATTATTATGATGAGCCGCAGACAAATATACTTTTTACAGGCTCAGCAGGAGTGAACTACCTTCTCGGCAGTGAAGCAATGCTATACTTCGAAGCTGCATACAGAATGAATAATAACTATGACGGCTATAACAAAGATAATCACACAATGAATTTTTTGTTGGGGCTGGGGTTTAAGATATAACAAAAGTGTTCTCATTCCCAAACTCTGTTTGGGAATGCATTGTCCGCGAAACTCTGTTTCGCAGTGAAACGGAGTTTCACGCAATAGTTCCGTCCCAAACCGGAGTTTGGGACGGAGAAAAAAGGGAGTGGCTATAATTCTGAATTCTTAATTTTGAATTAACTCAATCGCCTTTTCAAGCAGCTCATCTTTTCCTTCTTTAAATCCTTTTATCGTTTGCTTCACCTCAATATCAGGAAGTATTCCTACCCTCTGTGTTTCTTTTCCCTCGGGAGTAAGAACTCCTATTCCGGAAATCATTGTGCTTATTCCTCCGGGCAAAATAATTTTTGAAACGTTGCCGTCTGCCCCTGCAGTTGTGCTGCCTATGACTTTTGCATTCGGAGCAGTTCTCCATGCCATAGTATGATACTCTGCGCTGCTTTGTGTCGTCTCGTTAACAATTATTATAATTTTTCCTTTATAATAATTTGCATTTGTATCGCCTACATTCAATAAATCCGTTGTAGTAAACAAACCCGGATACTCAATGCTTCCGTTTGTAAATTTTACAAACGGTGTCGGCAAACGCATCAGATGTTTTCCCAGATCAAACAGCGGGAAATCGGAAGGATAGCTTCTGAAATCTATTACTATTCCCTTTGTATCTTTCAGCTTTTCCATAATAGAATTCACCGAGTCTCTTTTCAACGTGCCCGGATAAATATAGCCTATATTATTTTCCAGCATCTTCCACATACTTTTTTTCAGCTCATCCCTGTATTTAGTGTATATTTCATTTTGATAAGCATCTTTTGAAAAACATTTTACATCTCTGGTTTCCTTCTTACCGTCACGGATGAATTGCAAACTCATCAGCGTATCATCAGTTCTCAAAAATCTAAATGCTAAATCTCTTAACTGAGTTGGATAGTTAGAGCCCGGAGTATAAGGAAGCTTTTCCTTGATAATTTCTTCCACCGGTATTCCATTAACAGCGACAATCTCATCTCCGATAATGAAGGCGCTTTCAGTTTGACTTGCCTGCAGAGGTAAAATCCTGGTTATAACAGGTTTCTCTTCAATAAAAGTAATTTCAAATGGAGCAGAATTTTTACCGCGTGAGTCATCAATAAATGTACTCCATGCAGTTGCATGAGAGTCATGAATTCTCGCTATGAGCTTTAATGCATTTAAATGATAATCCGTTTCTGATTTCCCGCTTACAAACTCAGGAATAAATTCTTTTAATACTAAATTCCAGTCTTCATTGGTAAGATGCTTGTCGGGGAAAAAATATTGAATCATATTCCAGTATCTGAAAAGCGCAAGCAGCCTGTGCCCGTCATCTAAAGTTGTGTTGTCATATACATTTTCATTTTTGAAATTAGGGTTACCTACAAATTCATGAAGCCCTATGTAATATGAAGTATCCGTTCTCTTTGCATTCTTCACTTCTTCTAATTTTGTAATCAGCTCAACGCTGAAAATATTCCCATCCTTTATCCAGTCAAGGTCGGGCAATATCCTTACATTTTTTTCATCTGAAATATTTTTATTGCTGAATTCAGTTACCGGTCCGAGCGAATTTACCCAATCAAGCAGAACACTGTTTCTTTCATCATTTGAATTTACATTTAAAATCTTCGGAGTAATTCTGAAAAGCTCGTAGTCCCAGTTATATTCACCTTCTGCAATTTTCGGATGATAGTATTTTAAAAATCCCCACATCTTTCCGAGTACATATAAATTATTTATTGATGTCTCACTTAGTCCGTTTATCTCAATTTTTGAACCGCCGTCAAACTCGTTATCCTTTTCAGCATTAAAAATTTTTACGGGAATAATTTCCACTTTATCAATATCTATTCCGTCTACTTCAAGAGTAAAATCATCTGCCCACACTTTTCCTGTACCATTAAGTATAGCTGCGTAATAAATATTTTTTGCATCTTCAGGCAGTGGGAGTTCAACAGAATATTCCTGCCAGTCGATTGTCCCGGAAATTTTTCTTTGCATCATGTTATCAAACTGCAAAATTTTATCATTTTTATCGTCCATTCTCAGCATAAGTCCGATGCTGCCGTTAGCAACATTTTCCAGTTTCATCTTTCCTTTTAAAACAACTTTCTTGCCCTTGAAGTTAATCAGATTCCAATGCGCAATACATCCGAAAGCATTTTCTTTTCTGCCGGTATCAGACTCAATACTTACAGAAAATTTTCCGCCGGTTTTTACAACTGAATCAATTTTCAGTTTGTAACCGGGTTGGTTCCACCTATCGAACCATCCGCTCGGAAGTTTTGTCTGCGCATCATATTCTTCAAAGCCAAGATTATAAAGTGATCTTGCATTCTGTGAATAAACCTGAAATGTAAATACAAAAAGGAGGAGAGCTAAGAGAGATTTCATATGCTAAGGTTGAAATTTCTCTAAGCTAATGAAATTTATTTTAATATAAAATATTGTTTTTATTGATACAGTGAAACATACCTTGTCTTTCATTCTCATTGCGAAGTTTCGGCACGCAATGCATATACCTTGAAGTGAAGTTTCGCACTTCATAACTCATAACTCATAACTCATAACTCATAACTCATAACTCATAACTCATA
>CALJIG010000094.1 GCA_937974175.1 uncultured Ignavibacteria bacterium
ATTTTTTAAATAAATTTATAATAAATTGTCGGATGAATCATTCCGGTATAGAATTTTGGAACTGTCAGGGAGTTCCCGTAATCTACAGAATAAATACCCCTGATTATTATTTTCTATCTGCATGTGTCTCTTTTTTAAAAGACTCAATTGAGATATATCCTTTTCCTGAATTTTTCAAGAATGGGGATAAAATTACCTATGAAGAATTTAAGTTGTTGGTAAAAGAAACGTGGGAAAATCAGGATTTGGAATTCTCTGATGAAAAGCTTGATACTTTAATTGAGAGTAATAGTGAGTTCAAATCAGAAGTCTAAAATATTCTTATACCTGTAAAATAAAAGAAAAGAATAATTATCATTGTTATAAAGAACGACTGCAAAGTTCTCTTTTCCGATACAAAGCCTGCCTTAAAATTTATTCCTAAGTTAGAATTGATTTCCGCCGGCACTCTGCCGAACGAAGGTATAAACCTGTTTACAGAATTATAATATTTTTCAAACACACCCTTGAACTTGCCTCTAAGAAAATCTTCTTCACTCAATATAATGCAGTAGTACTGAAATAAAAAATATAACAAAGCAAAAATCTGTAAGTAGGGGAATAACGCATTGCTCATAACTCCCATACCAAGATAAATAAAAATATTGCCCCAGTATAACGGGTTACGGACAATACCGTACGGTCCCTGCGTTACAAGGTACGTTCCGCCAACGCCTGATGTCACGCGTGTTTCGCTTCCTGCATAAGATACTGCCCATAAGCGGATTGACTCGCCTGCGACGGCAATAAGTAAACCAATTAGCACCGATGTTGTAGTCGGATTTATAAACAGCACCATCATCAATACCAATGGCAGAGGCGTGTAACTTCTGCATTTAAAAAAAATATTTCCTATTTTTCTGTAATCCATAATTCTTAAATTGTAGAGACGCAATACTTTGCGTCTCCTCTGAAAAAACAAGACGCAAAGTATTGCGTCTCTACATAATGCGTGGTTATCTATATCACCCGCCTAAAAAAACATCTTTCCTTCTTACTTTTGCTTCCTGCCTGTGTTTTAATTTATTCTGCTCTTTCAGTTTATCTATCTTTTTCATCACATCTGAAAAATCTTTATACTCAAAATAAGTCAGATTATTTTTCCAGCAGTAAGAAGCTAATCGTTTCTTTGCAAAGAGAATATCCGCATAGTTGCTTACACAGTAATCTGAAACTCCGTCTCCAATAAAAACTGAAATCTCATCTTCTAAGTCATTCGTGTTGTTGACCAAAACATTCCGCTTCGATACTCCGCAGTAATTGCACGTTTCATCTCTGTGCGGAAACTCACATGATAATTTATTATCATCGCTCACAACTAACTTATTTGAAAAGAACTGAATGTCGATTTTCTCTTTATCTAAAATGTACTTTATGTAGTAATCCAGTCCTTCGCTTAAAATCGTAGCAGGATAGTTATTCTCACTGCACCAGTTTAAAAATTTTCTGAAGTAAGGGTCAAGACTTTCTTCATCGAGATATTTATTAAACTGCTCATAACTGAAATCCTCAACCAGATCCAATTCCTTTTTAATACATTCTCTCGCAGAGATTTTCAGATCGATAAAATCATCTTCTATCTCTTTCAGCTTATCTTTGTCTTTGATGAATTTCCCTATGGAGTTCACCCATACGTCATTCATCGTTATCGTCCCGTCAAAATCTATATAAAACTTCAGCTTGAAATCTTTACTCAATGGTTAGATCTTAAAATTAAAATCTTCTTTCTTCTTATCGAACTCCAGTATAATATCAGTAAGCAAATCAACACAAATATCCACATCATCTAAATTCAAAACTTCATTGGAAGAATGCAGATATCTCGTAGGGATTTCCATTCCGCCCACTGGTATACCGCTTCTTACTTTTGCAATTGCATCGGAGTCAGTCCCGAATCTTCCGTTCTCAACGTCTATCTGATATTTATAATTTTTATCTTTCGCAACCTGTATCATTCTCTCACATACAAAATTATTTGTCACAACTCCTCTTCTTATCACAGGACCGTTGCCCAGCTTTATATCACCAAACTGTTCCTTCATTACATCGGGCACATCAGTGGAAGGCATTACGTCAAGAGCTATACCAAGCGTAGGCTTCAAATGATACGCAGCATTTCCTGCGCCCCATACACCTGTCTCTTCCTGAACCGATGAAACTCCATAAACTTTTGTACTGAATTTTTCCTTCGAAAGTTTTCGCATCACCTCAGCGACAATATAAATTCCTATTCTGTTATCGAAGCATCTTGCAGCAGCATAATTGTTCAGCATATCGCTGTAATCATTTCCGAATACAACAGGGTCGCCAACGGTCACATACTTCGTGGCCTCTTCTTTATTCTTCGCGCCGATATCAATATACACTTCATGCATCTTCGGCATTTTTCTATTGTGTCCGTCTTCCTGGTGTAAAGATTTCTGCCCGAAGATTCCTTCGACTATACCATTGCTTGTAAGTATGCGTGCTTTATGTGCGGATAAAACTGACTGGTCAACTCCGCCGACTCTCTGAAAATAAATATAACCTTCATCACTGATGTAATTTACAATCAGACCGATTTCATCGGCATGGCCGACAATCATTATAGAAAAATCTGCATCGGGATTTAACGTTGCAGTTAAGTTACCATGCGGGTCGTTTGAAATAGTTTTGCAAAACTTTGATACTTCTTCTTTCCATATCTTCTGTACTTTTATTTCATGGCCTGAGGGTCCAAGCTCATTTATCAGGGAGATTAAGAAATCTTTTTGAAATTTTTCCATTTAAATTTATTGTTGTCGCTGGGGTTTATAATTTATATAATAAAAAAAATTAATCTTTAAATCTTGTTTCAACAATTGTGGTTACACCGGGCTCCTGCATAGTTACGCCGTAAAGTCTGTCTACAGTTTCCATTGTTCTTTCGTTGTGTGTTATAAGTATGAACTGAGTGTTATCCGAAAATCTTCTAATCATATCGTTGAACCTTCCAAGGTTTGCAACGTCAAGCGGAGCATCAACTTCATCCAGAATACAGAAAGGCGAAGGCTTCACCAGATAAATTGCAAACAGCAGCGCAATAGCTGTAAGAGTTTTTTCTCCCCCTGAAAGAAGCTCGATAGATGTCGGTCTCTTTCCTCTCGGCTTTGCAGTGATTTCAATTTTTGCCTCAAGCGGGTCATCATCCATCTTTCCGTCTTCATCCTGCTCGAACATCATTTTCAGATCTGCTTCATCACCTTCGGAGAAAAGCTGCTTGAAAATATTTATAAAGTTCTCTCTTATCTTATTGAATGTATTTAAAAATCTTTCGCGCGCTTCTTTATTTATTTTATCTATTGTCTTTCGGATATCTTTTTCAGATTCCAATAAATCATCTCTTTGCTTTATAAGCTCTTCAAGTTCTTTTCTGTCGTTCTCAAAATCTGCGAAGAGCATTTCCTGATAACCGCCAAGACGTTTTAGTCTCTCCGATAACTCATCAACTCTTCTTCTGGAATCATATAAATTAAAATCTTCACCCGGATCAAATCGTCTTACTTCCTGTATAACTTCCTGCTTTGTTTCTACAGTTGCATCGGGAATTTCAGTTACTGAAGTTGACTCTTCGTAGTGTTCAGGTTCGGTTTGTGTTTCATCTTCAGTTGTTTCTACGGATTCATCAGGACTTTGTTCAGCAGTAATCTGCTCTATCTCTTCAGCAATTACTTCTGAAATTTTTTCCTCTATTTTGTCTTCGGTCTTTTCTTCTATTTGCTCCGGGATCTTTTCTTCAATAACTGCATCTTTTTTCTCTTCCTCGCCGTAATAATCTTCAACTCGTATCTCATATTTTTTTCTGATGAAGTCAACAATCTGCTCTGCGCGGACCTGATTTTCTCTTATCTTCACCTGCGCATCTACAAGTCCCTGTGATATTCTGTCAAAATCTATTCTCTTCTGTCTTTGCTCAAGATCGATTTTATATCGCTCCGCTTCTTTGCCTTCGTATGCAGCTTTTACTTCATTGTATGAACGGGTAAGTATTTTTTCTTCTTCTTTGTATTCATTCAGCTGTGATGCATTGCTGTCAATCTTTGCCTTTATATCTTCAATCTGTTTTTCATTCAGCGCAAGTGTTTCGTTGTTCTTTGCTAATTGTCTTCTTGAACTTTCAAGAGTGTTACTCATTCTCTTAAAATGCTCTTCTTCATTCTTTAATTCATTGCGCAACTTTGTAACCTCAACGTTGAATGAGTTGTAATCTACGGAGCATTTTGAATACTCCTGTTCAACTTCATTAAACTCATCTGTTAAAAACGACAACTGTTTCTCTGCATTGTTCTGCTCTGCTTCAGCATCGGCGACTTCTTTTATTAAAATATCAACTGAGGCAAGAAGCGCTTTATTTATTTCAGATACCTTCTCGTAGCCAGCTTCATTTTCAGTGTACTGCTTATTAAGTATTTCTCTTTTGTTGTCTATCTTTTGTATTTCAAGCTCAAGGTCATCGCATATTTTTCTAAGCTCATCGACAACTCTTTTATAGACTTTAAGGTCTATTTCAGAGTTATGAATCGTCAGCTGTTCAAGATCTTTCAAATCGCTTTCGACTTCTATATTATACTCTTTGTACTCATCGTCTAACTTTTGTATCTGCTTCTCTCTGCCGAGCTTTAGACCTTCTTTATTCGTTTCACTTCCCGAGCGTATAAATCCTTCAGTGAAAATGTCACCGTCAAGAGTTATGAACTTATAATAATTTCCTTTTGATAAACGCTTTGCAGTTTCAACAGTATCTACAATTACAAACTCATCAAGAATGTATTTCATTAAGATGAGATACTCATCTTTTTTGCTCTTCACAAATTTATCTGCAATTCCGTAAACACCTTTTTCTCCTATAAAATCCGGAGTGTACTCTTCAAAGAAAAAATTCTGCTGATAAGATTCTAAAAGCTTATCATTTAAAATGAATGTTACTTTCCCCTTTTTGCTTTCTTCAAGCGAGCGGAGAATGGCATCCATATCATTCGAGTCATTCGCAATCACATAATTCGAAACTTCACCAAGAGCAGTCTCAATTGCAATCTTAAATTTATCTTCTACATCGATAGCATCAACAATCGTTGTAAGGTTCTTTATTCCTTTATCTTTTATAAGGTATTTTATTCCTTCAGAGTAATCATCAAACGAATCGATTAAGTTTTTCAGAGCATCGGCTTTCGCTTTTATATTCTGAAGCTCAATTCTTTTTTCATTAACTTTCTTTTCCTTCTCGGAAATCTTTGCTGTTAAATTGGTCTTCTCGTTTTCTTTATCGCGTAAAGTATTTTCTGCAACTCTTAGTTTTTCAAGATTCGGCTTTAACTCGTCTTCAAGAGTGTTCTTCTTTACCTGAAGTTCATCAAGCTGCATTAAGCTATCCTTATTGCCGGATGAAAGTTTTTCAAGCTGATTTAAGTTTGCATCATAGCTCGATTTATTTTTTTCATAAGAAATCTTTTTCGTATTCACAAGTTTATTTATATCTTTCATCTTCGAACCGAATCCTACCAGTTCATTCTTCTTTTCCGTAATAACTTTTATCGTTTCATCAACTTTAACTTTTTTCTCCTTAAGAGAGTCTTCCGACATTATTAAAGTATTCTGGAGCACCTTTGTTTTTTTCTCAAGCTCTTCGTGGGTGGAAGTATTCCTTTCTATCTGCGCTTCAAGCCTGTCATTATCTTCGGTAATTCTGTTTATATCTGTTGTAAGATTTTTACTCTTTTCAGTATTAACAAGATTTTCTCTTTCAATAAAATTTATCTGCTCTCGAACATTTTGCAAATCGTTATTATAATTCGCAAGCTGTGTATCTATTTCTTTTAGTTCATTGCGCAGGTTATCAAGTATAGTATCATTTTGCTTAAGCTCAACTTCTATCTGATTTTTTAAATCAATATTACTGCCTTCGTTCTCTTTAATATTTTCAATCTCAGCCATGAGATTGTCATAATCAACTTTGTAAACTTTTAACTCTAATACTCTCAGCTCTTCTGATACATTCTTAGCCTCTTCATTTCTTTTTAATTGTCTTTCAAGTGCGTTAACGGTTCTTTGCTTCTCACGGATAATATCATTTACTCTGTTAAGAGTTTCCTTAACTGATTCTAATCTGTTATAGGTTAAATCGCGGTTATGTTTATACGAAACAATCCCCGAAGCCTCTTCAAATAGTTTTCTTCTTTCATTTTTTACATTGGAAAGAATCGTTTCAACCATCTTAAGCTCGATAACACTATATGCATCAGGACCGATACCTGTATCGGCAAATAATTCTTTAATATCCTTTAATCTGACCTGTGTACCATTGAGAAAATATTCAGTCTCACCCGAGCGGAAGAACCTTCTTGCAATCTGAACTTCACTGTACTCAGTAGGGAGCAGACCTTTATTATTCTGAATTGTAAGAGCAACCTCGGCAACACTCAGCGGCTTGCGGAAACGCGTACCATTGAATACAACGTCTTCGCGCTTCTGGCTTCGCAAAGCTTTATCGCCCTGCTCGCCAAGCACCCATCGCATAGCATCAACGATGTTAGATTTACCCGAGCCGTTCGGTCCCACCACAGCGGAAACGCCCGAATCGAATTCTATCGTTGTCTTATCTGCAAAAGATTTAAAGCCGAATATTTCGAGTTTACTTAAATACAATTATATATAGAAAAAATATAGAAAAAATTT
>CALJIG010000095.1 GCA_937974175.1 uncultured Ignavibacteria bacterium
GTAACTTTTTTTCCGCTTGCTGCAGAACCTATCAATCTTTTATCTTTTACTTCATATCCGGTCACTCTGTATTCAATAGATGTTACCGATGTACCGAATGTATTTTTTTCATTGCCTGCAAACTCGTGGGAGATAACCGAAGCACCGTCCTTTTTCAAATTAGCGGCAAATGTATTATACTTGTCATGCGGAATTCTTAACTGATATGGCACATCATATTGCGGCAGACTTTCATTCAATAGTTCAGGATTTAATTCCATTATTACATCAACATCTGTTTCGCACAATTTTGCAATTTGTTCAAATGTTAAATTTCCTTTTATGTTTACTCTGTCGAATGAGATTGCATGTCCATACTCAGGTGTTTTAAAACCATAGCTTTCAGGATTTCTGAAAATAAACGATAATGCTAAGATTGACGGAACATAATTTTTTGTTTCGCCGGGTAAGTAGCCTCTCACAGTCCAGTAATCTTTTGAGCCTGATTTATTTACAGCATTACGTACTCTGCCCGGACCTGCGTTATAAGCAGCGAAAGCAAGATACCAGTCGTCAAATGTTTTGTACAAGCTTTTCAGATATCTGGCGCCTGATTCAGTTGCTTTTTCAAAATCTCTTCTGTCATCTCTGAACTGGTCCTGATACAATCCGAACTCATATCCCGTTGCCGGCATAAACTGCCATAATCCTACTGCTCCTGCGCGGGAAACAATCTTTGGGTCAAGGCCTGATTCCTGTACTGATAAATAAATCAGCTCTTCAGGCGCATTATTGTTTCTCAAAATTTTACGCATAATAGGGAAGTACTTTCCCGAGCGATATAATGTCTTATCAATAAAAGCTCTGCCTCTGTCTGTCTTTGAAAAGAAATCGATATATTCTGATACTGCATCATTCTTTATAAATGGAACGTCTTTGCCCTCCGGCATCGGCTCTGATTCTACTTCAGAATAATTATTTACCTTTTCGTAGTGTACACCGACTCTGTCTGCAAGCTTGAATACAGCATTGCCGTCTGTAAGGTCTGTCTGTGTTATGATGTAATCTTTAGCAACACTTTGAGCAAGCTCAATGTAGTCAGATTTCCAACTGTTATATTCGGGTTCTTCTAAAATCGACTGGTCAATTTTGTTTAAAATTTTTACGGCATTATCAAAACCTTTTTTGGCATCTAAGTCTTCATAGGCTTGATAATGAGAGAGGGCTGATTTGTAATTCGTAAAGGCTTCTTCTAATTTTGTATATACTGCAATAGAATCTTTAGCTCTTTCCTTACCTGTCACTTCGGGCTCTTCGGAACTACCGCAGCCTGATAGAAATTGAGAAAAGGAAAAAGCTAAAATGCATACAAAAATGAAGTAAGCATAACGTAAAAAGTTCTTGCTTTTATTCATTTAGTCGAATTTTTTTAATTAGTATAAAAATATATTGGTTAACGGGCTTAAAATCAAGCTATTTCTTAAGTTATCCTGCTGATTTAATTGTTCAACTGTTTAAAACTCATAATTGTTTCAAGAGTTCTTTATATTGCAGAATTTTATTAGGTAGTCGTAATTTACTAATTGAATTGGTATAAATAAGTTTGGTGTAAAAGCGGGATTCAGTGTGGATTCAAGTTCTCATCTGTGTCATCAAATTCATCTTAGAAATCTGTGTTTCAAATCAGTGTAAACCTTGTCCAGCTTTAGCGGGAAGTGATTAAAATTGGGCAAAAAAAAACGCCGGACTCTCTCATATCCGGCGCGTCATTTTAGTAACGGAGATTACTAAATGAGGGTTTTATTATTAAGGGAAATCTTATCTGTTATTTATTGTGTATGTAAATGTTTGTCCTGCGAAATCTGAGTTTACCCATGCGTTTATTTCGTTTATCTTGCCTGTTACTAAGGCATTCAATGATTTATTTTCACCTTCTACTTTTGTAAGAACAATTTTACCGTTATCTTTTACTGTCATATATACAGTTGCTTGTCCTTGTAAATCTTTATTTTCAAATTTTATGTAAACAGGAAGTGCCATCATTTCTTTTATTTCTTGCTTAAATTGATATGTAAGATCTGCTTTGCTTGATGGACTATATTTGCCTTCGGCTTTTGAAATATTAATTGTGAGTGTTAAAAGTACTGCAACAGTCAATAAGTATTTTACGAGTTTCATTGTGTATCTCCTTAGTTTTTTGGAATTGTTAATCTACTTATATAGACGTAATCCGCAAAAAAAGGTTGCAATAAATCTAAAAAAAAGTTATACTTTACAATTGCTTTACATAGGTAAACTATAAATAATGACTGTCACAATATGACTGACATCGATTAATTAATTAGTTAGCTCATTTCTTTAATGGAAAAATTTTATAACTTCGTAGTTCCGAACGTAACAACTAAGCAAAGAATCGATAAATACATTGCATCGTTTGTTGAAAACGCTTCGCGTACTAAAGTTCAGAAAGCGATTAATCTCGGGCAAGTGACTGTTAACGGTGAACTGGTGAAATCCAACTATATAGTAAAGCCCGAAGATGAAATAGATATTGAGCTTCAGGTTGAAGAGCATGGTGATATCCTGCCCGAAAATATTCCCCTGAACATTGCTTACGAAGACGAGTATTTATTAGTAATAAATAAACCGGCCGGAATGGTTGTTCACCCCGCATATAAAAACTGGAACGGCACACTCGTAAACGCAGTGATGTATTACGCTCAGCAGAAAAATGATAAGCTCTCCAGCCTGAACGGATTCGAGCGCGCAGGAATTGTCCACAGACTGGATAAAGACACATCGGGACTGCTTGTAGTTGCAAAAGACGAGGTAACTCACAGAAAGCTCGGCGAGCAGTTCTTCCATCATACTATAGAGCGCGAGTATAATGCAATTGTCTGGGGAAAATTCAAAGAGCCGAAAGGCACAATAGATGAACGCATTGGGCATGATAGAAGAGACAGAAAAAAGTACATGGTTGTAAAAGATGAAACGCTGGGCAAGCATGCAATCACAAATTATGAAGTACTCGAAGAATATGATTTTCTTTCATTAATAAAATTAAATCTTAAAACAGGACGCACGCATCAGATAAGAGTTCACATGTCATACATGAAACATCCCGTTTTCGGAGATGAATTATACGGTGGCAGGGAAGCAGTAGGGATTCAGTCAACATCAAACTTAAAATCACGGATAAAAAATTTATTGGAAATCATGCCGCGACAGGCATTGCATGCGCGCGTGCTGGGATTTTTTCATCCGATAAAAAAAGAGCAAATGCGCTTCGAAGCAGAACTGCCGGAGGATATGCGAACTGTTCTGAGCAAAGTTAGTATTGAGTAGTGGGTATTTAGTATTGAGTATTGAGTATTGAGTATTGAGTAAAGTAATTGACCTGACAGGTTTTTAATTCTGTCAGGTCTGAAAAATATATATGAATCGCCGCTGTTGGTCTTCTGACCAACAGCCATACAGATTGGTTGCTGGTGAAAAGACCAATAACGGCAGTCAATATGTTCTCATTCCCAAACTCCGTTTGGGAATGCAATATGGTGCGAAACTCCGTTTCGCATAATTTAAAGTGAAACAGAGTTTCACTCAATATTTCCGTTCCAAACAGGAGTTTGGGACGGAGGATAAGAATAACCCATGGAAAACAAACTAACAGGCAAGCTAATAAGCAACAGAATATTCTTAGGAATAAACATTATTGCTTTGCTGATAAACATTAACCTGCAATACGGATTTATACCGGAATGGAACAAATCACAATGGGTACTCGTGTTTTTTCCAATCAGTGCCTTCGCTCCGTTTATACTCGTTGCTTATTTTTTTATGTATAAAAAATTATTCAGCGTAGCCGAACCCGATAGAAGTTTTATTATAATTAATCTTGTTATTCTGCTGTATCTCAGCGCAGTACAATATATGTATTTGTTGAAGAGGTGAGTGTGATTTTTAACTGCCGCTGTTGGTCTCCTGACCAACAGCCACACAGAATGGTTGTTGGTCAGGAGACCAACAACGGCTAAGAATTGGTATTCGAATTCTACATTCTACATTCTACATTCTACATTCTACATTCTGCATTTTACATTCTAAGCCCCTATCAATATTCTTCTAAAAAAGTTATTTTGTTGCAGACTAAACCTTAATCACCACATGAAGAAAACCGTAATACTATTTTTATTTCTTACGCCTTATTTAGCTTTTGCCCAATTGTATCAGGGACCTGCATCGGGCTCTGTTACAACCGGAGTTACGATTAACACAAATAATTTCACTATGAACAGAGGCGGAGATAAAATTTCTCCATTCGTTAAGATGCCCAGAAATAAAATTCCGTACAAACCGTCATCATCAGAATATAATAACACAGCTCCGCTCGCTCCTGAGGGCTCAAATTATTTTATGGATAAAACCATAACTCAGCCAAACCGCGTCAGCGAAACAGATGAACCCGTACTGCTCAAAAAATTTCAGGCATTCCTTGATCCCGGCGGATACATACCGCCTGACCCTTATGCAGCGGCAGGACCAATGCATGTTGTTGCAGCTGATAACGGACGGTTCAGAATCTGGGATAAGAACGGCAACTTATTAAAAACAATCGACGGCGATGTATGGTGCAACGCAGCTTTGCCCGGCGCAAGCGCATTCGACCCAAAAGTTTCCTATGACCAGTTTGCAAAAAGATGGATAATAGTCTGGCTCCATCAGCAGGATTCACCGGCACGCTCATATTACATCGTTTCTGTTTCAAAAGATTCATCTGCAATAGGGCAGTGGACTGAATACGCCTTGCCTTCAAATACAAACGGCTCGACAACTGTAAATAACTGGGGTGATTATCAGGGCGTTGGTTTCGATGAACAGGCAGTTTATCTTACTTCAAATCAGTTTCAGTTCGGCGGAAATTTTCAGGGCTCTAAAATCCGAATTATAAAAAAATCCGAACTATATGCTTTAACTCCCGGCACAGTAACATGGACAGATTTCTGGGATATAAGAGAACCTAACAATCTCGGTCAAAGAACTTTCGGTGTTCGCCCTGCAGTTATGTACAGTTCTTCATCGGAGTATTATTTAACGGCACAGTCCCCTTATAATCCCGGTACATTTTTCGTTTTATATAAAATTACAAATCCTGTTACATCACCAAGTCTTACTGCAGTAAATGTTCCGGTAACTTCATACTCTTCACCCGGCGGAGCGAATCAGCTTGGAGGAAGTTCTCCTTTGCTTGAAACAGGCGGAAGCAATTTATCCAATGAACCTAAATTCCGCAACGGATTTTTGTGGCTTGTACACTCAGTAAGAAGCGGTACAGGCAATGCGTACTCTGCTGTGCGTTACATAAAAATTAATACTGCTACAAACACAGCTGCAGAAGATGGCGCGATGGGTGTTGACGGCTACTGGTATATTTATCCTGCTATTGCAGTTGATAAAGATATGAACGTTGCAATAACGTATTCACGCTCAAGCAATACAGAATACGTCGGCGCATATTATACTTCCCGTTTATCTACTGATCCGCCGAATACGCTTATCGGCAGCAGAACATTGCAGGAAGGCAAAGCAAACTATGTGAAGACATTCGGCTCGGGAAGAAACCGCTGGGGTGATTACATGGGAATGTGGCTTGACCCTGTTGACCAGAACAGCGTATGGATGGCAACAGAATACACTGAAACGCCTGCGCATACATGGGCAGTTATGATGGGGCAGGTGCGTCTGCTTCCGTATGCAACACCAAGAATTTTTACCTATGTGGATTCGCTTAACTTCGGAACAAGGGAAGTTACAACTGTAAGCGATACTATGAAGTTTAACATTTATAATTTTGGTTCAGATACTTTAAGAATTACAAATCTTACTAATGGAAATTCGCAATTTCAATTAACATCTGCATTTACTTATCCGGTAAAAATAAAATTTAATGATTCTTTAATCGTAAAATATGTTTATAAGCCTTCATCAGCAGGAAGCGCATTAGATACGGTAAAAATATCTTCTAACGACCCTACAAATTCTTTGAGGAATTTTTATCTTAAAGGAAGAGGCTATGTTATAAACCCTGCAGTTGCAGGAGTAATTTACGGAGTAACGGGTCCGCAGTCAGCGGGAGTTTTACTGAACATAAACAGAAACACTGCGTCATCATTCAGCATCGGCTCAACATCTTATTCAAGTCTTGAAGGGATTTCAATTAAGCCTTCCAATAAACAAATTTATGCAGTGGCATCTAACTCTTCACTTGTAAGATTAAATGCATCGGCAGGGGACGGATATCCGAGAACCCCTATGAAAATCGTTAATGTGAGAGGGATAGCATTCGATACTAACGATGATTTATATGCAGCAACTGTTGACGGAAAAATATACAAAGTTAATACAACTAACGGCGATACTGTATTTGTAGGAAGCAGCGGAATATCAAATTTATATTCCATTGCAATTAATCCTTTAACAGGCCAGCTATGGGGAATAACAATTTCATCGCAGCTGTACAAAATAAATAAATCGAACGGCTCGGCAGTTTCAATTGCAACAGTAAATCAGCCGTTCACTGCTTCGATAGCATTTAATCATCTTGGAAGATTATTTGGAATTTCCGGCGTATCAAATCAGACAGGAAAATTAATTTCTATTGATACAGCCGGCGGCAGCGGAACGATAATCGGCTCAACAAATTACACAGGCATTAACGGTATCGCTATCTCATCTGAGACTGTCGGCATTACAGAAATTCCGGGAACACAAGTGCCGGATAAATTTGCTTTGATGCAGAATTACCCTAATCCGTTTAATCCAACAACAAAAATAAGATTTAATGTTCCTGCTTCTTTAAGCAATCAGACAGTGAATCTGTCCATATATGATTTAACAGGGAAACTAATCTCACAAATTGTAAATCAGAATTTAAACGCAGGTAACTATGAAGTAGATTGGAATGCAGCTGCTTACGCTTCCGGAGTGTATTATTATAAATTATCCGGTGAGAATTTTTCTGAAGTAAAGAGTATGGTCTTAATCAAATAACAATCCGCCGCGGCGGATTAACAGTTAAGAGTAAAAGACCTGATTTTGCATAAGCGAAGTCAGGTCTTTCTTTTTTATACTATTTCACATATACCATTTTTATAGTCTGCGAATAACTTTCAGAAGATATTCTTAAAAAATAAATTCCTGACTGCTGATTTACCGGTTCCCATTTTATACTCTGCAAACCTGCATTTACCTTGCCGTTATACAGGTCAGATATTTTACTTCCTTTATCATCAAATACAGAAATGTTTATCATTGCAGATTTCCCAACTTCATATCTTATCACTGTTGCAGGATTGAACGGGTTCGGATAGTTTTGTAAAATTTTAAAATCACCGGGCAAAAAAGATTCAGAATTATTTATATTAGAGATTCCCTGATTTTCTGTAATAGTAATAAATCTGTTCGGCGTTACATTGGTAAATGTTTCAGTATTTCCGTTCGGCCATTTTACAATTATGCTGTCTATTGTAGCAGCATTGCCAAGACCGAACTCTTCATTCAGACTATTCTGCGCATTATATCCTGTCTGACCGAAAATTTCCCGCGTCTGCCTTACAATGTTTCCGTTTATATTTGCTCTTACTGTTACTCTTGTTCCTATGGCAGATTTGTTTGATAACGTTCCCTTGAAAAGAATATTTATCCACTTATTTGAGTTGCCTTCATTCCGGAATAGAAAATTATTTTGAGCTATCGGCTGGTCTCCGTTTGCGACGTACAGGTCAATATCTCCGTCGTTGTCATAATCTCCCCATATACATCCGTTGCTTCTTCCTCCGCTGTTTACAATATCTCCTGTTGTAATTTTTGTAAACGTTCCGTCATTATTATTCTGATAAAGAAATTCATTTTCATTATTATCGTTGGATACAATTAAATCCAAATCACCGTCATTATCATAGTCTCCCCATGAAGAACCAACTGAATTGCCGCCGTCATTTACAATTGCTCCGGTAGTTATCTTTGTGAACGAACCGTCGCCGTTATTTTTATATTAATTATTATTTGCGCCTGAGTAATTTGTTACGAATAAATCAAAGTCGCCGTCGTTATCATAGTCACCCCAGCTTCCTCCTGTTGAATTAAATATATCCGTTACAACTGCGCCTGTAGTAATTTTTGTAAACGTTCCGTTGCCGTTATTTTTATATAAAAAGTTTGCCTGTCCCGAGCTGAAATTTCCGTTCGCCACAAACAAATCTTTATAGCCGTCATTGTCGTAGTCGCACCATGCGCAGCCCAGCGAACCGCCGCCATCGCTTACAATATTTCCGGTTGTAATTTTTGTAAACGTTCCGTCTCCGTTTCCCTTGTATAAAAAATTATTCTGGTTAAAGTTTGATACAAATATATCCAGCTTGCCGTCGTTATCGTAATCAGCTGTTGAGGTGCCCCATGCTCCGCTTAAGTCGGTTACGACTGCTCCCGTCGTCGTTCTTGTAAACGTTCCGTTGCCGTTATTCATATAGAGAAATTTTACTGCATTCGCGCTACTGCCTCCGTTTATCACATACATATCTGTAAAGCCGTCGTTGTTAAAATCTCCGTAGCAGCCGCCGTATGAAAAGCCACCGTCAGTAACGATCGCTCCCGTTGTAATTTTTGTAAAGGTAGAGTTTCTGTTGTTGAGGAATAAAAGATTGTTCTGGTTTACAATGTTAGCGGCAAAGAGGTCAAGATATCCGTCGTTGTTATAATCGAACCAGTAAACACCTTCTGTGTAAGATGCGTCATTTACAATATCTCCGGTGGTAATTTTTGTAAATGTCTGGGAAAAAGAAATCTGAAAGGTGAAAATAAATATTACTGCAGTTAAAAATTTTAAGTAAAACATAACTTTTTTAATTTGATGAGTAAATGAATATTCTCAAATTAACTGAGGGATGAGAGAATTTACTTTTTTGTACGAAAAGAAGGGGAGGAAGTTTAGGAGCATATCTTCCCCCTCCTTTATAAGGAGGGGGAAAGGGGGAGGTATAAGGAAACACGATGCCGCTGTTGGTCTCCCGACCAACAGCCAAACTGTATGGTTGTAGATTATAAAATCGTTAACGGCATTATCAATAAGTGATTTTTCTTCTATAACTACCATTCTTATTCATAATCCAGATTCTCCCGTCATCATGTGTTACATTTGTGTAAACTATCTTAGTACCGTCAGGAGACCAGTATGGATATATAGCATTTACAGCAATTTGTTTTAACTCTGTGCCGTCTGTTTTAATTGTAAATACTTTTAAATCTTTCCACCACACTATATATTGTCCATCCGGTGAAACCCTTGGAACTCTGTCTGTTTCATTAACATTGTTAGTTAAAGTTGCAATCGAGTTTCCCGCTGTATCTATTATTGCTATTTCTCTGGCTCCACCATGATTTACGAAGTATCTTGATACGGCAAGTCGGATTCCGTCCGGAAACCAATCAGGCTGCCTTACTTCACCTTCATCAGGAGCGTACAGAATTCTTTTTCTTTGAGTTCCGTCTATTTTGATTTTCCACACACAGAACATATTTTCAGCAGTTTCAATATTAGAATCAAATGCTATCCATTGACCATCTTTACTAACTGACGGAAAAAAACAATTCCCTGTAAATGTTAGCTGAACTGTAGCAGTATCTCCGTTAATTCTTTTTTTAAATATATTCCCATTTTTCTCATAGACTATCCATTCATCATCCTTTACCCACGTTGGAGATCCAACGGATACTTGTGTTAAAAGTCTTTTATTACCTGAATTAATATCTATAGCATTAACTTTAAACCCGTTTGTATTATCACCGCCAACATATGCAATCCAATTACCGTCATTTGACCATGAAGGTTCTTCGTCATATACAGTTGGATCAGTCTCAATTGCCTCTTCCTGAGTTACAGTATCATCTTTGCAGGAATAATTACTTAAAACTAAAAGAAAAAAACATAAGTATAAAAACATCTGAAATATATTCTTCATTATAACATTTTGGTTTTTTACAAACAAAAAAACCTGACAGGATTGAAAACCTGTCAGGTTAATGATGAAGGGCGAATAACGGGGCTCGAACCCGTGACATTCAGAGCCACAATCTGACGCTCTACCTACTGAGCTATATCCGCCATGTTATATAATTTACTCAATTCTCGCGTCTTATTCAATTCAGTTTTTTAACTAAATTTCACTCTATTACTACTAATAGGGAAGATTCCATTTTTTTGCATTGCTGTAAATTGTAAATTGGGAAAGAATTGAGAATTCAGAATTCAGAATTCAGAATTCAGAATTCAGAATTTGAATTGTTATTTTGCAGAAATCCGTCAATCCCGCTAAAGACGGGACTGAACTTCGTTCAGAAATCCGTCACTGACGGAAAATTAAAAATGTCTGTATTGTAAAAACAATACCGGGAAAAGTTTAATCTTGCGAACACCCCTCCCGACCTGCGGTCGGACTCCCCTCAAGGGGAGAATTAATTCCTCCCTTCGTTAGTCCAGCTTTAGCGGGAGAGGGAGGTGGCTCGACGAAGTCGAGACGGTGGGTGTTGTAATGGGTTATAGTAAATCAAAATCCGTCAAAAATCCGTCACTGACGGAAAAATCAAAATGTCTGTATTGAAAAAACAATAACGGGAAAAGTTTAATCCTGCGAACACCCCTCCCGACCTGCGGTCGGACTCCCCTCAAGGGGAGAATTAATTCCTCCCTTCGTTAGTCCAGCTTTAGCGGGAGAGGGAGGTGGCTCGACGAAGTCGAGACGGTGGGTGTTGTAATGGGTTATAATAAATCAAAATCCGTCAGAAATCCGTCATTGACGGAAAAAAAATCAGTATTGTAAAAACGATATTGCAGTTCCAACGCGGAAGCATTGGACGAGAGAAAATCCTTTATTTACTTAATTTAATTGCCACGGCTTTTAAGCCGTGGTTTGAAAGTTCTTAATGGTTCGCCCTTAAGGGCAAATTTGCCTAAAGGCATTCTTTTATAATTTGCTTATCCACGAGCTAAAGCTCGTGGCAATTATTGAAATCACAAAATGTGACAATAATGCTACACTGTTGCATAGTTCCCCCCTTTAATAAGTAGGGGCAGGGGCTGAAAGTCCGCCTTGGTGGAGTGGTTAACAAAATGTTACAATAATGCAACTATCTGCGACATCATAAAAATCATATTAATCCTTGTCCAGCTTTAGCGGGATGTGATTCAAAATGTGACAATAATGTTACAATTCATCCTTGAAGGAACTTAAAAAGAATAAATCGCTTTAAATAAAAAACGGGAATTAAATAGCAAAAATAAACATTCAATATAAAGTCGGGCAAAATGTGACAATAATGTTACAATTTATTTAGCACTGAATTCATACGAATAGCCTTAATTACGTCAATTAAATTATGTATCTTACAAACCTAATCTGATGTATAATATCATTTTGAATTATCATACTTATTTTATTACCAATTACTAATTAATGAAACACAATTTAAAAAAACCTATTAACGAAAATCTCGTTACGGGAAACACGTATAGAGTCGAGTACAAAGGTACTGAGCTTTACGATGCCAGTGTAATGAACTACGACGGCGGATGCTGGGCAACTGTGAAAGTTGAAAATGTTCTTCCCTCACCAAATGAAAAAATTTACAGAAACGGTCAGACGTTCGATTTAAAAGTTGCTCAATACAGATTTTTTGAAATTGAGAAAATTGAGGAGAGTGTAAATAGTTAATGCTTATCTCCCAAAAAGAAATTGAACTTCAGCCGGACCAGTTAAACTTAATTAAAAAAGGCTGGGGCGAAGAAGTAATAGATGGTACAAAAGTTTACAGAATAAAATACGAATCTGACGGTGAAGAAGTAATGGGCTACCTTGCTCATCCTATAGACACTACTAAAAAATATCCGCTAATAATATGGAACAGAGGCGGCAATTTAAAGAACGGATTGATAGATGAATTTCTTGCAAGAGGAATGTACGGTGAAATTGCTTCATGGGGCTATGTAGTCCTTGCAAGCGAGTACAGAATAGGTGAAGAGTTCGGCGGTAAAGATATTAATGATGTGATGAATTTAATTCCCATTGCTGAAACTCTTGAGTACTGCGATACGGATAATATAGGAATGGAAGGATGGAGCAGGGGAGGAATGATGACTTATAAAGCGCTTACTCTTACTGACAGAATAAAATGCGCAGTGGTAATATCGGGGCTTGCAGATTTAATCCGCACTGAAAAATTGCAGAATAATCTTTCTGAAGCTTTTAAGGTTCAGTTCGGAACAGATAATCCGCATTTATTTGAAGAGAGAAAAATAGAGCGCTCGCCTGTACACTTTGCAGATAAAATAAAAAAGAATGTTTCGGTTTTATTGATACACGGCAAAGCAGATACTCACGTAGCAGCGCAGGACTCGGTTGATATGTTTAATCTATTGAAAGAGAATAATGTTTATACTGAGTTGAGACTGATACAAGGCGGAGACCACTATCTTACTAAACAGAAAAAAGAAACAGCGGTAATGAGAAGACGCTGGTTTGATAAATATTTAAAAAACACCACACAGGTATAAAGAAAGGAATTCTAACTATGTATGATCCAATAATGGTTCAACCTATGAGAGATGAAGCTAAGGAAATCGGATTTACTGAGCTTTATACTCCTGACGAAGTAAAAAACGAACTTGGCAAAGAAGGCACAACGTTCGTATTTGTAAATTCTGTTTGCGGATGCGCAGCAGGAAAAGCAAGACCGGGACTTGCAGCAGCTATCGACTGGGCAAAACAAAATAATTACATGCCTGATAGGCTTGTAACAGTTTTTGCAGGAATGGAAAAAGATGCAGTGAACGAAGCACGTTCATTCTTCGGAGACTATCCGCCGTCATCGCCGCAAATGGCAATGCTGAAGGACGGAAAAGTTGTTCACATGATTGAAAGACTTGATATCGAAAATAACGATGCAAATACAGTAGCGAATAAAGTAGCTTATATATTGAAATCGGTTAAAGAAACTCAGGAAGCTTAATAGGAATAGGAATTTAAGAAGTGAAAATCAGGGATTTATTGATTTAAATCCCTGATTTATTAATATTTATTTTAGGTACTTTGTAATCTTTTCATACAGCTCTTCCTGTTTGAACGGCTTCATAAGGAAGTCATTCATACCGATATCTAACACCTTACCTTTAGTTTCTCCAAAAGCATCAGCAGTTAAAGCAATGATAGGCACGTTATGGTCAAGCACCGGTGATGAGGTATCGCGGATGTATTCAGTAGCTTCGTATCCGTTCATCTCAGGCATTTGTAAGTCCATTAGAACAACATCATAGTGTTTTTCGCTTAGCAGCTGAACTGCTTCAAGCCCTGTATTGGCAATCTGAAGTTCGACATTCCACTTCTTGAATATCTGCTTGGCAACAAGCTGGTTCATTCTGTTATCTTCAGCAATAAGGATTTTGATTCCGGATAAGTCACGTGCTTCTTTAGATGATTCCGTTGGTACATCCTTACGTTCTTTCTTATCAATTTTCAGAGTAAGCTCGAAGTAAAACTTAGAGCCTTTATTAACTGTGCTCTCAACTCTTATTTCACCATTGAGCATTTCAATAAGCTTTTTGGAAATTGTTAAGCCTAGCCCTGTACCTCCGAATAATCTTTGTGTATCAGTGTAAGCCTGCATGAAGCTTTCGAAGATAAGGTGAAGCTTGTCATCCGGTATACCAATTCCTGTATCAGTTACAGCAAAGAGAAGTTTAACTTCATCATTACTCTTGGTTACAATTTCTGCTTTTACTTCGACCTTGCCTTTATGTGTAAACTTGATAGCATTACCTGCGAGGTTTATAAGGATTTGGTTAATTCTTACAGGGTCACCGATTAAAAACTGCGGGCAGTTTTCATCGACAACTGAAGTGAATTCAATATTCTTCTCCCTTGCTTTAAGCCCGATTGATTTATCAAGCTCTCTGAAAATCTGTTTAATATCAAAGCTGATATTTTCAACTTTAACTTTGCCGGCATCAAGCTTGGAGTAATCCAGTATTTCATTGATGATTACAAGTAAGTTATCTGCTGAAAATTTTACTGACTGAAGATTCTCTAAGAATTTCTCGTCCTTAGTTTCCTGAAGCATAAGTTCTGTCAGACCAATGATTGCATTCATAGGGGTTCGGATTTCATGGCTCATGTTAGAAAGAAAATCTGCTCTTTGTCTTGCTGCAGTTTCAGCTTCAAGTTTGGAGCGTTTTAAGCTCTCTTCAATCTTTTTCTTCTCAGTTATATCACGCTGTATAAATACCCAGTGTGTTATTCTGCCTGTATCATCGGGAATAGGGGAGATGTTAAGATTTACCCAGTACTCACTATGATTTTTAGTATAGCAGATTATTTCAACTTCAGCTTTTTGCTTGAGATAGATAGAATCGTATAGCTTATTGAGTTCAATCTTATCGGTTCGTTCTCCGAAGAGAACTGCATACTTTTGACCAAGGATTTCGAATGATTCGTAACCGGTCAGCTTTGTAAATGCATCGTTGATGAAGATTGTCTGAAGTTCCTGTGTTTCATTGTTAGTTACTTTCATCAAAGAGATTGCTTCGTTGGAATTCAGTATAACCGATTCAATAAGTCTCTTATGCTCTTCATCCTGTTTCTTTAAAGTGATGTCAGTGAACGTTGCAATCATAAACTTATTGCCATGCTCATCGGAAAATATCTTTTCCGTAACGAATAAATTTATCGGTTCATTTTCATCATTCATTATGGAATGCTCATAGGTATTCTCGTTACCTTTAGCCATAAAATCCTTAAACTTATTGATTGCAGATTCTCTTTGTTCTTCAAGAATATAATCCGTAAAAGGATTTCCAATTATATCGTCTTTTCTATAACCAAATAAGTGACAGTATGCATTATTAACCCTGAGTATAACTCCGTTTTCATCAACCAGCGACATCCCTACGTTCGTTGAGTTATAAACTAATTCAAGAAGACGTTCATTTTCTTTCAGAGATATAGTTGCCTGATTTTTTTCTTCTTCAATTGATTGAAGCTTCAATCCTGTATGTAGAACCTGCATTAATCTTTCAGAAGTAATATATGACTTAGGAAAATAATCGAATGCTCCGTTCTTCATCATATCAACCGCTATCTTTTCATCTCCCTGTGATGTAATTACTACAACAGGTGTATGCATAAACTCAAGCTTTATCTGCTGTAGTATGGAAAGACCATCTGAACCGGGCAGCTGGTAATCGAGAAAAATGAAATCGAAATTCTGAGATTTTAACATCGGTAAAACTTTATCACCTTCAGTGCAAACTTCTATCTTAAAATCAAGATAGGTTTTCTTCATTGCGCGGCGAAACGCTGTCGCATCGGCATTATCATCTTCTATTAATAATATATTTAAGGGTTTAAACTGGTTCATAGGATTTTATAAATTTATGTCGGATACTCACATAGCATCCAATAATTCTTTAGAGTCGATACTGCTGCAACAAAGCTTTCCATTGAGAGAGGTTTTAAAATATAGCCTGCTACATTAAGACTGTATGCTTCTACTTTATCGTTATCTTCGTTAGAAGTTGTCATTACAAAAACACTGATGTTTTTTAAATCGTCATCTTTTCTCATTTCCTTTAGAAATTCTATCCCGCCCATTTTAGGCATATTTAAATCCAGAAGAATAATTCTTGGCTTCGGGATTTTTTCTACACCGTGCTCTCCTTTAAGCATATTCAATGCTTCAATGCCGTTCCCGGCAACATACAATGGATTAGTAATATTATTTTTCTTGAATGCTCTTTTCACATTCATGATATCAACTTCATCATCTTCTACTAAGAAGATATTAATAATTGATTCAGGCATTTTATTTTATTTAGTTAATTTAAATTTTAGTTCATTCTTTGGTACCAAAGCTGTACTAATCCGCTTTGATAAGTTTTGCTTTCAATAAATTTAAATTTCTCTTCCGGCCTTCCATTTTTAAACAATGAAATCCCTGAACCCAACATAACCGGTATAATTGAAATCACATATTTATTGATTAACTTATTTTTCATCAATTCAAAAACCGTCTCTGCTCCTCCATCTATAAAAATATCTTTGCCTTCTTCTGATTTTAAACTTGTGATTAAATCTCTTAAATCTCCATTGAGATAGTCAACATTTTCATCGCTGCCTGTCCTTGATTTAGAAATTACATAACACTTTCTTCCTTTATGTGGAAACTCAATCCCAAAGCTTAATACTTTATCGTATGTCTTTCTTCCCATTATCACTGTATCTACAGTGGATACAAAATCCTTGTAACCGTAGTCTTCATCGGGAATTTCAACTTCCAATAACCATCCTATATCACCGTCTTCTTTTGCAATGTACCCGTCCAGACTCATTGCTATATATAAAATTACTTCTCTTTGTTTCATTAAAATTAATTGTTACTTGTTCTGTTTCTATCAACCCAATATGCCCAGATGATAAATAACCACTGAAGCTGACCTGCCCATGCAATTGCATTTACGCTTGGCGGCGGACCAAAAACATTTGACAGGTGTATCAGTAAAAAGAATAATACTAATCCTGCAAATCCTATTGAGCCTTTTTTATTTATGCCATGTGAAATAAAACCTCGTACCTTTTCCTTTATCTGAATCCACCCATACAGTCCCGTTTTTATCTTCTACAATCTTCTTAACAATAGCCAAACCAACTCCGGTGCTTTCAATCTTATCTCTTGATTGCAGCGTCTGGAAAATCACAAATATCTTATCATGAAATTCAGGAGAAATCCCAGGACCGTTATCTTCAACACAAAACTGGTAATGTCTGTCTAATTCCTTGAATGTTATGTTTACAATAGGTGCTTCCGAATTATTATATTTAATAGCATTGCTGATCAAATTCGAGAAGACCTGCTCAAGCGCAACTTTCTCTGTGGAGATTGAAGGCATCCCGGGTTCAATGGTGATTTTTACATTTGCCGGTGGAGCAAGGTTTTGTACTATTTCATCTATGAAAGGATTTAGCGCAACAGTCTGAGAATTGAACTTCATTCTTCCTGCCCTGGAGTATTCCAATATTCCGTTAATTAAAGCTTCCATTCTGTTTACTCTTCCACGAAGCAAATCAAAATTCTGCGCAGTTTCTCCTTCAAGAGCGCCTTCTAAATCCTCTTCAATCCATTGAGACAAATTATTAATGGCTCTCAGCGGTGCCTTCAAATCATGCGATACAACGTATGCAAACTGATCAAGCTCTTTATTTATTTTTTCTAAATCATTAGAGTATTCTTTCAGCTTTTTCTCCGCGATTTTATTCTCGGTGATATCTAAAGCAAAACCTACTATGCACCCCTTGGAATTTTTATCTTCAAATAAAAAATTCTCAAAGTACTTCGTGCTTCCTCTCATTGAGCTTGAGAGTACAAAAGAAAAATATTCCCCTGATAGGGCTTTTGGTATGTTTTCGTAAATTCCCGGGAACTGTTCTTTTACTTCAACACCGAGCAGACTTGCATCGTCCATTCCCAGTGATTTAGCAGCTCCTGCTACTTCAGTAAATTTACCTTCTTTATTTATTTTATATATCAGTACAGGCAGGTTAGATAGAATCCCGTTAAGTATCTGGCTCTTCTCTATAATTTCCGCTTCGGCTTTTTTCCGGTCTTCAATATCTCGTGAGTTTACAACAATCCCTTGAATACTTTCATTTTCCAAAAGATTGTTGCCGATTGCTTCAAGTGTTTTATAGTAACCTTCTGGTGTTTTATAACGAAACTCAACTGAAACAATTTCAGCCGGATTTTGAAGAAGCTTTGCAAATTTCTTTTGAACTTTTTCTATATCATCCGGGTGAATGGAATCGAATGCATTTTTTCCTATTATCTCTTTTTCCGAATAGCCGAAAATTCTGTAAAAGGAAGGGCTTTCATATTTTATAATTCCATCTGCATCAAGTATAGTAATTATATCAGATGAGTTCTGAACTAAGTTTCTGAAGCGGTTCTCACTTTCTTTAATTCGTTCTAATGCTTTAACTAATTCCTGAGTTCTATCCTGAACCGTATTTTCAAGAAGCAGTTTTGAATCATTTAACTGCTTATTAGCTTTAAAGAGTTCGTTAAGGCTAAGCTCTAAAGTTCTTTCAGATTGTTTGTGGTCATCTTCAAATCCCAGATAAGCATCATTGATTGTATCAATAAAGTCATTGAGCTTTTTATGCTCTAAATCTTCCTGAACAAATACCTTTTTAATCTGTCTTTCTAAAAGTCTGTGTCTTTTTTTCTCCATTAATAAATTATTTCAGTTGTCCGGTTTATTTTTCGCTTATTGTTGTTATTGTCATTGTCTGATTATGAAGCTCGCATTTTGCATCTTTAGAGAACGGTGATATTTCTCCATAGGAATAAAATCCTGTGATAGCAGTGTCATGCCCGACAACATTTCTTACTCCTTCAACTTCTTCTTCTACGAGCTGTTTTAGTACCAACTTTCTGCCGACACAGCTTATCAATATTGCAAGCTGAGGGTGTTTTTTACTCGGTTCAAGACTTGTATGCGCTGCTGTTACTGCTCCATCAATTAATCTGTCTACATTTGCTTTCATTAATCTTACATAAGAGCCTTCCGGTATATCGCCTGCAAATGTTAAACTCTGGTCTTCTTCATTTACTGCAAGAATTGTTCTTACTACAGGCTGCGAATCTGTTTCCATTCTCATACTTAGCGGGAAAAGCAATCCTGATGCAGGTAGTGCCTGTGCCTGGTCGCCGAGGAATGATTTATATAATTCTAAAGCAGGGGAGTTATCTAACTCATATAAAACATTAGCTTTTGATTTTGTCACAAGTCTGTCTATTCCAAAGCTGTCCCATCCGCCGAATGAACCGTAGCCTATTGAAAGGTCCTCTCCGTATAAACCAATCGCAGTTATTACTTTCGATTCAGCAACGCCTGTGCTGTTCACAACAACGGTTTCTTTAAAATCAGCGCCGTCACCTGCCAGCCCTCCTGTAACCTGCACTCCGTTTGTAAGTACTGACCGCATTCCGGCAACTAACTCAGAGCCGTTTATATTCAATCCGTCTGATAAAACAAAAATGTGTTTTAAGCCGCCCTGGTTAAACCCTTCTACAAGTTTTCTTCCTATATCGAAACTTTCATCTGAAGAATTTATTTTCATGCTATGCTCTGCTAAATGAGATGAATCAAATTTTACAGCAGTAGCCACAATTGAGTTATCTATCACATTAGTTCCTACAATTTCACCGGATGTAGAACAGCCGATTAATTTTGCCAATGGATATCGTTTTTTAATATCGCCAATAAGTGCTGATTCTTTTAGATGCTGACCTTTTCCGAATAATAATACAAGCTGTGCCCCTTCGTTAATTTTCGAATCCGATAAATGTTCCCATCCGCTTTCAGGTGTCCATTTAGATTGTTCCGTTTTCATAATTGTATTGTTTTAATTTTAGGGTTAATATATTAATATTTTTTTAAAAGTAGATTTTCTAAGTGAAGTTTTACATCATTCCATTCCGGCTTTATGATGCTAAAATAAACTACATCAACATATTCACCATCCGATGTTTTACCAATCCATCTTAATGTGCCTTCATGCTTTGCGCCGATTCTTAAAATTGCATTTTGCGAGCGTTTATTTATAGAGAGAGTTTTAAAACAAACACGAACAGTACCGAGCGTATCGAAGCAGTGTTTCAGTAGTAAATACTTACATTCAGTGTTAACTTTTGAACGCATCACTTCAGGTGAAATTGAAGTCCATCCGATTTCCAGAAAATGATTCTCGGTTGAAATATCTGCAAATCTTGTTGTGCCGATTATTTTGCCTGTATCATTATCAATAATTGTGAATGCGTAAATCTCTTTCTCCTTTTCTCCGTCAAGCGCAGTCTGCATAAATTTTTGCAGCCCTTCTTTAGTAGTAATTTTTTCTAATCTGTATGCCCATACATCTTCATGAATAATTGCATCAAATAAACCGTCTAAATGTTCAATTTTCAGAGGAATGAGGGTAACTCTTTCGCCTTTTAATGTAACCGGCTCAATGTTCATCATAAATTTTTAACAATTGAATTTCGATGGTAATAAAATCAAATGATTTTAGCCCGATAGGGGAAGTTTTCCTATAAACTTTAGTGTTCTGCCTGCTAGGGACGAACTTTGTAATATAAATAATTTAACGCAAAAAAACCCCTCATTTATGTAAGTTTTGGCATATTTTTAGGTTTATCTGTGAAACAATTTTAAACAAAAAAGCCCGTTCTGATGAAATCAAAACGGGCTTAACTTATTTTAAAATTACTACTGTGTTATTACTTAATGAGCATCATTCTCTTTGTATCTTTGAAATCAGCCGCTTCAATTCTGTAGAAGTAAACACCTGAAGCAAATGATGAAGCATTGAAATCTACGGTATGGTATCCCGGAGCCTTCATATCATTTACAAGGTTTGCAACTTCTCTACCCGTAACATCAAATACTTTTATAGAAACAAATGATTGTTTCGGTACTGCAAAGTTTATTTTTGTTGTCGGGTTGAACGGATTTGGATAATTTTGTGATAATGAGAATACTGATGGAATCATTGAACTTTCATTGCCTGTATTTACCAATAACTGGTCAACGTAATCCAATGCCATTTTTAAATATCTTGCAACAGGTGATGAAGTTGGTCCTCCAACTGCATTTCTCATTGACTCTACGTCTAAACCTATGGTGACAGTATTGTAGTTAGTCGCTTGTCTTCCAATCGAATTTAAGGAGTCGTTATCGCTTTGTAATCTGAACCCTGTTAATATTTTATTTGAGTTAGTTGCTGAACGTCTCATAACATCAGGCCATGTTCCTGCGCAGCTGTCTCTTTGTCCTTGTAATACATTGATTCCTCTTAATCCAACTAAACCTGCACCAACGGCCGGTCTATCTGCAACAAACGTAAATCCAAGATATTGTCTTGCCAAAGTAGTATCAAGATTTGTTGAACCGGATCTATCCAGATTGTAACCAACGTCTTCAGACCATATTATGAATTTAGACTTAGTTGAAACTGATGTTCCGCCTGCATTCAAATATGATTTTACAGAATCTCTTTGTATTGGAGCGATAGTGCTTGTACCTTCCCCAAGCCAGATTACTTTTTTATATCCTCTTAAAGAAATCATGCTTGTTGATGAATTTGTTCCTCTGTTAAACAGATCAAATGTCACACCAAGTTGGGAAAGATTTGTTGTTACAGAGTCACGGCTAGTTCTGCATCCGGCTGCTGTTGAATCATATGCAACCAATACATCACCTTTAGCCTGTCTCTTAAGAGTTAAAGCAAAAGTTTGTGTTGATGCTAAAGAGTCGCTTGCGCTTCTGTAAGCGTAGACTCTCCACTGACCTACAACTGAATCTCCCGGAGCTAATCCGATACCGGCCAGCATTCCGTCAAGCTGATTATTGACTAAAGAAATTGAAGAATCAAATCCTGTATTGCCTGATTGAATATAGAAAATTGGTGCCCCTGTAAATGTAGGTGCATCAAATAACCATTTATATCTTGTACCTGAACCTGAACGTGTCCAGTTAATATTTATATTGCTTGAATTGAATACAGATGTTGTAATTGTTGTGCCGTTTGGAGGTGTTACTAAGCTGAAAGGTGTAAGAGCAGGAACACCTCTTCTGAAGGTAATTCCTCTTGGACCGTTTGTAGACTTTAAGGAGTCTGCGCCTGGCGCACCTTGAGCTTTAAATGCCCAAACATCCCATTGACCTACAGCTGAGTCAGATGCTGTGCCGTTATTTGTAAATCCGCTAGATGCTAATATATCATCTAATGCACCTAATGTTGTAGTAATAGAATTTGTTCCTGATGGTATTGTAAAGTTTCTCGAAACATTACCGAATTTGAATTTATAGTTAGCTGTAACCGTTGAAGTATCCCATGTAATAGTTACAGGTGTTGTTGAACCAGGGAATGTAACTATTCTTGCGCCTGCTGTCGGGGTTTGAATATTAAAAGGATTTAATGCATTCAACTGAATTGTTACTGAGCCTACCCATGTCTGGAATAATGTTGATGCGCTTCCTGTCTTATCATCCATCCATGCTGCATAAACTTTTCCGTTTCCTGCAGTTATACCAATGTAATCACCCATTGTATTTACACCGGGAAGATTCTTTGGTTTAAAGTTATGGTCTGCAATTTTTGTATCAGTCCAGGTTGTACCGCCGTCAAGTGAACGTGAAAGATATACAGTACATGAATCACCTGATGCAGGAAAATCTCTGTTATCATAATATACAACATTGATGCCGCCTGCTTCATCAACCTTAACGCAAGGGAAATACTGAACTCTTGCATTGTTAAGCGCATCCTGGTTAACTCTGATTCCCGGTGACCAAGTTGCTCCGCCATCTGAAGATTTTCTTAAGATGATATCGGAATCTGTTCCCGCAGGAGCTAAATTAATTTGTGGTGTAACTACGTATATAGTACCTCTTCGTGGTCCTGAACTTTTATCAATATCAGTTCTTGGGAAACCGTTTGTTCTTATGCCCCATCCGTTGAAAGAACCGGAACGTGAACCGTTAACATCAAAAGCATTTTCTGTTGCTACAAAGTTTGCACCGCCATTTGTAGATTTTGCCATTCCGATAAAATCTTCAGTGAAAGGAGATGCTGAAACGCCTGCTGACCAGAATATATAAACTTCACCGTTAACGCCTACTACAACATCATGCCCCTGAGCATTGTGTCCGGTAGGAGTTGCATTGATTACTAACTGGGGTGACCATGTAACGCCGCCGTCAGTTGTTCTTGACATTCTTCCGTTACCCGGTGTTGTACCGAAGCTTGTCCATGCCATGTATGAATTACCGTAATAAGGACTTCCGGGAACATCATCAGTATTAGCTAAATTTTTATCACAGTTAGCGTCTACTACTACATCAAAAGTGTTTGACCAGGTCAAACCTTTATTAGTGGAATAATTGGCACCCATACCTTTTAATCCGCCGAAATTTGTTGTAGATGTTAAGTGTGTATAAATAAATCTTCCGTTCTTATCAATAGTTGGACCCGGGTCTCCGCGCTGGTCAGCAGTGCTGCCGGCTGCCATAGAATCCGAACCATACCAGGTTGTACCGCCGTTTGTTGAAACGTAAGTACCGGCATTGATAGATGCTCCGCCTGTAATATTTTGCGATGCTACATACAGGATCTGAGGATTGTTTGGATCTCTCGTCATGTAAATTTCGCATTGTTGATTTAGTGATGGATATACACGAACGTTTGGATTAACTGCCATCATTGTACCGTTTGGCATATTAACAACGCGTGATTGTTTTACCGGGTTTTCGATTTGTCCGATATCTGTAGCGGCAGGGAGCTGCGCGCCATTTTTTTGAACTGATGTCATTTGTGGATTGAAATACCATCTTGGGCTTTCATCCGTTTTTTGGCCTGTAAAATATACAAAGCCAATAATGACAAGTGAAAAAAGTATAAATAACTTCTTCACGAGGTCTCCTTAAGGTTTAATTTAATTGTATCAATAAATTAATTGAATCCGATTATAAAATCAATTAATTAAGAGGTTTGGAAAGTGAATAATTCCGGAAAGAAAATCAGGTTTGTGAGCTGTCTATAACTGTTTCATCAAGCTCATCAAGTCTGTGTTTGGAGTGCTTATTATAAAAGTAAACTGCGATTATCCCCACTACAACGGCAAACCATAATGTAGCAACACGTATAATAATGGTTGATGCTGCTGAAACATCTTTTGGGATTTTTAAAATTATAAGTAATCCTGTAAGCGTAGCCTCAGTTGCGCCAAGTCCGCCGGGCAGCATAGCAATTGCGCCAACTAAAGTGGAGAAGCAATAAATAAATGAGGCTGTTAAAAGACTTGTCTCAATATTGGAAGTTGAAGAGAAAATTTGGAGTACATAATAAAATCCGAGGCATTCAAATCCCCAAGCTACAATACTCATCCCGACTGCTATTACTAGAGGCTTTATTTTCACCAGCTGGTAAATGCTTTCATAGGCTATATGTATTCTGTGAACATATTTGGAAATAAATTTTATTCTTTCAAGCGAGTTTATTATTGCAAGTGATAATTTCTGAAAGCTTAAAATTAATGTTACTGCAATGAAGAAAATCCCTACTCCTATAATAATTGCACGTCCGTAATCAAATACATACGCTCCCATTATGCATATTATTATAATGGAAATAAAATCTGTAATTCTCTCTGCAATAATGATAGGAGCTGACTTTGCTACAGGTGTGCCTGTCTCTTCTTTCAGCAGATATGATTTCAAAACTTCACCCATCTTTCCGGGTGTAACGCTCATTACAAATGCTGAAAGAAATATTTTAAAGCTAAGCAGGGGAGCGACTTTTATTTTGAGAATCTTTAAATAATATTCCCATTTATAAAATCTTGCAACATAGTTAAGGAAAGAAAGTCCTAGTATTAATGGAAAATAAAACCAGTTAAACTTTCCTAATGCCCCGAGAAGTTTATCGAAATCAGCATAAAGACTTATTCCTAAAAATATAAGCGCGCCGAAAACGGCGGAAAGTAAAATTTTCTTTTTATATTTTGAAAACAAATTAAAGAACCTTTTAAATTACTTTTTTAATTGTCGTATATAGTTTTACCAATGGAAGCCCTATGATATTGTGGTGGTCGCCTTTTATTTTATCAATAAATAAACATCCGAATCCATCCTGTATTCCGTACGCTCCCGCTTTATCAAGCGGCTTAAATTTATTTACATAATAATTTATCTCTTCATCGTTCAGCTTTCTGAAGTATACTTCAGTTTTCTCGTAAGCAAACTCCTCCTTGCCGTTCTTTGTGTTGATTACGTTAAGCCCGGTATAAACGGTATGTTTTTTCCCACTGAGCTTTTTTAAATATAGCTTTGCTTCTTTTAAGTTAGCTGGCTTATGAAGAATGGTATTGCCGATAAGTACGATTGTATCAGCTGCAATTATAATTTCATTTTTATAATTGGCAGCAACAATTCTGGATTTCTTTAAAGCGTTTATTCTTACAAGCTTTATCGGATTGTATTTTGATGCTTCAAGCTCTTCTGATTTGCTGTCAACAGCTTTATGCTTTAAGCCTATTTGTTTTAATAAATCTGAACGTCTCGGTGATTTAGATGCGAGAATATATTCGGAAGAAAGTAATTTTTTAAGTGACATTAGTTATTTAGAAGTTCCTGAAGTTTGTTCATTAAATCATCTTTAGAGATAATATGTCTCTCACCGCTTTTTCTGATTTTTATTTCAACGTTTCCGTTCTTTAAATTCTTTTCTCCAAGGATAACATGAATTGGAGTACCTATTAAATCGGCGTCTTTGAATTTAAATCCGGCTGAAATTTCTTTCCTGTCATCATATAATACTTCAATACCTTTTTCATTCAGCTCATTATATACTTGTTCAGAAAAACTAACAACACTTTCTATATTTGTATTCGCGCAGATAAGCTGTACCTGGAATGGAGCAATTTCGCCGTTCCATATTATTCCGAATTTATCGTGGTTCTGTTCAATGTGGGCTGCAGCAATTCTTTCAACTCCGATACCATAACTTCCCATAATAATTGGATGCGAGTTGCCCTGCTCATCTAAAAATGTTGAACCAAGCGCTTCTGAATATTTCGTACCAAGCTTAAATATATGCCCGACTTCAATTGCTTTTGTTATTCTTATCGTATCTTTTTTATCAGTTGTAAGCTCGCCGCCTTTTACAGTTCTAATGTCATAATATCTTATTGAAGGTACATCTCTTTTTAAATCAATGTTCTTAAAGTGATAATCATTTTTATTTGCTCCGCTTATTAATTCATCAGCATCTTCAAGTCGTAAATCTGCAATTACTGAAATTTTAGGATTTGAAATTTTCAACGGTCCGATTGAACCTGCATCTGCTCCGCTTATAGCCATAAGCTCTTCAGGATGACCGGGACGTATTCCCTGACCGAATACATTTTGCAATTTTGTCTCGCTTACCTCATCATCTCCGCAAACAAGAGTTAATACATATGAATCTCCATTCACGAATAAACGTGATTTCGCTAAGCGCAACCAGTCGTTTTCAGTTCCAACAAATTTTGCTAACTGCTCAATTGTTTTAATATCCGGAGTATGAAATTCTTCCGGTTCTAAATTAGAATTTTTTCTTTCAATTTTATCAATGTACGATACGGCAACTTCAATATTTGAACAATAAGAATTATTATCGGTTACTACAATGTTGTCTTCACCAGCATCCGATTCTACCATAAATTCCTCTGAGTCACTGCCGCCCATAGCACCGCTAAATGCAGTTACTACATAAAAATTCAATCCGCAGCGGGTAAAAATATTTCTGTATGCCTGCGCATGTTTATTGTATGATTCATCCAATGCTTCCCATGTGGAATCAAATGAATAAGCATCCTTCATTGTGAACTGCCTTCCGCGTAAAACTCCTGAACGGGGACGCGCTTCATTTCTGAATTTTGTCTGTATCTGATACCAGATCTGTGGCAGATCTTTATATGAAATTAAGTTACTCTTAGCTATAGTTGAAAATACTTCTTCGTGAGTTGGTGCAAGAACAAGCTCGCGGTTCTTTATTCTGAAAATTGTATCGCCGTAATCTTCAAGCCTTCCTGTCTGGCTCCATAGCTCGTTTGGGGAAAGGGCAGGAAGATAAAATTCCTGACCGCCGATTGTGTTCATTTCCTCGCGGATAACTTTCTCAACTTTTTTAAAAACTCTCAAGCCGAATGGCAAATAAGAATAAACGCCTGATGTAAGCTGGCGTATCATTCCCGAGCGAATCATTAATTTATGTGAAGCAACAACTGCATCTGCAGGCTCTTCTTTTATAGTCGGTAAAAAAAACTGTGTTAATCGCATTGAATTATTTTGATAAGTTTTCAAAATAACTTTATATATTTGGTAATTCAATTCAGAAAGGGTACTTATTTAAACGCAGAGAGCGCAAAGTTTACGCGAAGATTCGCAAAGAAGAAAAATCATATTTTTATAAAAAGATTTAAAAATAATTTAGTACTTAGCGTGCTTTGCGAAATTCTCTGCTCTCTTTGCGTTTAATGCTAACAAGTTGTAGCTCACTAAACCTACAACTTGCCACACTTAATACTGCGTTGTAAAAAAAATATATTTTGTTTATTGTGGTTAAAATTAATTCACCACATATATGAGCTCTGCGCATTTACACATTTTGCTGAACCATTTCCCCGTAATCGGTACAGCCTTAGCAGCATTTGTTCTTTTCTATGGTTTCTTTAAAAGAAGCGATGAAATAAAAAAACTCAGTTTAATTTTATTAGTTATAACATCCTTAGTTACCATTCCTGTTTATCTGACCGGCAACAATGCCGAAGGAAGTGTAGTCAGCATTGAAGGCGTGAACGAAGATTTCATTGAGCCTCACGAAGATTTTGCATTCAAAGCATTCATTGCATCTGATATAGTAGGAGCACTTGCCTTAGTAGCACTTTTTATGTACAGAAAGCCGAAACATCTTCCTATGGGAGTAGCAGCATTATTTTTTGTTTTGATGCTTGCGCTTAATGGAATGATGGCATGGACTGCTCATCTTGGCGGACTCATTAATCACACTGAAATAATGGGAGAGTCTCCTCTGAAGAAACCTAATCCGTAAATTCAGGAATTAAATATTTCCTTTGATTGGTCTTATTGTAATATCTTCTATTACAACTTTTTTAGGCTGGTCAAAAATGCTTACAACAATCTGAGCGACTTCATTAGGAGTCATCATTTTGCTTGCATGTTTTTGTCTCGTCTTGCTATCCCACATTGCAGTTTCTGTCGGACCGGGTAGTACGTTTGTTACTTTTATATTAAGGTGACGGACTTCTTCGCGCAATGAATTTGACATAGCAAGCAGTCCCGCTTTTGATGCTGCGTATGCTGAACTGTTTTCAAAAACATGAGTAGCTGCAATGGAAAGAATATTTATTATATGCCCTCTTTTATTTTTTACCATCTGAGGAAGTGTGTATTTCATTGCAAGGAATGAACCGCGAAGATTTGTATTGATGATTGAATCGAAGTCGGATGATTTTGTCTCGAGAAATGATTTAAACGATGTAACTCCTGCATTGTTTACCAGGCAGTCTATCCTTCCGTATTTTTCTCTTATTCTTTTTGCAGTTCCTATAATGCTGCGCTCGGAAAGCATATTGCATACGAATGCAGTTGCTTCGCGTCCGGCGTATTTTATCTCGCTTGCTATTGCTACAAGGCGGGATTTTCTTCTTCCTGTCACAACTACTATATGCCCGGCTTTGGAAAATTCATTTGCAATTTCTCTTCCAATTCCGGTTGATGCTCCTGTAACCCAGATAACTTTTTGCACTGCAAAAATTTAATTGCAAAATTTAATTGATAATACAAAAATAGTTTATCGTTTATCAATTAGCAATTTGTTTACAACGAACTACAAAATATTTTATGTTTGGTTATAAAAATAAAAATGCTCCGGTAAATTAATAACGGAGCATTTTAGTATTCTAAATGAAATGCAAATCTTATCCTTTATACTCTCCCCACACACTTCGCAGCGCATTGGAGATTTCACCTATCGTAGCATAACTTTCAATAGCTTCAAGAAAATACGGTAACAGATTTTCATTCGTCATCGCTTTTTGTTTTATAGCTTCCAGCAATGAGTTCACTTTGTCATTATCTCTTTCTGATTTTAACTGGTTAATTTTTTCAGTCTGAATAATTCTTACTTCATCTGAGATTTTATTAACAGTATGTATCGGTTCGTTTTCAGTGGTAAATTTATTTACACCAACAATAATGTTTTCACCTTTTTCTAACCCGATCTGAAAATTATATGAATTATTTTCTATTTCACTTTTCTGATATCTTACTTCAATTGCCTTTGTTGCTCCGCCCATCTCTTCAATCTTGTCAATATATTCCCATGCTTTCTGCTCTATTTCATTTGTAAGATGCTCAATTATATAAGAGCCGCCCATAGGGTCAACAGTATCAGCAACTCCGCTTTCATAAGCAATTATCTGCTGCGTTCTCAAAGCCGTCTGTACTGCTTCTTCAGTCGGTAATGATAATGCTTCATCTTTTCCGTTTGTATGCAATGACTGGCATCCGCCCATTACTGCGGCAAGCGCCTGCATCGTTACTCTAATAATATTGTTGTCGATTTGTTTATCTGATAAAGTCGAGCCTCCGGTCTGCGCATGAAAGCGTAGCTTCATGCTGTTCTCATCTTTTGCATTAAATTTCTCCTTCATTATCTTTGCCCATATTTTTCTTGCTGCTCTGAACTTCGCAACTTCCTCAAGAAAATTATTATGAGCATTAAAGAAAAATGAAAGACGTTTTGCGAATTTATCTACATCAAGTCCTGAGCTTATTGCCTGTCTTACATATTCAATTCCATCAGATAAAGTAAAGGCTACTTCCTGCACGGCATTGGAACCTGCTTCTCTTATGTGATAGCCTGATATTGAAATTGTATTCCATGAAGGTAAATTATCACTGCACCATGAAAAAATATCGGTGATAAGTCTCATCGATTCCTTAGGAGGATAAATATACGTTCCTCTTGCTATGTATTCTTTCAATACATCATTCTGTATGGTGCCGGAGATTTTCTTTAAGTCTGCATTTTGCTTCTTTGCGATTGCAACATACATTAGCAATAATAAAGATGCTGTTGCATTTATTGTCATGGAAGTTGTAACGTCTGCGAGCTTTATTCCGTCAAAAAGAGTTTCCATATCTTTTAAGGAATCTATTGCAACGCCTACTTTGCCGACTTCACCTTCAGACATTTTATCGTCTGAATCGTATCCGATTTGCGTAGGTAAATCAAATGCAACGGATAGGCCCGATGAGCCGTTTGCTATTAAATATTTATATCTTTGATTTGATTCTTCTGCTGTTCCGAAGCCTGCGTACTGACGCATTGTCCAGAATTTTGAACGGTACATTGACTGGTGCACGCCGCGTGTGTAATCGAATGTGCCGGGATTTGCCTGCTGTTCTGCAGTAGTGAGATATTCGGGGAAAACAATTCCCGAATCGGTTTTGAATTCTTCTTTGCGATTAGCCATCTTCTCAGGGTTAAATTTTTCGAATTACTGTTTCAAAAATTACTTTAAGTCCACGCCCGATTTTAAAAACTTATAATGCTTTTTTGATTGTATTGTATAAAACTCATTTGGATTCATTGCAACTATTTCCCATGTATTCTTATCCCAGAAGCTTGGCTTCTCTTTCAGTTCGATTGTATATGTCGAATCGTTTATTGTTTTGACTGTATATTCTGTTTTGTGTGTGGCTACTCCTAATGAGTCATCCCATTTCAAGTATAAGTACTTTTCATCGAAGCCTGCCATTTGTTTTTCAGGTCCGTTTGTATATACGAATACCTTATCTACTAAGTTAAGTTTTTTATCGTTGCAAGACATAAGCGCGAATGATGTTATAAAGAATAAGATTAATAAATATTTCATAAAATTGTTTTTGATTGGATTATTTAATTCCTTTTTTGTACTCCGTCCCAATTCGCCGAGGCGAACTGTTTGGGACGGAAACAGTGAGCGGAACTCTGTTCCGCTTTTATAAAATGCGAAACAGAGTTTCGCACCATATAACATTCCCAAACAGAGTTTGGGAATGAGTACTCTGTGTTTACATTACTATGCCGCCATCAACACAAATTGTTTGTCCGGTGATATAAGAAGCATTGTCCGATGCTAAAAATTTTACAACGTTTGCAACTTCATTAGTGCTTGCAAATCTTTTCATAGGGATACTTGCAAGATAATTTTTCTTTACATCTTCACTTAGCTTATCAGTCATTTCAGTTTCTATAAATCCCGGAGCGATTGCATTCACATTAATATTTCTTGAAGCAAGCTCTTTTGCAACTGCTTTTGTGAAGCCGATTACTCCTGCTTTAGATGCAGAATAATTTGCCTGACCGGCATTTCCCATTACTCCTGAAATAGATGTTATGTTTACAATCTTACCGGACTTCTTTCCCATCATTGGTCGTGAAACTGCTTTTGTAAAATTGAAAACGCCTTTTAAATTTGTATCGATAACTGCATCCCAGTCTTCTTCTGACATTCTCATAAGCAATCCGTCCTTGGTAATTCCTGCATTGTTCACAAGTACATCTATTTTGCCAAACTCTTTTACTATAGCATCGACTAATTCACTCACGGCTTTAATATCTGCAACATCGCATTTATGATGTTTGATATTCTTGGAGTTAAAATACTCTTCATCTATTGCATTTTTATATGTAACAAATACTGTTGCTCCGTCATTAAGGAATGACTCAGCAATTGATTTTCCGATTCCTCTTGAACCGCCTGTTACTACTACTACTTTATCCTTAAAATCCATGGAAATTCATTATTTTGTTTCAGGTAATTTTATTGTGAATTTAGCTGAGTAATTTTGTTTGTAATGTTCATCAAGTGAATTATATAATTCTTCACCAAGTACATATTTTATTTCTTCTCTCGTACCGTCAAAAGTTGTCTGAGTAAAATTGTGCTCTTTATCTATTCCGCAATAAGCGAGATCCTGCGAGTGTTCATCATCATAGGTTAAAATATGATTTACTACTGCTACGGGGTACATTATACAATAAGTCGGCTTTATAGCCCACTTATGCATTCCGTTTGCGACGGCAGCAACCTGCAATGAGCAGTATTGATTCTCATCATTGAATACACATTTCTCTACTCCTTTAGAGTCAGTATAAACGTTTGAGCCGGCAGCATAGCCGGAAGGGAAGTCTTCATCTTCTACTACTTCATCGTCAAACCATTGCGATTCATCTTTTATCTGGTCTGCGCTCATTACACCTTTTATCATGTCTTTATGAGCAAGTATTACTTCAGGAAAATTTTTATCCATGTAAACACCTGACTTGCAGCACTCTCCAAAACAAATCTTCATATCGCATCCGGCAACAAATCCCTGTGTAAAAATTGCAGTGTTTACTTTCTGTCCGTTGAATTCAATTATTTCTTCAGTATTTTTTAATCCTGTAGGATACGGATTTTCTTCCTCCTCTTCATGGTGATGAGGCTCGGTTATTTCACCTATTTTTCCTGTTTCTTCTGACATATTAAATTTAAAGTTGTTCTATATCTTCTGCAGTTGAAATGTTAAAACACTCAACCTGCGGATTTATTTTTCTAACTAATCCTGTAAGAACTTTGCCTGAACCTATCTCATAAAACTTTGATGCTCCTGCATGTATCATGTTTCTTACGCAATATTCCCATTTAACTGTTGAAGTTAACTGACGGTATAATGCGTTCTTCAATAAATCTTTATTCTCAATAGGTTCAGCTTCAACGTTACAGAATACCGGAATTTTAGAATTATGAAATTCAGTTGCATTTATTGCTATTCTTAGCTCGCCTGCAGATGTTGCCATTAAGTTGGAATGAAATGCTCCGCTTACTTCAAGCTGTTTTGCCATTCTTGCCCCATACTCTTCCTTTGCAATTTTTATTGCTCGATGCACTGCTTCTATTTCACCTGATATGACTATTTGTCCGGGAGAATTATAATTTGCAGGCTGCAGAATTTTTCCTTCGCTTGCTTTCTCACAAATTTCAACTACTTTTATTTCATCAAGACCAATAATAGCTGCCATAGTTCCGGGCTGTTGAATTCCGGAATTTTTCATAAGTTCGCCTCTTTTCTTCACAAGTCTTAAGCCGTCTTCAAATGAAAATGATTCCGCATAAGCATTAGCAGTATACTCACCAAGCGAGTGGCCGGCTGTAACATCTGCTTTTAACTTATCACCTATTAATCTTGTAAGAATGTATGAATGAATATATAGTGCGGGTTGTGTGATATGAGTTTCTTTTAACACATCTGCGGGACCTTCAAAACATAAGCCGGAGATATGAAAGCCCATTATCTCATCTGCTTTATGGTACAACTCTCTTGCTACATCGTACTTTTCAAAAATGTCTTTTCCCATTCCAACTGCCTGCGAGCCCTGCCCCGGAAAAATAAAAGCTATTTTACTCAATGTGTATTAAAATTAATTAAAAAATATTTACGTGTTGTTAAAGTTAGTCATTATGCAAAAGACATTCAATTTAAGATGCTTTCCTAAAACCATTCATTTAGTTTGTTGACAAGTATTGATTATATTTTCTCAAAATTAAATTTTATTTAACCGCTGAAATTCGTAATTTCTGAAATTCAATCAATTTTCCAATTTTTCATTTTATAATAAAAACACTATGAGCTCACACGAACAAAACATCACGTCTTTATCAACCGAAAAAAGATTATTTAAGCCGAAGAAAGCATTCTCTGAGCAGGCTCACATAAAGTCATTCGACCAGTATAAAAAAATGTATTCGCAGTCAATAAAGAATCCTGAAAAATTCTGGGGCAAGGCTGCTGAAGAGCTGCATTGGTTTAAAAAATGGAAGAAAGTTTTGAAATGGAAAGCCCCGCACTCCGAGTGGTTCACAGGCGGCAAGCTGAATCTATCTTACAATTGTCTCGATAGGCACGTAGAGAACGGAAGAAAAAATAAAGTCGCTTTGTTTTTTGAAGGAGAACCCGGCGATACTGCAACATATACCTATGGACAATTATTGAATGAAGTAAAAAAATTCGCAAACGTTTTAAAATATAATAATGTAAAAAAAGGTGACCGCGTTGTGATTTATATGCCTATGATTCCCGAGGCTGTAATTGCAATGCTTGCATGCGCGCGAATAGGCGCAGTGCATTCAGTTATATTCGGCGGATTTGCTGCACACGCTCTTGTCGATAGAATAAATGATGCTGAAGCCTGTATGGTTATTACTGCCGATGGCGCAAATAGACGAGGGCAGCTTGTTGAGCTTAAGAAAAATGTTGATGAAGCTATGCCTAACTGCCCGACAATTAAAAATTGTATTGTAGTAAAAAGAACCGGTAATCAAATCAGCTGGAATGACTTGCTTGATAAATGGTATCACGTTGAAATGGATGCTGTTGATAATGATTGCCCTGCGGAGAAACTTGATTCAGAGCATCCGCTCTATATATTATATACCAGCGGCACAACCGGTAAGCCAAAGGGAATACTTCACACTACAGGCGGCTACTCAGTGCAGACATATCTTACGGCAAAATATGTTTTCGATTTAAAGGATGATGATATCTATTGGTGCACTGCCGATATTGGCTGGGTGACAGGGCATAGCTACGTTGTTTACGGTCCGCTTCAAAACGGTTCGACGGTTTTAATTTACGAAGGCGCTCCTAACTATCCCGAGCCGGATAGATTCTGGAAGCTTATTGATAAATACAAAGTAACAATTTTTTATACTGCTCCTACAGCTATCCGCGCATTTATAAAGTGGGGAACTCACTGGGTTGATAAATACAAACTGGATTCACTTCGCTTATTGGGAACAGTAGGGGAGCCTATAAATCCCGAAGCGTGGATGTGGTACAATAAAATAATTGGTAAAGAGAGATGCCCGATTGTAGATACATGGTGGCAGACGGAAACGGGAGCCATAATGGTTTCACCTATTCCCGGTGCGACTCCGACAAAACCGGGCAGCGGTACATTACCATTCTTCGGTATCGATATTGAAGTGCTTGATAAGGAAGGAAAGAAAGTCGGTGCTAATCAGGGCGGACTGCTTGTTATACGCAAGCCGTGGCCTTCTATGCTCCGCACTATATATAGAGACGATGAGAGATACCAAAAACAATACTGGAGTGAGTTTGAAGGAATGTACTTCACAGGTGACGGCGCGCGCAGAGATAAAGACGGATACTTCTGGGTAATGGGAAGAGTTGACGATGTGCTTAATGTAAGCGGTCACAGACTCGGAACTGCTGAAATTGAATCTGCACTTGTTGCTCACGTAAAAGTTGCCGAAGCAGCGGTAGTCGGCAAGCCCGATGAAATGAAAGGCAGCTCAGTATTTGCATTCGTTACACTTGAAGGAAGCCATACACCAAGCGAAGAATTAAAAACAGAATTGAAGGCATGGGTAGCCAAGGAAATCGGCGCGCTTGCAAGACCTGATGAGATACGTTTTACAGATGCCCTTCCGAAAACCAGAAGCGGAAAAATAATGAGAAGATTATTAAGAGAGCTTGCCGCCGGCGGAAGCGTAACGGGAGACGTAACTACTCTGGAAGACTTTGCAGTGCTTGAGAAGCTGAGAGAGGGCGAAGAGGAGTAGGATTTTTAATTAAGAATTTAGAATTATGAATTAACCTGATAGGTTTTTAAACCTGTCAGGTTTTTTATTAGATAGACCTCGTGTCAAGTTAAATCAAAATAAATCTACTTATATGTGCTAATAGGCAGCTTTTACTTTTCTCTTAATATTGTAAAGTGTAAATTTGAAGTCGAGCGTGGAAGGGCTTTGCTGATTTCAAAACCCGTCAAAAATTCATCAGATTTAAAAAATGTTTTATTTTGTAATTTTAATAAAAAATGTTACAAAAATGTTACTTTAAAGTTTTCAACAACATGTTAGAAGTTCTCAAAAATGTTACAATAATGTTACTTTAAATGTTGGTATTTATGGGGACGGAATTTTCTCCAAAATCCGTCAAAAATCCGTCAAGATTTGAAAATGTTGAATTGTTTTTAGATAGTTGTATTTTATGGGGACGAATTTTTCTCCAAAATCCGTCAAAAATCCGTCAGGATTTGAAAAATAAAAATCAGCAATATTGTAAAAACAATAATAGATTTTGAATCCCGCTAAAGACGGGACTGAGCCTTGCTCAAAATGTGACAATAATGTTACTCTGTGGAGGTGTGTTACAGAAAAGCTTCTCACTAATAATAAAAATTGTCAAATTGAAAAAACATTAATTTACTTGTGAAATCATAGTTATATGTTGTAATAACATTAATTAGGATTTGCATTGAAAATATCTCTTTAATTTATGTTTAATCAATTATTTATAGGTTAATTCGTTTTTATGTATGAATGTCACAACTTATAAAAACAATAGTTTGTTGTCGTTAAAACCGCATTTTAATTCGTGATTTGAATACTTAATTTTAAGTCTAACCAAATCACGTATGAAAAAATCACTTATTTTAACCTTATTTTTAGCTTTTATTGCAGCAAATTCCCTCAATGCGCAATGGGTACAGCAAACCAGCGGTACAACAGCCCAGCTTAAATCCGTTTCAGCAGTCAGCGATCAAATCTGCTGGGTTAGCGGTATTGGAGTTGTACTTAGAACTACCGATGCAGGTGCAACATGGATTAACGCAACAGGTACTATTGCCCCAACTTTCGGCGGCTCTAATATTTGGGGAGTAGATGGTCAGACAGCATTGGTAACTGGTACGATTTCCGGCAATGCATTCGTTTACAGAACTTCAAACGGAGGCACAACCTGGACACAGGTATTTACGCAGACAGGCGGCTTTATAAATTCAGTACAACTCACCGGCGGCTTATTCGGTTATATGATGGGCGACCCTGTAGGTACAAACTGGTCACTATGGAATACAAACTCTATTGGTTTAGCATGGGATTCTACCGGATTAAGACTTCCCGGTACAGGTGAAGCAAGCTGGAACAACGGAATGTACATCACGGGTACAAGGCTTTGGTTTGTAACAAATACTGCTACAGGTAAAATTTATTATTCAACTAATTCAGGTACAACTTTTACAACACAGCAAACAGGAGGTACATCTGCAAGCTTCGGTGCTATTTGGTTTAATTATTCATTCCAGGGATTATCAAGTTCTAATGGCGCACTTTATTCTACATCGAATAGTGGAACTACATGGACTGCTGTTACAAATGCTCCCGGAGGAACTGCGAACATAAGCGGCATAACAGGAAAAAATTTAAGATGGTGGTTTACAAGAAATACTCCTAGCACATCGATTTATACATCCGGAGATAACGGAGCAACGTGGACATCGCAAAGCTGCCCGAGCGGTACATACGCACATATTGCATTAGGAAGACTTTCAACAGGCGGTACAGCAAATGTATGGGCAGTGGGTGATGCAGGTAAGATAATTTATTTATCAGGAGTAGTAGGAGTTGAGCCTGTAAATTCTCAGGTTCCTTCGAAATTTAAATTGGAGCAAAATTATCCGAACCCGTTTAATCCACAAACCAATATTAATTTTTCACTGCCAAAAAATTCTAATGTGAAATTGAGAATATATAGCACAACCGGTAAAATGATAACTGAATTGATTAATGAAAATAAAATGGCAGGCAATTATTCTGTTAACTTCGATGGCACTGATTTAAGCAGCGGAGTTTATTTTTATTCATTGGAAACTGATAATTTCAGAGAGACAAAATCTATGATTCTTGTCAAATAATATTGAAAGATTAATAGTTAATTTGAAACTTTTATCCTTTTAACAGTATTAACTTTTTTAGATATTAATACTAACTAAAATATTGAAATGAAAAAAGTACTATTAATCCTCTTCTCAGTTTTCTTTATCACTGCAACCGGCAGTTCAGTTTCACTTGCGCAATCTAAAACGGATACCAATAAAACAAAACCCGTTGTACGCAGAACTGTAAGCGCTATTGCAGTTATTTCAGGCAATACATCTGAAGGCATTACAGGAGAAGTAAGATTCACAAGATTAAAAAAAGGTGTAAGAGTTTCAGGTGAAATCTACGGCTTAACTCCCGGTAAACACGGATTCCACGTTCATGAAAAAGGAGCTTGCGATAAGCCTGATTTTACAAGCGCAGGACCGCATTTTAATCCTTCAGCTTCAAAGCACGGAAGCATGCACTCTGAAACAAGACATGCAGGTGATTTCGGCAATATCATCGCTGATGATTACGGTGTAGCTAAATTTTCATTCATAGATTATACATTAAGCTTTAAAGGCGATAACAGTGTAATCGGAAGAAGCGTTATTGTACATGAAAAAGAAGATGATTTAAAAACAGACCCGAGCGGAAATTCAGGAACTAGAATCGGCTGCGGAGTAGTACAATTGAATTCTTATAAAAGACATTAAGTTCAGATTTCAGATTTCAGATTTCAGATTTCAGATATAATGATAGTTTATAAAGCCCTTGAATTTTTATAAAGCCAAGGGCTTTTATATTTCCAGAATTTACTTTATAAGCAGCATTGATTTTGTAATTGATTCAACACCACTGATAAGGCGGTAAAAATAAACTCCGCTTGCTAGTCCGAATTTTCCTGCGTCAAAATTTATTGAGTAGCTTCCTCTGTTTTGAAATTCATTGATTAACTCTGCTACTTCACTACCTGAAGCGTTTAATATTTTTAATGTCACTAAACCTGAATTCTTCAAATCGTATTGTATTGTGGTTGACGGATTAAAAGGATTAGGATAATTTTGAAGCAAAGAAAATTTCTCCGGGATAGAATTAAAAATTGTGTTTATTCCAATAGAAGGATTAATTCTGAATAACAGCTTATCGTTTCCGCCGGAGGCAGTAGTTCTTCTATGAACAATGTAAATATCCGGCAACGTGTCGTTATTGAAATTATCTATCTTTATGCCCAGCCCTTCAGCAACTGCAGTAGGAGGAAATACTTCTTCGGTAAATTCAGTGAAAACTCCTTTGCCGTTATTTTTAAATGCCTTAACCGGTCTGTTTACAAAAGCATTAGATGTAATTATATCGAGGTCTCCGTCATTGTCTAAATCATAAAACACTCCGTCAAGAGTATGTTCTCCATCAACGGGTAATCTTGATGCCGTGCTGTCATAAAAATATCCTGAACCGTCGTTTATATAAAGTCTGTCCTGTAAATTGCGGTCTCCCCTAAAATTTACATTACTAAAAAAGATATCTAAATCACCGTCGTTATCAACATCACCAAGGGCAACTTTTCGTGTTTCATCATTCATATTACCGGGAAATTTGACATAGGTCATGTCTGTAAAATGACCGGCTCCATCGTTAATAAAAATTTTATTAAAGTCTTCACACCCGAATACTAAATCAAGGTCTCCGTCTCCATCCATATCACCTGCTTTTATATCCTGAGGAACAATATCTACAAATGGAACTCTTGTTGAATCGAAAGTAAAAGTAGCATTGCCGTTATTTATGAATACCTGTGGATAACCCGGAGGTGCAGGATTTGCTGCTCCGTTTGAACCGAAAATTAAATCGGGATAACCGTCATTGTTTAAATCCATTACAAACAGTGCATTCGATGTAAAATGTGGCAGCCTGTTATTGGCGTTATCAAAATACCCGTTGCCTCTGTTCAGATAAAATTCATGCACAGCATTGTCTTCGCTTGCGAATATAATATCCAGATCACCGTCGCGGTCAAAATCAGCTACGCAAATATCTTCACTGTCATAGGAGAATTGGGGTATTCTGAATGATTCATCCGTAAAAATTCCGTTGCCGTTATTGATAAGAATTTTATTGGGCGCGAATTCCCTGGCAATTATAATATCTTTATCGCCGTCGTTATCGATATCGGCGGATTCTACATCCATACCGGATCCGCTTACAGACGATAAAGGTAAATTTGAATTAGTTACATCTCTGTAGAGATAATTTTGTGCAGTTAATACATTTGAAGTAATACAGAGGAGAATTAAAATTAACGCGAATAAAAACTGTTTCATAATGTTATATTAGTTTAGTTTTTAGCCGCACTACATCATACGAAACATTTTTGAAAAAGTTAAGATAAAAAACCTGACTGCTTCTCCGCACAGCCAGGTTTTGATATTTCTAATTACTACTGTTTTAGAAATGAAAATTACTTTATAAGTAGCATAGATTTTGTTATGGATTGTCCGCCGCTCGTCAGCTTGTAAAAATAAATTCCGCTTGATAAAGAGTACTTCCCGGCATCAAAGTTAACAGAGTAACTTCCCTGAGCTTGAATGCCATTTACCAGTTCAATTATTTCTTTACCTGTTGTATCTAAAATTTTCAATGACACAAATCCGCTTTTCTGAATTTGATAACTGATTTTTGTTGACGGGTTAAACGGATTAGGATAATTTTGTTTGAGTTCAAAAGAACTTATATTACTGATGGGTTCAAATATTCCAACCACTGAAGGTGAAATAAGATTACTGTAATGTCCTCCGTATGCGCCCATATCATTTCTCACAGTTCCTCTTGAAGGAAAGTGAGCTTGTCCGGGAGTTGAACCATCGGGGTCATTATAATTACTTGCAGGATTTCCTGCATCTATACAGGGTGATGTCACCGAAAGTAAATAATTTGTTGAATCGAACTGTGGTGCCGCTATAATGTTTCCCGTTCCTGAGTAACCATCCTGAACGCAAGAATATGTTACGGCAGCATTTCCGGTAAAACCATCTGCTATCTGTTTTAAAGTTACAGCAGTTACAGTTGCGCTGTTTCCCCATACAATGTTATTTACAATTGTTGTAGGGGAGGCATATACTAAAATACCTCCGCCTTGTCCCGCGTAAGGCGAGCCAATGCCGGCTGACGAATTATACATTATTGTGTTATTCTCGATTAAGCTTAAGCCTGAACCGTTTACCCAGACGCCGCCGCCGCCATAAGTTGGTGCTCCTGTTACAGCCTGATAAACCCGGTTCTTGAAAATAACATTATTCTTTAGCACAGAATTTCCGTAGTTCAGTACCACTCCTCCGCCATACATTGCTTCATTGTTAAATATGATATTATTGTAAATCCTAGACTTTCCGTCTCCCGTTCTTATTCCGCCGCCGCCTGTACTTGCAATACCTGAAGGTCTGCGTATTGCTTTATTGTCTCTAATAATATTGAATTGTACAGTTGCTTTGGAATATTGCATAAGTATTCCGGCTCCTTCGCAGTATCTTCCCGGGCTATGTTCATCCTTCCAGAATGTTCCTTCTCCACCGGTGATTGTAAAACCCTGTAGTACTGCCAATGAGTCATTGTAGGCAGAGGATAATTCCGATGTTATCCTTACGCAGCTGGCAGAGTCAGAATTCGAAGGTGTGCTTCCGTTAATAATTGTTGATGCTATGAGGGAAAGATTCATTGTCTGGTAAAATGTTGAGGTTACTACAATGTTTTTTCCTCTGAAGTGAATGTTTTCAAAGTATGTTCCCGGAGCAACTAATACTGTATCTCCGTCAACTGCAGCATTTATGCCTGCCTGAATTGTAGAGTACTGAGATGGTACATTTTTTATCGATGCATGCAATGAGGGCAACAATGCAATAAACAAGAGTAAGGTAAATAATTTTTTCATTTTCTCTTTCGGAATGAATTAAGTATTCTAATTAATATTAAATATATTTAAAAATTTATCGCTCTCTAAAAGTTTTCTTAATGAAATTACAAAGTCAGGCGACTTTTCATAGGGATGTGTTCTGAACACTTCGCTGCATTCGTTATCAAGCACATCTGATAATTCCTGTGTCCTTATCTCGGATATCTTATCCATTTTGAAATAAAAGCTTCGTGTAAATTTCAGATTATTGGGATTGACATATCCTACTTCAATAAGCGCTTTTGTTTTCTTCGAGCATCGGCAAGGGTTTGCTTTATTAACAAGTCCGCATTTATTATTCATAAAGCTGTGCAGGTCTTTTCTTGCTCTTGAAAGTCTCTGTCTGAAATTATCTTTTGATATTTCCATAATCTCACTGCCGACTGCATCTGAAATTCCCATCAGACCTCCCAAAGTATAAACTAATCTTTGCTCTCTATCTAAACATAGCAGCATTCCGAACATGCAGGAAATTTTCACTTCCTCAACAAGAATTCTTGAATCAACCGAATAGCTTGTATTATCGGGAAAATCAGAATCAGGACAGCTGTCAATAATTTCGCCGTATTTTTTGAAACTGTCCGTATGATTCAGTTCTCCCATACTTTTTTTCATATTCAAAACGTGGTTTACAACTATTCTGTAAGCCCACGTTCTGAAGCTGCTTCTGCCTTCAAAGCCGGCAAGCTTTGTAATGATTTTTATAAGAACTTCCTGTGTTACATCTTTCGCTTCATCAGGATTGAACACCATTCGTAAAGCTATATTATAGATATAGTCCTGATGCTTTTTTATCAGTTTTTCTAATGCATTTTTATCGCCTTTGACGGAAAGGGAAACAAGCTCGGCATCTGAACTGTCTCCAATATATTTGTCTGATAGTATGTTTTGCGGTTCCATATTGTATTAGACGGTTTAAAATTGAAAGTGTGACAGAATTCAATTACGAATTACGAATTACGAGTTTCAAGTTTTGTTTTTCAACGGATTTCTGAACGAAGTTCAGTCCCGTGTTTTAGCGGGATTGACGGATTCTTTGATTCTGTTCCAAATTTCAAGTTTAAGTTTGTTAAAAAAGTAGCATTATTGTAACATTTTAATTGAGACCTGACAGGTTTTCAATCCTGTCAGGTCAGTATAATAGTAACTTTTGATACCGCCCCCTCAGTCCCCCTCCTTATAAAGCTATCAACTATCAAGTCCCGCTTTAGCGGGAGAGGGGGATCAGAAACACTTTATAGAGTGTCGCAAAAAAGTAGCATTATTGTAACATTTTATTTGAGACCTGACAGTCCGCCGCGGCGGATTCAATCCTCTCAGGTCAGTATAATAGTAACTTTTGATACCGCCCCCTCAGTCCCCCTCCTTAGAAAGCTATCAACTATCAAGTCCCGCTTTAGCGGGAGAGGGGGATCAGAAACACTTTATAGAGCGATGCAAAAAAGTAACATTTTATAGAGTGTCGTAAAAAAGTAACATTTTATAGAGTGTCGCAAAAAAGTAACATTTTATAGAGTGTTGCAAAAGAGTAACATTTTATAGTTAACCACCCCCTGCCCCCTCCTTAATAAGAAGGGGGGATTATTAACATTTATCAGATTGAAGCAAAAAAGTAATTCGTCTTGGCGAATAACATTCTAATATCCGGGAAGTTGGATTTTTTAATCTGATTTATCCGGCTTAAAGTTAATAATATTTTTTTTAATAGAAAAGAATTTCTTCCCTATTAGTAGGTAGAAATAAAATTTTTTGGCATAAAAATTACACTTCGCGGTTAGCAGCACTTTGTTAAATCCTCCCTGCTTAATGAAAGTAAATCTTAGACTTTAGACTCTCCGTATACTACCCGCATTTTCAGTGAAAAACTTATCTGTTTATAAACTTTAATAAATTGAGTAAATTCCAAGTTATTACAAAAATTAACTTATCAGAACTAAATGAAAGAAGTATATATAATTGACGGACTGCGAACACCAATCGGAAAATACGGGGGAACATTAAAAGATACGAGACCTGATGATATGGCTGCTCTTCTTATGAAGGAGCTTGTGAAAAGAAATTTTGAATTCAAAGGAATACAAAAAGAAGAAATTGAAGATGCTATAATCGGTAATGCAAACGGCGCAGGTGAAGAGAACAGAAATATTGCGCGTATGTGCGTTCTGCTTGCAGGGCTTCCGCTTAGCATTGGCGGGGTAACAGTTAACCGGCTCTGCGGCTCGGGTATGCAGGCATATCTTGATGCTGTAAGAGCAATAAGAAACGGTGACGGCGAATGTTATTTAGCAGGCGGAGTTGAGTCTATGACACGCGCACCGTTTGTAATGGCAAAGGCTGCGGAACCATTCTCAAGAAAAGTTGATGTGTTCGATACAACTATAGGCTGGAGATTTACTAACCCGCTTCTTGCAAAAATGCATCATCCGTTTTCAATGGGTGAGACAGCAGAGAACGTTGCAGAGAAATATAAAATCACAAGAGAGAGACAGGATGAGTTTTCATATAAGTCACAGATGAAGGCAAAGGCAGCTATAGAAACAGGGAAGTTTAATAACGAAATTTTACCTGTGGAAATAAAATCGAAAAAGGATGTTGTAATTTTTAATACTGATGAATTCCCGAGATTCGATACAACTGTAGAAAAACTTGCTAAGCTGAAACCTGCTTTCAGAGAAGGCGGAACAGTTACTGCAGGTAATTCAAGCGGAGTGAACGACGGAGCAAGCTTATTATTAATTGCATCAGAAGATTTTGTGAAGAAACATAACTTAAAGCCAAGAGCAAGATTTGTATCAGGCGCAGTCGCCGGAGTTGACCCTGCTTGCATGGGTATAGGTCCCGTTCCTGCAACGGTAAAAGCACTTTCAAGAGCAAATTTGAAAGTTGATGATTTAGATTTAATAGAGCTTAACGAAGCATTCGCAGCGCAGTCACTTGCAGTGATAGATGAGTTAATGCTTGATGAAAGTAAAATAAATGTTAACGGCGGAGCAATTGCATTAGGGCATCCGCTCGGCAGCAGCGGCTCAAGAATACTACTTACACTTCTTAACGAAATGGAAAAAAGAAACAAACGATACGGGCTTGCAACAATGTGTATTGGTGTAGGGCAGGGGATTGCAAGTATTATAGAAAGAATTTAGTTTCTTGTTCTGTTTCCCAAGCTCCGGCTTGGGAAACAAAAACTTTTATAACATAAATGTGACTTTACCGAACCAACTCTCAATATTGCGGATTGTACTTTCACCACTCTTCCTGTATTTATTTCTTTCGGATAATTTACTATATAAAAAAATCTCCGTTGGTGTCTATCTTATTGCAACTATAACTGACTGGTACGACGGATGGCATGCGCGGAAATTCGGAGTAGTTACAAAAACCGGAATATTTCTGGACCCGCTTGCCGATAAAATTCTTACATCATGCGCTTTCATCGGATTTTTTCTCATTGGTATGATGCCGCTATGGATGGTGATTCTGATTGTTATCCGTGATATAGTAATCACTGTAATGCGTTCATATTCTGAAATGAACGGGAAAACTCTTCCTACTTCTTATATAGCAAAGGTGAAAACCTTTGTACAAATGACTTATATATTCGCCATTCTTGTCCTGTTCTTCTGGAGCATATCTACAAATGATTTAAGCACACGCGTTGAGATAGGTGTATATCTTCTTTCCCCATACAATTTTTTTGCAATGGCATTGGTAACTTTCCTTACTGTCTATACAGGCATCACATACTTTTTTGAAAAGAAATCTTAAATAATTTTCTATGCGATTTGTAAAAACGAAAGAGATTGTAAATCCGGACTTCCATCCTGATTTTTTCAGTAAGCTTCTTGCCAGCTGGTTCTTCACAGGATATTTCCCAAAGGGTTCAGGAACTGTCGGAAGCCTTGCAGCATTTGTAATATTTCTTTTTCCTTCTATGAATGACTCGATGAGTTTAAGCATAGCTTTTCTTATAGTGTTTATACTCGGAACTTATGCCACTATACCAATGATGAAAAGATACGGAGGCGATCCTTCTGTTGTAGTAGTGGATGAAGTGGTAGGGCAATGGTTTACAATTATGATAGTGATGTCTGCCGGATATTGGAAGCTGAACCTTATATGCTGCGCCGTAACTTTTATCGGCTTCAGAGGTTTTGATATATTAAAGGTTCAGCCTGCAAAATATTTTGACAGGAAACATACTGCTCTTGGTGTAATGCTGGATGATATTGTGGCTGCAGTTTATGGCGGAGTTGCTTCAATTTTTGCAATTATTTTAATACAAAGACTTTTTAATCTGTAATCAATTTTAACAATTAATGAATTCGAAAATACTTACTGTCGGTGACGAGATATTAATAGGCCAGATTGTAAATACAAATGCTGCTTTCCTGGGAGACGTTTTGTTTTCTATCGGTATACCCGTTGAAAAATCCGTAACAATCGGTGATGATGAAACAATGCTTTTAAATGAATTTCAGGACTCTATAGATAATTATGATGTGACAATTATCACGGGCGGTCTTGGTCCGACTCATGATGACATTACAAAGCCCGTGCTTATAAAATTTTTTAATGATGAGTTAATACTTAACGATAAAGTTTTAAAACACGTAACTGAAATTTTCTCTACAAGAGGTGTACCTATGCCCGCTACAAATGTCGGTCAGGCAATGGTTCCGGCAAAATCAAAGATAATCTGGAATGCAAACGGCACTGCTCCCGGTATATGGATGGAAAAAGATAACAAGGTATTTATTGCTTTACCCGGAGTTCCGTATGAAATGAAAGCAATGATAAATGATTTTGTTGTGCCTTTGCTTAAAGAGAAATTTATGAAAAATCTTGACTATGTGCTTAAGCAAAAGACATTACTTACGACGGGAGTAGGGGAATCTGTGCTGAACGAAATGATGGGCGATGTTCATTCAATTATTAAAAATGACAAGCTTGCTTTTCTTCCAAGCATTGAAGGTGTAAGATTAAGAATAAATGTAAAGGCAGAGAGCGAAGAAAAAGCTGAAGAAAGAATATCTGAAATAGAAAACCAAATCCGTGAAAAAATCGGAGAACATATTTTTGGTATTGGTGAAGAAATTCTGGAGGAGATTACCGGAAAAATGTTATCCGAAAAAAATCTTTCAATATCTATTGCAGAATCCTGTACAGGCGGTTTGCTTTCATCAAGAATTACCGATGTAAGCGGAAGCTCTTCATATTTTGTAGGAGGAGTAGTTGCATATTCAAATGAATTCAAAATAAAATTCTTAGATGTAAAGGAAGAGACACTCAGAGAATTCGGAGCAGTAAGTGAAGAAACAGCAAAGCAAATGGCTGAAGGTGTGCGGAAGCATTTTAATACTGACATAGGAATATCTATTACAGGCATTGCAGGACCCGGAGGCGGAACGGATAAAAAACCGGTTGGATTGGTATATATTGGATACTCTGATAAAAATATTACTTTTGCTTCAAAATTTTTGTTTGGAAATTTCAGAGAGAGGAATAAAAAACGGGCTGCACAAATGGCGTTAGAGATCTTACGCAAAACGCTTTTAAAGCTTTGAACAAATTAAGTATTTTTTGTATCTTGTTTACAATCCCCCCGAAAAATTTGCTATGATTGTGGATAGTTTCAGAAGCAATTTTCCCCTTTATTAATAATAATAATTTTGTATTTTATTCAATAAATAATAAACCACAACTAAAACTTCTAGAAGGAGAAGAAATATGAAAAAAAATTACTCTTTATTCAAGAGTATTTCTATATTGACGATGTTTTTTCTGATCGTAGCAGCGCAATCAGGAAATGCTTCTTCAATGTATGATGACCCGCGTTTTGATAGAATTCCTCAAATCTATCTTGACCAGGTCGCTCAACAAAATGATTTTTTTGCACCAGCATTAATCACCATTAATGATTTTGATAATTTTGATATGGGAACCAGCACTGCTGAGCCGCATATCTCACAAAACCCAAGAAATCCTCTTTGGAATTTTTGCGCTTACAACATCAATACAGCCTGGAGAACACTAGACGGCGGTATGACATGGACAGGAACAGCAGTTCCATTTTCCGGCACATCAGGTGACCCGGTAACAGCTTACGATAGTTTAGGAAGATTATTTTATGATAATATGAAAAGTCCGGTTACTGGTACATGGACTAATAAATCAACAGATGGTGGTGTAACATGGGGAACAGCAGTTTCAGCGAATGTTGGTAACGATAAAAACTGGATTGCTGCTGACCAAACAGGCGGTCCTTATTCAAATTACATTTACGGTAACATGACTCCCGGTAACATTAGAAGAAGTACCGATAACGGTGCAACTTTTACAACGGTGGGAACTTTCTCTAATACATTACCCGGCGCTATGGTTTGCGTTGGCGCTAATGGTTCTGTTCAAGGTGGAAGTGTATATGCAGTTATGCATACCGGAACAAACTCAGCAGGTATTTATACTATTTACCGTTCGACTAATGGAGGAGATAACTTTACAATGATGTCCTCAAATCAATATTCAAATTTTATCGGAACAGAAATCAGCGGACGTTCAACTGTACAAGGAATGAGAACCAGACCTTATCCAATGATTGCAGCTGATAACAGCTATGGACCAAACAGAGGCAGATTGTATTTAGTATATGCTTCAAACAATCCTGCAGGTAACGGCGGAAAATCTGATATCTTCTTAAGATACTCAACTGATTTCGGCGCAACTTTCTCTGCTCCTGTAGTAGTTAACGATGATGCAAATTCACAAAATAATTTCCAGTTCTTCCCTGCAATATGGTGTGAAAAGAATACAGGAAAATTATATATCAAATGGTACGATTCAAGATTATGCCCTACATCAGACAGCATGGACGTTTATGCTACATATACAACTGACGGCGGACAAACATTTGCTCCGAACCAAAGAGTAACCAATAAAACCTTTAAAATTAAATTGGCATCATCCGGTTCAGCACCTGCATATCAGGGTGACTATGATGCAATTACAGGTAATCCTGTCAGCGCCATGGTTTGCTGGACAGATTTCAGAAACAGTAACTATGGTTCATATACAGCATACTTCCCGGATTTTGCAATGAGGGTAAGTAGTAACAATTTTAATATTAACGGAAACGGCTTTGCGCAGTTTTATACAACAGTTCCGGCAGTAAAACTTTATACAGGTTCTGTCAGAGTTACTCTTGGCTCTGTCTCTCCTACTCCGGCAACAGGTGGCTTTACAATTAGTGCTATTGGCAGAGATTCAATCACTTCATTCCCTGATTCAATATTAACAAGAATCAGTGTTCTTCCAAATACTACACAGGGTACTTATTCAGTTAATGTTATTGCTCAGGGTCCTAATGGTACACCGAGACATCAAAGAACATTAACAGTTAATGTCGGGCCAACCGGAATTATAGGAACTGAAACTCCTGCTAAATTTGAACTTTCGCAGAATTTCCCTAATCCGTTCAATCCTACAACAAAGATTACTTATTCTGTAGCTAAACAAACTAATGTAAGACTTATAATTTACGATGCAGTAGGTAAACAAATTACTGAAATGATAAAGAATGACGTTCCTCAGGGAAGTTATTCAGTTGATTTCAATGCTTCAAAATTAGGTTCAGGTGTATATTTCTACAAATTAGTTACAAATGAATTTACCGATACAAAGAAAATGATGGTTGTAAAATAATACAATCGAAATATTAATTTCAACGGCTCATAATCGTAAGGTTGTGAGCCGTTTTTATTTTAGGCGGGTTTTAAAATTATATAAAATTATTCCGGCTGAAACTGAGAGGTTTAATGATTCGCAATCAGAGAAGCTGTCGATCTTTATCAGCTCAAATCCCTGGTTTTTAATTTCTTCTGAAATACCATTCGCTTCGTTGCCAAACACTATGACGTATTTTTCATTTTGTTTTATATTGAAATCAGAAAGATTTTTTTTCGCGTCTAAATCTGTTAATAAAATCTGACACTCATCCTTTAATTGTAAAAGCTCCGTTCGCAAATCTGCTTCGGTAACTATATCAGTATGAAACACTGCCCCCTGTGATGCCCGGAGAACTTTAGAGTTATACAGGTCAACACTGTTCTTTGAAATCAGTACTTTATCTACGTTAAACCAGTAGCAAGTCCGCACTATTGTTCCGAGATTACCGGGGTCATTAATGTTATCCAGTGCGACGATAAGTTTGTGCTTATCGGAGTTATGCAGCCTGTTCGCATGGTCAGGTTTTTTCACAACAGCTATTATTCCCTGCGGATTTACCGTATCGGAAAGCCTGTCAAAATTTTTCTGAGACGCGTATAAAATTTCTATATCTTTTGTTGGGACTAGCGACAAATCGAAATCATCTCTTACAATTATACATTCAATCATATCCCTGTAATATAAATCAGATGAAAGACATTCCTTAATAAGATGAATTCCTTCTACAAGAAATTTTCCTTCTTCGTCACGGCTGCGTTTGTTTTTTAAGTCAGCATAATATTTTATTTCTTTATTAGTAATCATTTCAATTTATATAATTCAGACTGTTTGTCTTTTCTCTAAAAATTTTTTGAATTTTTTCAATGCAAGCGCTCTGTGAGATATTTCATTTTTTTTAGTGTCATCCATTTCAGCATAAGTCTTAGCAAATCCTTTAGGAATAAAAAGCGGGTCGTACCCAAAACCGTTTGCGCCGTGCGCCTGTTTAATAATCCTGCCTTCAACATTTCCTTTAAAAAAGTAATGCTCTGTTTCATTTATGTACAAACAAAGTACAGATGTAAACGTTGCAGTTCTATCTTTGCCGTCAACATCTTTCAAGTTAAGCAATAGCTTTTCGCAGTTGCTTGCATAGGTAGCATTTTCACCTGAGTAACGTGCAGAGTAAACGCCGGGTTCGCCGTTTAATGCATCAACAAATAATCCTGTATCATCTGCCAAAGTCGGAACGTTAAATTTTCCCGAAATCTCTTTTGCTTTTAGCAATGAGTTCTCTTCGAGAGTTGAACCTGTTTCTTCAACATCGGGAAAATCAGGGAAATCTTTCAACGATAAAATTTTAATTTTAAGCGGAGCAAGAATATCAGATATCTCTTTTATCTTATGCAGATTATTTGAAGCGATTAAAAGCTTTTCAATTTTCATTGGTAAATTTATTAAACCTTTTAGTAATTATTAAGTCTTATAAGTAAGCAGTAAGAAACAAAAATTTAAAACAACGGAACAAATTATAAAAACGTAAGTATAAAATTCAAGAACAACATATCGAGATTTCCCACATTAAACCTCTTGAGCTCTTTTCAGCAATGAACAGGGCTTTCCTCTTTGTAAAAAATGTAAGTAATAAAATGTAACAAAATTATGCGGAAACATCTTCTTTATATTGAAGCTGATACAGCTTATAATACAATCCTCTTTTATCCAGCAGTTCCTGATGCGAGCCCATTTCTTTTATCTCTCCCTTATGCATTACAATTATTTTATCACAGGTCTGAATTGTTGAAAGCCTGTGCGCAATTACTATAGATGTTCTTCCTTCGATAAGTTTTTTAATCGCAGCCTGTATCAGCATTTCGGTAGTTGTATCTATATTTGATGTTGCTTCATCTAAAATTAAAATTTTAGGGTCTTGCGCTAATGCTCTTGCAAATGAAATTAGCTGACGCTGTCCTGTAGAAAAAGTTGAGCCTCGTTCATTCACTTTATGATGAATGCCATCGGGCAGGGAATTGATAAAATATCTTAAACCTGTCTGGTCTATTGCATGGTTAACTGCTTCATTTGTAATTTTATTATTTCCCAGTGTAATGTTTTTTTCAATATCACCTGAAAATAAAAATACATCCTGCAGCACAACTGAAATATTTTTTCTTAAATCTTTTTGTCTTATATCGTTTATATTAATTCCGTCTATACAAATCTTGCCTTTGTTAATCTGATAAAATTTTGAAATCAGATTTATAATTGTTGTTTTGCCTGAACCTGTTGCACCTACAAAAGCAACTTTCTCGCCTTCCTTTATATTGAAAGAAATATCCTTCAATACATAATCATCGTTGTTATATGCAAACCAGACATTTTTAAATTCTATGCTTCCTTTAATTTGTTCGAAATCAACTGAATCTTTTTTATCCACAATTGCCGGCTTTTCATCAAGCAGAGTAAATATTCTCTCGCTCGATGCCATTGCTGTTTGCAATACATTGTATTTTTCTGATAAGTCTCTTATCGGTCTGAAAAACATTTCGGAATATTGTATAAAAGTAATCAGCACACCGAGTGAAACTGCGCCCTGAATCACTTCGCCGCCGCCATACCATAAAATTAATCCTGACGATACTGCAAGAAATAATTCGACAATAGGGAAGAATATAGCATAATAAAAAATGCTGCGTTTGTTTTCGCGCGTGTGTTCCTGATTTATCTCTTCAAATTCATTAACTGTTCTTTTTTCTTTTGCGAAGATGTGAACTATTGAAACTCCTGTAATATGTTCCTGCAGGTATGAGTTCAGTCTGGAAATCAATAACCTTACTCTTGAATACGAGACTCTTATTTTCTTTCTGAAAATTATTGTTGCGTAGATAAGAAATGGGAGAATAGAAAGAGTTACTAAACCAAGATGCCAGTCGAGAGTAAACATAAAATATAAAATCCAGAACAGAGTAAAGATATCACCGAATGCAGTAACAAGCCCCGATGAAAACACATCAAATAAAACTTCAACGTCGGAAGTAACTCGTGTAATTAATCTGCCTACAGGATTCTTATCGTAAAATTTCAGATGGAGATTTTGCAGATGTTCAAATATCTTCATCCGCAGATCCATAATGATATTCTGACCGATCCAGCTTGTGAGATAAGTCATGGCATATTGAATTACTCCCTGAAGCATCAGTGTGCCGAAAAGAATGAGCATAATAGTCTGCAAACCCGGTATATCTTTGTTCGCAATTTTATCATCGATAGCTATAGGAGTAAGCCTCGGCCGTACAGCTGCAAGTGCTGAAACAGTTATTGTGAGAAAAACAGCAAGCACTATATACCGCGTATACGGTTTGAAGTACGCAATGAGGCGCTTCAGTAAATATGAATCGAGTTTTTTATGTAGCTGTTCGTCGTTTTTTGTTTTTATCTCTGCCAAGTGTTATTACAAAATTTTTAGTCCAATTTTTAAGATTCCTGTATTTCTTCTTCAAGTAATTGTTTCTGATATAAGTCGTAGTATATTCCGCCCAATGAAATTAATTCGTTATGCGTGCCCTGTTCTTTTATGGCAGAGCCGTCAAGCACAATAATATTATTTGCATTTTTTATAGATGAAATCCTATGTGAAATTATAATGCTCGTTCTGTTCTTCATAACTTTTTTCAGTTCATTCAGAATTTCTTCTTCTGTATGGGTATCAACCGCTGATAGCGAATCGTCTAAAATTAATACTTTGGGATTTTTATAGATAGCTCGTGCAATGGAAGTACGCTGCTTTTGTCCGCCGGATAAAGTTATTCCGCGCTCACCTACAACAGTCTGGAATTTCTCGGGAAACTGTTCAACATCTTTATACAGTGAAGCTGATTTAGCTGCTTCTATAACTTTATCGTAATCTAAATTATCATGCGAGTATGCAATATTTTTTTCAATGGACGTAGAGAATAAAAATGATTCCTGCGGAACAACTCCGATGGCTTCTCTGAGAGTCCTCAAAGGAATTTGTTTAATGCTCTTGCCGTCAATAAGAATTTCTCCTTCTGAAATATCATAAATTCGTGAAAGCAGATTTATCAATGTAGTCTTTCCGCTTCCGGTATGACCTATAATTCCTAATGTTGTGCCTTTATTAATTTTAAGATTTATATTTTTCAAAACATCAGTATATCCGGAAGGATATTTAAAAGATACATTTTTAAATTCAATCTCACCTTCAATATTATCTAAAGTAATTTTATTATCTGTTTCTGAGTTATCTGCAATATCCGGTTTCATATTCATTACCATCATAAGTCTTTGCATAGAAGGCGCAGCTCTTTGCGTCAGATTTATAATCCAACCGAATGCAATCATTGGCCAGGTAAGAAGCCCGAGGTAAATTAAGAATGTCGAAAGATTTCCGAGTGTAAGTCTGTTATTAATAATTTCAATACCGCCAAAATAAATTACGAGCACAAGTGAAACACCTGTTAACAAGTACATCATAGGAAAAGAAAACGATTGTACTTTTGCTAGCGATAAATTTTTTCTGAAGTAATCTCTTGAGATATCATAAAACTCCGATATTTCGTTTTTCTCTCTTATATAAGATTTTACAACTCTGATACCTGATAAATTTTCCTGCGCTTTTGAAGTAAGGTCGGCAAAAGATTCTTTTACTTTTAATGAGCGCGCATGTGTCATCCTACCGACTTTGTAAACAATAAAACTAATAAGCGGGAGAGGGGAAAGCGCTACCATTGCAAGAAATGGATTTATATAAAGCATAACAGAAACGGTAAGCAGAGTGCGGAAGAAAGTCTGCACGGTATACATAATTCCGGGACCGACAAATTCGCGGATAGAATTGATATCATTGGTTGCCAGCGCCATGATATTGCCTGTTGAATTTTTGTTAAAAAAATCTCTCGGCATATTAACAATGTGGCTGAAGAAATCAAATCGCAAATCATTTTCAATTTCCCGGGAGACAACTATAATGTGCTGTCTTACCATGTACAGGAAAAATCCACCGATGAGGGCGGCAACGATTGCCATACCGGAATAAAAAATAATTTGTGATGAAGTTACCCCTGATTTGATGGCATCAATTCCGTTACCGACTATTAGCGGAAACAATGAACTGAAAGAAATAGAAAGGACTATAAAAATAAATCCCAGCGTTAATTTCTTTTTATATTTTTTTATATAGGGGAGTAGACTTAAGAGTGATTTCATATGAACTATTACAAATTACAACAAAAATCCGACGTATTTAAGTCCAAAAGAGTAGTTGGAGTTTACTGTAATGTTATGAAAGGTTATTCCTTTTTCTAAGGAACCATTCTAAACAGAGAGAAAAAATCAAAAGAGATAAAAAGTAAGGATTAAATTTCAGATTAAAATCTTTTCGTGAATCATTTTTTTGTATCTGAGATGAATTTAATGAATCGAGGTAGTTTTCTATTTGTCCTTTTGAGTAAGAAGTAAAGTTTCTTCCGTTTGTGGCTGTTGCTATTTCAGATAAAATAGTTTTATCTGAGTTTGTCTTTTTGAATTCAAAATTATTTTCATCAACTTGAAGTCTTGCATTAGAGGTCTCCAAAGGATTTCCCTTTGAAAAGAGGTCGGCAGTGAATTTGTAATCTCCTTTAGTTAGCGGAGTAAATTTGATTTCAAAATAATCAGCAGAGATTTTATTCAGTTCAAGTTCTTTGCTAAAGTCCTTTGAGTTTATTTTTACTTTGATGACAGGAGCCATTATCTCTTCAAAGTTTTTTAAACGCGCTTTTAAAATTACTTCGTCATTAACTCCCGCGATATTTTTCGAGAGCTCAAAATCCATAATCTTTTTTTTATCTTTTGATGAAATAGAAATTATAGTAGATGAAAGCAGTTTATTAAACACCGGAGAAAAGTCATTCTGTTTATTTAGTCTTAACTTATAAAAACCATGGAATAAAAATGCAGCGGAATTTTTCTCATTTGTATTTAAAATCACCAATGAAGGCTGTGAGTTTTTTGAATTAATAAGAATGCTCTCAGCGCCGGGCTTTGCACTGTATGATCCGGTATTTGTAAATACAGCGGGAGCGGAATTGATAGAGCTTAAATCCGTACTCTTTAAATATTCCGAGTTTGAATTTGTTACTAATTTTAACTGAGTCTCAACTTCGTTATTTGATGAACTTGTTATCGATACAGGTAAATTGTCGCTGAAAACTGAAAGCTTTGAATAATCTGTATTTCTGCTTTCAATAAATATCAAAGGTGTTTTGTATTTATCGATTGAAGATTTAATTTCATTCAGAAGCGAGAGACTTGTCGGTTGAGCAGGGAAGCCGGAGAAAACAATGGCATCAAATTCTTTATAGTTGGTTGCAGCGGGCTCGTAGAACTCATTTGCAGATTTTTGTGTCTGATAGGTAACTTGAAAATTATTTATTGCTGAAAGCTGCTCTTTTAAAAAAGCAAAATCGGATGACGGTCCGCCGCCGTAAACAAGAATTTTAAATTTGTTGTTCAGATAATTTATAAAAAAATAATCTGTATTATTCTTGTTTGTAATTTCGCCTGTTACTTCAACAATTTCTACTTTATATTTTTTAATGCCTTCTGTACCGGATGATACATTGAAGTCTGCTTCGTATAAATTATTTTTATCGTTAACCGGAATTGTTTTAGACTCAATTAATGTCTCCTCCTCAAATAAACTTATTTTCAAATTCTCATTAATCCTGTATGAATTTATTTCAGCCTTTACGGAAACTTTGCTATCGATAAATGCAGTTGAGTTCACATAGATATTTTTCACCAAAGCATCTTTCTTTTGAGCTGTATCTCCGATGAGAACGTATGAAAACGGCACATTGAAAGATTTTGCAAGCTCAACAGGATTTCCGCCTTCGTTAATATTGCCGTCTGATAGAATGTTGATAGAATTAATATTCTGAAAACTGCTTAATGCGCTAAGTGTCTTAAATAAATTTGTTGAGTTAGTGTTTGTAGTTATCTTTGAAATTGAATCTATATCGTTATGCTTTGCTTCATTTAACAAACCGTCACTGAAATAAAAAAAAGTATTTTTTGCCGGGATTTTGTTTTTTATATAACTCAATTCATCATTTCTTCTGTTCTCAATCTCAAGACTTTTTGAGGCATCAATTAAAATTATATTTTTAGCGTCATTGGAATCTGAAGTAACAAAAGATAACACGGGAGTAAGAAACAAAAGCAAAATAAAAAATATTGAAAAAAATCTTATTGCCGGAAAAATATATTTTTTAGGTGACTCAAGATTGGATTTTCTATAATACAAATAGGCAGTTCCGGCGGCAATAATTGCCATTAGAATTAAAAAAACTATATTGCCTGATCTAAGATAGATATCCATTCGGTAAGCTTTATGAATGAAAAATATGGGCGCTCCTGAAATTCAGAAGCGCCGGAGAGGGATGTTAAAATCTTGTGTCTATGTATATTGTTTCACGCATATCATTTATCCATTTATCAAGCTCTTTTCCTTCTTTATACTGGTCGGCAAGTCTTTTTATCTTTTCATAATCACCTTCGATAGTAAGTTCGTGTTCAGGTGTTTTACTTATTACTTTTATAATTTCATATCCGAAATCTGTTCCGTTAGTTGTAATTCTAACAGGGTCAGTTATGCCGCCGATTGATACAGAGTTAATCCTTTCAATCACTGCGCTATCAAGCTGCTCTGTTCCTATCGGTCCGATGTATCCGCCTTTAAGTTTTGTACTTTCATCTTTGGAGTATTCCTTCGCTGCATCTTCAAATGTAATCTGTCCTGACTGAATTTTTCCTTTTAAATCAGTTAAGAATTTTATCGTCTCTAAATCAGATGACTCAAATGTTGGAAACTTCACTAATATATGCTGAGTGGTAAACCCGTCGCCTTTTTTATCAATCAATTTTATTATATGATATCCGAACTGTGTCTCTACTAAATCGGAAACTTCACCCGGCAATAGAACTAATGCTGCTTCTTCGAATGGCTTTACAAAACTTCCTTTTTTTACGTATCCGAGATTTCCGCCCTGAATCGCTGAAAGAGAATCATCTGAATTTCTCTTAGCAAGCTCAGAGAAATCTACCCCTTTTTTTACGCTGTCTAATATCTGCTTAGCTTTATCCTTTGCCCAGTTTTTTTCGGCATCACTTACTTTTCTTTCAATGTAAATATGAGCAATTTCAAATTCCTCAGTTGCGCGGGGTAAGCTGTCCCGGTATGTCTTATAGAACTCTCTTACTTCGCGATCTGTTGATTTTACTCCGCTCCCGAATTTCTGACGTTTAAGTCTTTCCGTCATCATTCTTTTTTTCAGGTCTTCTTTAAGAAGCATTCTAATCTTCACAATGGACATTGCATATATTTCTTCAAGTCTTGATTGTGAACCGACCTGCTCTATAAGAGATTTTATCCTGTTATCAAGCTCTTTAGTTACTTCTTCGTCACTAACTTCTATACTGTCCTGCTGGGCTTTTGCCAGGATGATTTTATCTGTAATAAGACTGTTGAATATTTCCTGAGCCAATGCCGGAGGGATTTGTGTCAGCTTATTTTGTCTGGCATATAACGATAGCTGGTATTGTAAATCAGATTCTAAAATGATTTCATTTCCGACTACTGCAAGAATTCTATCGCCTTCCTGCTGTGCAAAACTATTGATAGGGAAGTAAAGACTGATAAGGATAATCGGGAATAAGAAAAGTTTTATAAGTTTCAAACGTAAAAAATTGATTTTAAAAATAAAGTGATGCCGCAAAATGCAGCATCACTACTTTATACTAACAAAAATAAAATTTGTTCAGTTCTAATCTTTGAATGCTTCCATCAGAACTTTTTCATTTATCTTAACAGGGTATTTTGTTCTCAGCCTGTTTACGTATTCGTTTTCAAGCTCTTTAAATTTTTCCTGTTGAAGAGTATTTGATATTTCCGCTTTTACATCGTCAAAAGCTCTTATCTTAGTTTCATTGTTTTCTGTGTATTGGTACTTTGTTTTATTTGCATCATAGTATTTTATCATATCTTCGTTTGTGATTTTTATCTTGCTCCAAAGTTCTTCCTGATCGATTTTAAAGCTTAATAAACCGTTCTCATATTCAGTCAGAAGCTCGATATAGTCAGCATCTTTTTCAATCTTATCCTTTATAGCCATAGCATTTAATATCGGGAGTTCTGAAGCTCCGTCTAAAAGTTTTTTTACATTTTCAGCATTTGCAAAACTGTTAGAAAGGTCTCTGTTTCTGTTGTAGAAAGTTACAATATCTTCCACTTTAATAGTGCCGTCTTTAAAAGTAGCTATTGTTTTTTGTCTGTCAGATGCAGAGAAGAGGCTGTCGAAATTATAACTTCCGATTGTTTTAGTCTCGTCAAATTTTGACTTTACAAAATTGAATGCATTATCATCCATTTTAAAATCAAGATTCTTTTTAGCGTTCTCAATATATTTTGCATACTCATCTTTGAATGCTTTGCCTTTTTTATAATCCTGCTTTAAATTGTCTTTTTGTTTATCGAAAGATGAATATTCTTTTACTTCGGTTAATTTAATAATATGCCAGCCAAACTGTGTTCTAACTAAGCCTGAAACCTGTCCCGGTTTTAAAGTGAAAGCAGCACTATCGAATGCCTGAACCATTCTTCTTCTATCAAAGAAACCTAAGTCACCGCCTTTAGGGGCAGAACCCGGATCCTGAGAGAATTCAGTTGCCAGTTTAGCAAAATCTTCACCGTTCTTTATTCTATCAAGTATAGATTTAGCTTTATTATAGTTGCCGATAGAATCGACTGTATTTCCTAAACTGTCTTTTGTATCCTGTAATAAAATATGTGAAGCACGGATAGATTCAAATCTTGGTCTTTTATCAGTAAGCTTTACAATGTGCAGACCGTACATTGTTCTTCTTGGCTTTTTGGAGTAATCACCGACTTTAAGAGAGTAAACTTCTTCTTCAAATTCAGGAACTGTCATTCCTGCGGTAAAGTAGTAGAGGTCTCCGTTATTTTGCTGTACAGTAAAGTCATCAGAATATTTTTTAGCGACCGTAACAAAGTCAACGCCGTCTTTTAATTCTTTAATCGCATCGTCAGCTTTTTTATATGCTTTGATTGAATCTTCAGCATTTGCAGTCTGCGGGAGATTAATTAAGATATGAGAAGCTCTTACTTCATACTTCTTCATATCATATAGGTCTTTTATGTGCGGCTCAACAATTTTTTTATCAATTAAAAACGCTGAGAGAAAATTTTTCTTGTATTCATTTATATCATTCTGAATATCAGCTGATGCAAGCAGACCTCTTTCTCTGGCATCTTTTACTTTAAGTCTGAATTTAATTAACAGGTCAAGAAAATCTTTCCTATCCTGCAGAGATTTGCTTCTGGCAGAATCGATATTAGGATTTGATTTGAGGAACTGCTTTTCATATTCGTATAAGTAAATTTTTTCGTTTCCAATCTCAGCCACAACCTGTTTTTTCTTCATGGAAGAACAGGCAACAATCATAGTAACGGATGAAAGCAATAAAAAAGTTAAAAACTTAAAAGCATAACTGTTTTTAGTCATTTTGAACAATATGGAATTTTTTGATTTGAAAATAAGATAGCATAAATTTTACTGATTTTAGCTAAGAATTACAAGTCAGCTAAAATTCTGTTTATTGGTTTTTTACAGTTGATTTCATAGGGAGATTTCTTTATTTTGCAGATGTGAGCATAAAAAATATTTAAAATTCAAAGAATTTACAAAAACATAAATTCAGAATTTTTAACGTAACGCTTTACATGATTATGACAAGCTATATATTTTTATGAAAGTTTAGATTCAATATTACAAATACTGCGAAATAAAAAATAATAATCTATAATACTTGATTTTGTAATCAGAATAGGTTAATTTTGAAATAATTATGTAATTATCAAACCAAATTTAAAAGGAAATTTGCAATGAGAAAATCATTCTTCTATTTAATACTGGGGATATTCTGCCTCGGACTAATTTCTAATCAATCTTTCGCACAGTTTACAGCCCCTGAGACAGTAATTGGATTACATATCAATGGAAATTTGGCAACCAATGAAGGATATGGTGTTGGCTCTTCAATCTACGGCGGTAATTTTTCAGGTGCCACATACGGTATGAAATACGGAAGAGGTATCGGACTTGATTTTTCATACGGACTAGGAAACACAAAACGTAACAGACTTACGTTAGGTGTTGAATGGAATGCTATGATCAATGCTAATAGCTCTGCTGTTCCATTTTTATTAATCAGCCCTGATGAACCTATCATTACCTACTATAACATTATCAGTGGTTCAGTAGGTTATCAATACATGTTCAATGCAAGATGCAGACAAAAACAATGGGTAGGAATTGCTTTAACAGCCAGTTCAATCAGCGCTCCGAAATACAGCGTTGTCAATTTTGAAACTGCGCTTAGAGGCGGTGTTGCTCTTTCTACAGGTTATGATTGGGTATTGGGAGACTCCGGTAAATGGGGGTTATCAATATACGGTAAATACCACATTGTAAATGCTTTCTTCCATGAAAACAGCTCTACACCGGGCGGCGCAGGTCACATCAATGATGGTAACGGACAGCCGGGCGCAGGTTATGACAGATACATGGGATTATTAAGTATCAATGTTGCTATTAATATGTACGGCGGTGTTAAATCACTTACCGGCTTAATGAAATAAATTTTTTATTCTTAGATTTATAATAAAGCCCCGCATTATTTTATAAAGCGGGGTTTTGTTTTTTAAGTCTTATTTTCTATTTTATTTCTAATTTTATTTCTCTTGCAAGTATTCTTGTTTTGAGTTAATTTATCTAAAAAAAGATACCTATCGAATTTCTACTTCTACCTTTTTAAAAATTACACAAAATATTTGTCACGGTTAATTTCTTTTAATCACGGAAAGTTAGTTTTATTTGCACTGGCCCTCTCCATGATATCGTTTTATTCTTGTGAAAAGAAAAGCGATAATATTATAGACCCTACATTAATTGCTCCGGCAATTTCAAGTCCGTCAAAATCCAAAGATACAGTATATACACCCTCTGATGCTCCCGTTGTAAATTTTATTACATCGGTTCGTGTTCAGCAAGGCGGAGATGACGCTATTGAAAGTGTCGTATGCTCATTATTAGACCCAAACGGAAACCTCATACAGAATTTTAATATGAGCGATAACGGAGGCTCGCCCGATACAACAGGCGGTAACGGAGTCTATACAGTCGCAGTCAATTACACAACAACATCCTGCTTAACTGTAGGAAATTATTCAGTGCAATACATAGCTACATCAGCTTCGGGACTGACGAGTAACTTAATTGTTTCTACAGTACCTGTTTATTATAGTAATAACGTTGCTCCGGTAGTTTCATTTGTTAATGCACCGGATACAGTGATAAAACCTACTACAGGAGTTAATTTATTTCCAATTACAATAAAAGGAAGTGATGCAAATGGTCAATGTGATATAAGAAGTGTTTTTTTAAAGACAATTCGTCCTGATGGTGTACCTGGAAATAATGGAGATCCGATTTTTATGTTTGATGACGGTGATTTAGTACTTCACGGTGATTCAATCGCAGGGGACGGACGATACAGTATAATTGCTGGTATAGGCTCAACCAATTTGTTAGGAACATATCAATTTAATTATCAGGCAACTGATAACAGAGGTCTTTCAAGTGCAATTTTAAATAAACCGGTATTCGTAAGAAATCCATAAAAGTTTAATGCGTTATATAGCAATCATATTATTATTAACAGGAAGTTTATTCTCTCAATCATTAGAGAAAAACTATAAGCTGAATAAAGCTTTATTGGAATTAAAATCTAACCCTGTAAGCAATGTTCAGAACAGAACTTCCTTTATTGCAGTAACTCCAACTATTTCAAAATATCCTATCAGCAACTTTATTATTGATATTTTAAAAAACGGAAGAGGCGATACAGTCTGGTTTGCAACAGGCAAAGGAATAATGAGAACTGTTGATAACTTTCAGTCATTCCAATCCTTCAATGGAATAGAGCCTTTTGGCGACGATGATGTTGCCGGATTAATGATTAACAGAAACATGGTAGCTGTTTCCACTGCGCGTACTGAAATCATAAACGATGAAGGTGTTGCAACAGGAACAGGAATAAAAATTTCTACTGACAGAGGGTTGACCTGGACAAGCTGCCCTCAGCCGACTGACCCTCAATCAGCGAACACAATAAATTACGGTTCAAATGTAATTTCTGCTTTGCCTGTTACAGTGCCTCAGCAGAATTTATCTTACGATATAGCTATTACAAGAAATCAGGGTGATACAAATAATTACACAGTATGGATTACTTCATTCGCAGGCGGACTCAGAAAATCATCTGATTACGGAACATCATGGGAAAGAGTAATTCTTCCTCCGGATAATTTAGACAGCATTTACATTGGCGGAACAGGTTATTCGTTTGTTTTAAATCCTTTGGTAAATTTAAATCAAAGAGCATTCAGTATTACTTCAGTTAACGATTCAACTTTATACGTCGGTACTGCAGGCGGAATAAATAAATCAACTGACTGGGGCAAGAGCTGGAGAAAGTATAATTATAATAATTCAGGCACAGGAATAAATCGTGTAGCAGGAAACTTTGTTGTTAACCTTGATGTACAAAGATATAACGGTAAAGAAATTATCTGGGGCGCTACACGCCGCGCAGATAGCCCGCAGGAAAACAATGCATTGAGTTATACAACAAACGGCGGACTGAACTGGAGCTACACATTAAAAGATTACTCGCCGAATAATATGAGCTTTAAAGACTCAATTGTTTACGGGCATACAGATAATGGTTTATGGAAGAGTAATTTCGGAACATTTAACTGGAATAAACCGGGATTAATTTATGATGCTTCAACAAAAGACCAGCTCAGAACTACTCAGTTTTATTGCGGAAATTATTTTAACGATACATTGTTTTTCGGAAGCGCAGACGGATTATTAAGAACTATGGAACCGGGTAACGGAGCATGGCTGAGCGAATGGAAAATTTTCAGAGCTTTCGAACCAATTAATTTATCTTCAGATATAAAAACTTATGCAGCTCCGAACCCTTTTGCCCCGGATGACGAGATAACAAGAATATTTTTTAAGACAGGCAAGACAAATACAAAAGTTACTATAAAGATATTTGACTTCGGTATGAATCCCGTAAGAACGGTAATTCAAAATGCAACACGCACAAGCGCCGATGATTTGTTTACATCATGGGACGGAAGAAATAACGAAGGCAATCAGGTTGCTAACGGTGTTTATTTTTACAGAATAGAAATCGATTCAGATACTCCTGTATGGGGTAAAATTTTAGTTCTTCAATAATATATACAATAAAGAGCTTGAAAAAATTTATTATAA
>CALJIG010000096.1 GCA_937974175.1 uncultured Ignavibacteria bacterium
TTGGTTTCAATGGATGAGTTAGTTCTGAGCTGATAAAAATATACACCGCTTGATAACTCCCCTGCATTAAAGGGTACTTGGTAAGTTCCTGCTTTTAAGTTTTCATTTATCAAAGCCGATACTTCCCTTCCGCTTATATCAAATACTTTTAATGACACATATTCAGATTTTGTTAAATCAAATTTTATTGTTGTGTTCGGATTAAACGGATTTGGATAATTCTGATGCAAAGAAAATTTATCGGGTACGTTTGAAGAAATCGGAAATATACCTACGGTTTCATCGGGAGGAATAAATCCGTATTGATTTGTTCTGTATCTGTCATGCGCGTACATTGGCCAGGGACTGTTGCTTGGTGAGAATGCTACTCCGGGAACGGTCCAGATATTCACAGTTAAATTTGAATCATAAGGAGCACCTGTTGTAATTATTTCCATCGAGCCGTCAGAATTAATATCATCTACTGAAACACAAACACAAGCGCCTTGTGTTCTCAGAGGGGACCAGCTTAACTGGACGCCGTTTTTATCATAGGCGTATAGGTAGCCGCTGCCATTAGGATTAATTGCCCAATCGCTGCGAACTAATACATTCAACTCTTTCCCTGTAGTTAATTTTGAAATTACTGCTGTAGAATATCCAACATTTCCATATTGAGGCCAACCGCCTGAAATATTCAAGTCATTTGAAATTAAACTCGCTTGCATAAATTCTCCGGAGGAATTCCCTGAACAAAACTCTAATTTAGAATCTCCATCGATATCCCCCATTACCATCGAACCAATTGCAACTCTATCGACATGTACTTTTCTTTCAATCACCTGTCCAAGAGTATTGAATTTTTCTAATCTATTTTTGCCAAGATTGATTGCGCTTGGCATCGCTATAAAAGTATTATTGATATTACTTTTATCTATGTACAAAGTAGGACTAGCAAAGGTATTGATATAATTTGAATCTAAATAAATAGGAAAATTATTTGAAAATCTTTCACCGTTGTATTTAAGAATATTAAGATTTGTTGAATCTAAATTCAGAGGTGGAGTTAATTCACGAAATGAAGAATAGATTATTTCAGCTTTCCCATCTAAATCTATATCCCCTATTGCCGGAGCAAATCTAATCCTTCCTTTAATTGTTTGAGGCCAGCCTGATTTTAAGCCGCCGAGATTATTAAATACATATAGCTTATCATAGTCACCTGTAATTATTTCTAATTTCTGGTCACCATCTAAATCATACAAACTTAAAAAATTTGTAAGAACCCAGTTTATTGTAGAAAAATTAGTTTTACAATAAATTGGGAATCCTGAAATATTAGCTCCTAATCTGTTAAAGGCATAGATTGAATCAGTAGTCCTAACAACTATATCAATATATCCGTCCTTATCTATATCTCCGGCAGCTACACCAAAAATGTATGAGTCTGGCATAAATGATTTTGGAAATCCGGGTAAGTCATTCCCTTCATTTGTAACTGCATAAACTACAGATGGCTTTTGAAGAACAGCATTATCATCATATCCTGCAGTTATAATTATTTTTTGTCCTGTCTTAAATAAATCTGCAATCAGAGGATTTGCGCTGCTATTAAAATAAAAAGTTGGCTTTGCTCCAATCATTTTAGGAAAGCCGGGATAAATTTCAGGGGTTTGAGAAAAAGTATCCAATAGTCCTATAAAAAGAAAAGCTGTGATAATTAATTTTTTCATGATAAATCTTTATTTTATTAAACTCATTTTTTTGGTTTCAATCGATGAGTTAGTTCTGAGCTGATAAAAATATACTCCGCTCGATAAATTTGCTGCATTGAACGGAACTTCATACGTTCCTGAATTTAAATTTTCACCAACAAGATTTGCAACTTCCCTTCCGCTTATATCAAATACTTTTAGAGATACATAATCAGATTTTACTAAATCAAATTTTATTGTTGTATTAGGATTAAACGGATTTGGATAATTCTGATACAGTGAAAATTTATTAGGCACATTTGATGAAATCGGGAAAATGCCTACTGTTTCATCTGGCGGAATAAACCCGTATTGGTTTGTTCTGTATCTATCGTGAGCGTACATTGGCCATGGGTCATTTTCCGGAGTGAACGGAATTCCGGTAATTGAATAAACTGATATATAGCTTGTAGTATCCCTCAATTTACTTAGAACTATTATATCAGTTGAACCGTCGTTATTAATATCTGAAAGTGCCGAGTTAAAAACTGCTCCCGTTGTGTAAAGCGGAGACCAGGGAAGATTATCTCCTTCTTTCGTAAGTCCCAGCATTCGTCCTTCACCATCAAAAGCATAATAATTTCCGTAAACTATTTGAAGTTCGTTTCCTGATTTTACTTTACCAATTAAAGGATTGCGATAAAAAGTAAGAATTCCTTCATGGGGCCAACCAGTCATAATTTTCAACTCGTTCGAAAACAAATAATTATCTACGCCTGCGCCCGCCCCACCGAAAAACTCTAATGTTCCATTTTGATCAACATCTGCTATTGCAAGTGTACCATACCCATAATACTCAATATTTTGGAAAATTCTATTTTTAATATTACCCGTAATTCCGTATTTTGAAATGCAAGTTCTGAAATTAACTCCGCCTGTTCCCATTGGTTTCAGCGAGGGAATTATAATAAAAGTAGAATCTATATTATTTTTATTAATGTAAATTGAAGGAGAACCTTCCCAAAAACCATAACTAGAGTCTAGCTTCATTGGCCAGTTATTTGAAAAACTCTCTCCATTGTGTTTGTATATTCTTATAAAACATGAATCCAAATAAGGAAAGGCAGGTATTTGCTTTAATGTAAGAGCTATAATTTCCGCTTTACCATCGCTGTCTAAATCTCCTATTGCGGGAGTTAAATGCATCAATCCTGTAAATGTTTTTGGCCATCCCGGTTTTATCTGTCCAAGATTATCAAACACACACATCTGATTATTTTGAGTTACAATAATTTCTAATTTACTATCACCGTCCAAATCATATAAACTTATACCTTTGAAAATATTTATCTGTTGGTCTGAATAAGTAATTGGAAAACCCGGTAAATTATTTCCGAATCTATCTATTGCATAAATCCTGCTGTTGGCGCGCATAACTATATCAAGATAACCATCCTGATTTACATCTCCTGAAGCTGTTGTGAAAATAGTATCGTTATAAACTTTTGGAAAATTTTGAAATGAATCTCCGTTACTTTTTGTTACTGTTAAATTACACAAAGGAATCAATGGTGTGCTTGAATTTTCAGTTACAACAATTATCTCTTTCTGTCCATCTCTATTTAAGTCTACTATCAAAGGTGTAGTTGTTGCAGAATAGTTTCTTTTATTATCAAGATTTTTTGGGAAACCCTGCAGCATAGTTGGGATTTGGGAAAAAGAGTAATTAGTAGTTAGTATTAATAAGAAAAAATTAATCAAGCGAATCATAATTAAAAGTTTTTAATAATTTCCCGCTATCAAAATGACAGCGGGAATAAATTCTTATTTTTACAATACGGGTCCTAAGTTAATAGTATCGAAGAACATGCCGCTAGAATAAGAGACTGTTTTAAAAACTTCTCCATGTGAGTTATATGGAAAAACGTGAATTTTATAAGTTCCAGATGGAAATCCCTGTGGAACGACCCATGCTGAAATACCATATTGATTTGAGATAACTGTTGAAAATACTACATTGTTATTAGAATTTAGAATTTCAACACTAGCACCAGAAATAAGTCCGATACCGTATTCTCCATGAACTTCTACAGTCCAAGAAGGAAGATTAGATTCTTGATCCTGGGCCTGGCTTGAATTTGAGGTTACAACTAGTGCGCATAGCGCTAATAAGATTACTGCTAATAGATTTTTCATTTTGTTTGTTTGTTTTAAGTTAATAAAGTTTGTTCTTAAATGTTTTTAAAAAAATGGTACTAAATAAATTGTTAGTAATTATTTAAATCAGCTATGTTGGGGTTCTCTTTGCCATAAAATTTATTTTAAGTTTTACCATCCGGCTTTTTCCGGCTTATTAAATGATTGTATAAAATTATTTCAAATTATTTTTAAGTATTGCCCTAGGGCATCAGTATAGTTAGGATGCGATTTGATTCTTTTTATATAGAGGCGGAATCTTCTCTCGACACCTGAAATCACAAACTTTTTCAAATTTATTTTTAAGTCATTCCTTGGTACTGCTAATGGAATTTTGTATCTTTTCTGATTTCTTAGTCTATTTTTGAAATCAGTTATTTCTTTTGCTTTATTTTTAAAAGAAATATTTATCTTTAAAGTCTTTTTAAAATTTTCTGCAATCTCCTTCATTTCAGAGAACTCACTTTCTGTAAATCCAAAGACCGAATATTGTTTTTCCAGCTTTTCAACAAAATTTTCAATCCATTCCATAAACTCAGAATCTTTGCGAGGTATATAATCTTTCATGTAATACACAGTTGATTTAAAAACTTATACAAATTTATCAGGCTTAAGACAACATTATTAAAGAATGAATTCAACAATTATAAATTAAAATGTCAGCCGTATATTTGTGAAATTCCATTAATTAGCTTATTTTTAAACTTTCTACTCGTTAATTATAAATAAGAGCGGATTAAATGGTTGATAATCTTCGATTTTTATGATAATTTTGTATTTGCATTATTATCATTACTTTACAGGGTTTCTACAGAGAGCTCGGAGAATTCTACGAACTCTCTGTAATTTTCGGGGTTAAAAAAAATTAATCGAAAACTCTTTCTTGGCTTAAAACGACACCATCATCGCTATATGTAATTTTCCATAACTCACCATTTATAGTGATGTATTGTACATAATTGAATAAAGCTTCTTTACTTATTTTAATTTTTGGAGCTGCAAATGAATAAGAGCCGGAACAAATAGAAAAGCTAAGGGTTACTAAAACGAGAAGGATTTTTACTGTTTTCATTGTTTTTATTTTTTTGATTGTTTAATTAAAATCTATACAAAATTAATCAACAATATCATATTTGTTAAAAGAATAGATACATAAGTTATAAATTAATAATGTTATAACTTCACATTTAAAAACGTTAAAACGCTTTAAAAATCAAATTTTCTATTAAAAAATATAAATTGAGATGAAAGATTCGCAGCTGATAAATTTAATGAGGTCACTTACAGAGAAGGAAATCGAGGAATTTAAGCACTTTCTTAATTCGCCATTTTATAATAACAGCGCTACAGTGAAGGAATTGTTTGTTATTTTAACAAAATATTATCCACTCTTTACCTCACCTGAATATAGCAAAGAGAAAATTTTTGCTGATATATTACCTGGGAAAAAGTATAATAATCTTCTTCTAAATGAGTATTTTCACTTATTATCAAACCAGATAATTGAATACTTAAAACAAATAGTTCAGAAAAAAAATGAGCTGAAGTATAGTATTGATTTATTGAATGAGTTCAGAATGCGAGGTCTTAAATCACATTTTGAAAAACTGGCAGGAAAAATTGAAAAGAGATTATCTACGGAAAAATTTGATCACACGACATTACATTTAAACTTAGATTTACATGCCGCTAAATTAAATCTTATGTCAGTTTTTCAATCGAATAACAGAATAAAACACATCAATGCTATAATGGATGATTATGAAAAATATTTGATGTATATGATAAATGTAATAGTCTCTGAATATCTCAGTACGCGTCTAAATTTCTTAAATGATTCTTATAACTTCAATTTTACAGATGATAATTTGTTTAGCAAGCTGGAGAATGATAAAATAATTTATAAGCTGTATGAATATATAAAAGAGAAAAATCCATTTGGTTTTGTCATAAATCTGAATTTGGCATTAGCAGAAATACTCATTAGTCCTGAAGACACTGACAAATACTATATAAATAAAAAATTAATTCTAGAAAGCAAAGATAAATTCAAACATAATGAACTTGAACATTACTTTGTTTATTTGAAATCATATTGTATTGGTAAAGCGTATTCACCAAATACACGAAAGGAGTTTTTAGAAGAATATATTAAACTGGATTTTATAGTATTGCATGATAAGATTTTTATAAATGACAAATCAAATTTTTTAAGCAATTTGTCATTCAGAAATTTACTAATAATGCTTACTAATCTGAAAGATAGTGAAAGGATATTAGCATTAATAGATTACTCAATATATTTAAAACCGGATAACAGAACTGACTATAAGAATTTAGCCAAAGCTTATTATTATTATAGCACATCTTCATACGATGAATCAATTAAGTTCCTAAAGAAAATTATTACGAATGAAAAACAATTAGAACTTGATTCTAATTTTCTATATTTAAAAATATTCTATGAGTTAAAGGATGTTACCTCCGGAATTGATAAAATCAGTTCATTCCGAAGATTAATTAATTATGATTTAGACCTTAGCCGGGACAGAAAACAAAAATATCGTATTTTTTTAAATTACTTAGAAAAAATCTTCAGAAGAATTGAGAAAGATGACGAAGCCGGATTAAAAATAATATTTGAAGAGATATCATCACAGAAAAATATAGTTTTTGCAGAATGGTTTGAAGAGAAATTTGAAGAATTGTTTCCAAAGCAAAGGATGAATAAAAAAATTAACGCATAAAAACTATGCTCAACAATATAGATTTCTTCAGTATGACGTAAGAGCAAATTTCCGGAAAATAGGGAAATTTTGGGTAACTTTGGGAAGAAAAAACTTTAAAAACACTATTATTTTTGCAGTTTTCAATTTTCAGATATGATTTGTAATCAGCAGGTCGGGGGTTCAAGTCCCTCTGCCAGCTCAAGATAAAC
>CALJIG010000097.1 GCA_937974175.1 uncultured Ignavibacteria bacterium
TTATTAATTATTTCATTATATGAAAAAGGGATGATAATTTGCGATTCTTGGTCAGCATTTACTAAATCTTGAACGGTCTTAACAATATTAGTATCTTTGCTAATAATGATACTACACAATTTCTCAATTCTTAAACTTTGATATCTTTTTATTACTAAATCAATCGTATCTAAGGTTCGTGGTTCAAATGTATCATAATTGCTGAATATCACTATAATTTCTAGCTCCAAATTAAACATTTCAACGTACAGCTCAGTAGGTTTTATCAGTATATATTTATATTGACTATTTACGCCAAGTTTTAGAATATCACCGCTACTGGTTACATAAAATTCTGCCGCAAGTTTATTTATAATTCTAAATTCATCCGCGTCAAAATGATTTAAATTAACTAGTGGATTAATTCCGGGGTAAGTTTTATTCATTATATAATTAATTTTTCTTAATAAATAAATTAATTTACGAAATAATTAATTTCAATTCTATTAAAGTAACTTGTTTGAAAATAAATGAGATTAATTTATTAGTAAAATTCCCACCCACTTTTCTCCCTCCCTTTTCTAACTCTTTTAAGATATTTTACGTATAAATTAAAATCTAATAACAAACCTCAATTTATATGCGAAGAGCACTCTCGGTTCTTTTTCTCATCTTATGTTTTTCAACTAATTTATTTGCACAAGTAAAAGTTACATCTTCTACGTTCGGAATGTTCGAAGGGCGCAATATCGGCCCGACGGTAATGAGCGGAAGAGTAACTGCAATTGACGCTGTCAATAAAGACAGCCGTATTATTTACGTAGGCTCGGCGGCAGGCGGCGTGTGGAAATCTATCACAGGCGGAACGCTATGGAAGCCCGTCTTCGATAAGCACACTCAGTCAATCGGCAATTTAAGAATTGACCAGAAGAATCCTGAAACTGTATGGGTAGGAACGGGTGAATCGAATATGCGAAACAGTGTATCTGTCGGCGACGGAATTTATAAAACTGTTGACGGCGGCGAGACATGGAAGAAGATGGGGCTTGACGGCACGGAGCATATAAGCAGAATAATAATTGACCCGACTAACTCGGATATAGTTTATGTTTCAGCGCCGGGACCGCTATGGGGAGATTCGCCTGATAGAGGCTTGTACAAAACTATGGATGGCGGCGCAACGTGGAACAAGATTTTATTTATTGATGATAAGACAGGATGCGCTGATGTAATGGTTGACCCGAAGGACCCGAATATAATTTATGCTTCGATGTGGGATTTCAGAAGAAAGCCGTGGTCGTTCAGCTCGGGCGGACAGGGCAGCGGACTTTACAAAAGCACGGACGGCGGCGCAACGTGGAACAGAATTGATAAAGGATTTACAGACGGAATATTAGGCAGGATAATTCTTGCAATGTCACCATCGGACTCAAAAATAATTTATGCAATTGCAGAAGCAAAGAATACTGCTTTGTTTAAATCAACCGATGGCGGCGAAACATGGACGAGGAAAAGCTCTTCATCGAATGTAACTGCAAGACCTTTTTATTTTTCATTGCTTACAGTTGACCCGACGAACTCGAACAGATTATACAGACCTGCATTTAATTTATCAATCAGTGATGATGCAGGTGAATCGTGGTTCGATGCTTCTACAGAGGGCGGATGGGTGCACTCTGATATACATGCTTTGTGGATAAACCCGAATAACTCATCGAATATGATTATGGGCACAGATGGTGGAGTGTATATGTCATTTGATAAAGGCAACAACTGGATGTTCTTAAATAACCTTCCTCTTGCGCAGTATTATCACGTGGCTGTTGATATGGAATCGCCTTATAATATTTATGGCGGCTTGCAGGATAACGGCTCGTGGGTGGGACCATCAAGCGCGCCGGGCGGAGTAAGAGGTAAGGACTGGGAACCGATTGGCTTCGGCGACGGGTTCTGGGTGCAGCCTGATTACAGTGATAAAAATTATATTTACTGGGAATATCAGGGCGGCAATATAAACAGAGTGAACAAGGCAACGAATGAAAATAAAGATATAAGACCTCAGCCGTTGAAGGGTGAGAAGAAATTAAGGTTCAACTGGAACACTCCGATATACATGCCGATGAGTAATCCCGGTGTGCTGTACATGGGCTCGCAGTATTTATTCCGCTCAACAACGAAAGGCGATAGCTGGGAGAGGATATCGGGAGACCTGACAACGAACGACCCTGAGAAACTAAAGCAGGATGAATCGGGCGGGCTATCAGTGGATAATTCATCAGCGGAAAATCATTGTACGATATTTACTATAGCGGAGTCTCCGATAGATAAGGACTTATTATTTGTCGGGACGGATGACGGCAACGTGCAGATATCTGAGAACGAAGGAAAGACATGGAGAAACGTTGCAGCAAATATAAGCGGGCTGCCGAGATACTTATGCATTTCAAGCATTGAGCCGAGCAGATTTGACAGGAACGTTGTGTACATAACAGTTGACGGTCATGCAATGGGAGATATGAATTCGTATGTTTATAAGACGAGTGATTTGGGAAAGACATGGAGAAAGATTTCAACAAATGATATTAAAAGCTTTGCGCATAAAATTAAAGAGGATTTAGTAAATAAGAATTTATTGTTTGTCGGTACGGAGTTCGGTTTGTTCATGAGCATCAACGGCGGAATGGACTGGGTGCAGATGAATTCAAAAGTGCCGAACACTCCGGTGAGAGATATGGTGATTCATCCTGTTACAAATGATTTAGTTCTTGGAACACATGGCAGGGGAGTAATTATCATCGATGACTTAACGGGAATAAGAAATGTGAGCTCGAAGATATTGGAATCTGATATGGCATTGGTGCCGACAAGACCTACTATCTGGACAGATGAAAATAACGGCGGCGGATTTCCGAATCAGGCAGGAAATTTCAGAGGAAGCAATCCGAATACCGATGCGCTGATTTTATATTATCTGAAAGAAAGACCTATGACAGAAGATGTTAAGGTGCAGATACTTGATGATAAGGGAGAAGTGCTGCAGACGATACCCGGCTCTAAGAGAAAGGGACTGAATAAAGTCTATTGGGATATGAGAATGAAGCCGCCTAAAGTTGCATCAGGCGCGAGATTAGATTTTGGCGGGTTTACCGGACCGGAAGTATTGCCGGGAGTTTATAAAGTGAAATTGATTAAAGGTGATAAGACAGTGGAGGGAACGATAGAGATAAAGGCTGACCCGAAATCGGTACACTCACAGGAAGAAAGGGAAGTCCGAAGAAAATATCTGATGGATACTTATAAGATGACAGAGGACTTAGCAAATCTGGTTGATAAATTAAAGAAGGTTGGTGATGATGTACAAGACAGGCAGAAAGTTGTGGATGAGAACAGTTCACTTAAAAATGACTTAGCTGATTTTCTGGATAAGGTTGAAACGGAAAGAAAGAAGCTGACAGAAACAAAAGAGGGGACAGGTATAATAGGGGAGGAGCAGCTGCGTTCGAAGGTGAGTGATGTGTTCACGACGATTCTTTTCTATAATGGAAAGCCGACGGAATCTATTATGCAAAGATATGAAGGGTTGTTGTATGAATTGAATATATCTAAAGAAGCAGCTGATAAATTATTCAAAGAGCCGCTGAATAATCTTAATAAAAAACTAAGAGATGCAGGCAAGCCGGAGATAATAATTAATAAGGATACAAAGGTGCCGAATTAGTTGTCAGTTATCAGTTGATAGTTGTCAGAAAAAAATGCCTGAGAGATTTTTTCTTTCAGGCATTTTTGTTTTTTAAAATTTTTCAAGGTGCTAGATTTTCAAATTTTTCATCTTTTAGAGTAAAAATTTTTTGAATTGCCACGGCTTTTAAGCCGTGGTATATTTGTACCAACCAATCATGGCTTTAGCCAAAGTTCATGCCATATACTAAAGTTTGGATTCATATTGTATTTTCAACAGAAGGTAGAAAACCATTTCTACAAGATTCAATCCGGCAGAGAGTTTTCGCACATATTTTCGAATATTCAAAATCAAAAAGTATTTTCATTGATAGAATAAATGGCTATACAGACCACGTTCATATTTTAATTTCTCTTAACAGAGAAGAAACACTTTCAAAAACTATTCAGTATTTGAAAGGAGAATCTTCACACTGGATAAATAAAAATAAGTTAATTGCCGAAAAATTTTCCTGGCAAGATGAGTACTTTGCAGTTTCTGTAAGTGAATCAAAATTGAATGATGTGAGAAAGTATATTGAGAATCAAGTTTAACATCATAAGAAAAAAACATTTGAAGAAGAATATGATGAGTTTATCATGAAGTATGGATTTGAAATTTCGGCTAAAGCCAAAGTATAGTTCGATTATTTAATCCACGGCTTAAAAGCCGTGGTAATTCAAAAAATACCTAAATATGAAGCTATACGGGAATTTTTATAAAATGCATATTAAGTTTATTTTTCCAACTTTGCTTCGAGGTGAAGCTTAAACGGTTGATTTTGAGTCTGAAGAAAAAGTTTGTATTGCAGTATTCCGTTTTCTAAAAAATATTCTCTTCGGGTTTTCACAGGTCTTTCATCGTTCCCAAAGTGAACGCTTTCTAAAACAAGTCTGGTTGGAGATTCAAGTACACCTTTCAAAACTTCTGTCCTTCCGTTGTTCTGAGCATTTATAAAAGTAAAAACACCTTTTTCTTTTTCTAGAATAAATCCGTATTCACGGTGAAGATGTCTGTTCTCATTTTTATATAAAGTCTTTTGGCTGAATTCAATTTTATTTTCTTCACCGCAGCTTTCAAAAATGAGTTCTTCTGTATAGCCGGTGGATTTTATAGTAGGGTGTCCTTCACCTATCCATTTGCCGAGAAGGAATTCGAGTTGTTCTATCATTTTTATATATTATGAAAAGAC
>CALJIG010000098.1 GCA_937974175.1 uncultured Ignavibacteria bacterium
CGGATTTAGATGAGATTGATAAATCAAAACCAAAGTACTACGTTCTTGATATGCTGCCATATCCAAGCGGTGACGGCTTGCATGTTGGGCACCCCGAAGGTTACACCGCTACAGACATTATTGCCCGGTACAAACGTATGAAAGGTTACAACGTTCTTCATCCTATGGGCTGGGATGCTTTCGGTCTTCCGGCTGAACAGTTTGCATTAAAAAAACAAATCCATCCGAGAATTGGTGTTGAAGAATGTGTTATTAGATTTCGTTCGCAGCTCCAATCACTGGGGTTCTCATACGACTGGGACAGAGAAATTAATACGACTGATGAATCCTATTACAAATGGACTCAATGGATGTTCCTGAAACTTTTTAACTCTTATTTCGATATTTCTGAGAATAAAGCAAAACCAATTTCCGAACTTACTATTCCTGTTGCTCTTGAAAATAAAGATAGAGATGACTATGTAGATTCGCAAAGACTTGCGTTCATTTCGGAATCACCTGTCAACTGGTGCCCTGAACTCGGCACTGTTCTTGCCAATGAGGAAGTTCCCGAACAGCTTGAAAAGGGCTATACTGTCGTAAGAAAAGCGATGAAGCAATGGAAACTTCGAATAACAAAATATGCTCAGAGGTTAATAGACGACCTTGAAAATCTAAACTGGCCTGAGAATATTAAGAAACTCCAGATAAACTGGATTGGTAGAAGTGAAGGTGCCGTTATTAAGTTTAAAGTGAAAAGCGAAAGTCTGAATGGTTTAAGGTAAATTGAAGTCTTCACTACAAGACCCGATACACTCTTCGGTGCTACGTATATGGTTTTCGCTCCCGAACATCCTCTCATTAATGACATTACAACTCCGGATAAAAGAGATGAAGTTGACGATTATATTCAGTCTGCGGCAAGAAAATCCGACCTCGAACGTTCCGAACTTTCAAAAGAAAAGACAGGCGTTTTTACTGGAGCTTATGCAGTTAATCCTGCAAACAAGATTGAAATACCTATTTACATTTCCGATTACGTTCTGATGAGTTACGGTACTGGTGCAATAATGAGCGTTCCCGGCCACGACGAAAGGGATATGGAGTTTGCAGCAAAATTCGGTCTCGAAATTATCCCCGTTGTTGCAAACGAAAAGTTTAAACATGTTGCGTTCAAAAAGATATCTTCTGAAAGCGGCGATATTATTATCTCAGGCAAAGGACTCGAAAAGCTCATCAGCAGCCCGTCAACAGAGTACACACAATATCTTGAAGACGTTAAAAATGGTAAGTTTTGCTATACCGAAGAAGGTTATGCGATTAATTCCGGTTTCCTTACAGGACTTAAAACTTCAAAAGCAAAAGAGAAGATGATAAAATGGCTGGAGGATAAAAACATCGGAAGGAGAAACGTAAATTACAGACTCAGAGACTGGCTATTTTCAAGACAAAGATTCTGGGGCGAGCCTTTCCCTCTTGTATATTTTGACGACCACACAATAAAAGCTCTTAGTGAAGAAGACTTGCCCGTAACTCTTCCGAACGTTAGTTCATACACAACAAGCAAGACGGGCGAATCTCCATTGGCTTTGATTGAAGACTGGGTTCATATTACCGATAAGCAGTCAGGCAGAAAAGTAAAAAGAGAAACTAACACCATGCCTCAATGGGCGGGTTCATGCTGGTACTACCTGAGATACATCGACCCGAACAATACTGAAATATTCTGCAGTAAGGAAAAAGAACAATACTGGATGCCCGTTGACCTTTATATCGGGGGTTCCGAGCATGCAGTACTTCACCTTCTCTATGCAAGGTTCTGGCACAAAGTACTTTTTGACCTTGGTTACGTTACTACACACGAGCCATTTGGGTCCCTTTACAACCAGGGAATGATACTCGGTGAAGACGGTGTTAAAATGAGCAAGTCTCGAGGCAACGTTATCAATCCGGACGATATGATAAATCAGTACGGTGCAGATTCTGTCAGGCTTTTTGAAATGTTCATGGGTCCGCTCGATGCTACAAAACCATGGAGCAATGAGGGGATTGCTGGTATTCATAGGTTTTTGAGCAGAGTCTGGAGACTCATCATTGATGAAAAGACCGATAACCTGAACTCAAAAATTGTTAATGATAGTCCTGATGAGGAAATGAACCGTCTTCTGCATTTCACTATCAAGAAACTTACTAATGATATTGAAGACGGCGACATGAAATTCAACACTTCAATCGCTCAAATGATGATTTTCATTAACGAACTTTACAAAGCTGATAAGATTAGCAAAAATATTATAAGCACTTTCGTTTTATTGCTGTCTCCTTATGCACCGCATCTTGCTGAAGAACTCTGGCAAAGGTTAGGGAATCAGAATTCTCTCGCTTTCGAGAAATGGCCTGTTTACGATGAACAGCTGACAAAAGCGTCTCTCATTACTGTTGCATTCTCAGTTAACGGCAAGGTTCGTTCTAAAAAGGAAGTTGAGAATGACCTTCAGGAAAAAGACCTTGAACAAATTGCACTCGACGATGAGTCGGTTAAAAAACATATATTCGGTAAAGAGATAATTAAGATTATTATCGTAAAAAACAAGATGGTGAACATTGTAGTTAAATAACATTGGACACTTCTAAAAAGAATTTATATGCAATCTGGTTAGCGCTTTTCTTCACAATGGTCGGAATGAGTATGGTCGTTCCTTTCCTTCCCCTGTACATCAGGGATCTCGGTATAACAGACCAGACAGAAGTCGAGCGCTGGAGCGGACTCGCATTTGCCGGTCCGTTCATCCTGTCCTTTTTCCTTACACCTGTTTGGGGTATGCTTGGCGATAAGTATGGAAAGAAATCTATGGTTGTTAGAGCGGTCATAGGTCTTTCTGTTTCGCAGTTTCTGGTTGGTATGTCTCAGGATGTTTACCAGCTCATAATGTTCAGAATGTTTCAGGGAGCGGCAAGCGGATTTATTCCTGCTTCTCTCGCTCTCGTTTCTGCAAGCTCGCCGAAAGAAAAATCAGGTTACAACATCGGAATCCTGCAAATGGCAATATCTGCAGGCACAATAATCGGTCCTCTTATCGGCGGTGTAATTGCAGACATCACGTCGCACAGGCTTGTGTTTTACATAACAGGCTCTGTCTGCTTTATCAGCGGTATTCTTGTTATATTTATGGTTAAGGATGCTAAAGTAATTTCCGATAAGAAGCTAAGCGTTTTTGATAATCTTAAGTATTCTTTCAATAATAAAACTTTGTCAACTATCCTCGTTTCAGTTGCTTTAACTCAAATGGCTGTATCGATTACACAACCCGGATTCACCTTGTTTATTGAATCCTTAATTGACGACAGGAATTTTCTTTCAACAATTTCAGGCGTACTGTTTGGAGTTACCGGTATCGCAACGGCTGTCTCATCTCCTTTATGGGGAAAAATGAACGACAAAAAAGGTGTCAACAAAAATCTGTTTATCGCAATGTCTATCGGTGTCGCTGCATTATGCCTGCACTCTTTTGTTTTCTCATATATACTGTTAATTCCTCTGCGTATCATTCTTGGTTTTTGTGTCGGAGGTATGATTCCGGTCTTCTACAGCGTTATAAGCAATATCACCCCTGATGATAGAAAGGGGGGAATTATGGGCGTCGCTTCAAGTTTCACAATTCTCGGCAATATGATTGGTCCGTTA
>CALJIG010000099.1 GCA_937974175.1 uncultured Ignavibacteria bacterium
TACAGGTATAATTTTAATAACAAGGTTATTAACTCACATAATTTTTTTTTAATATATTTAATTAAACGTCCTCTAAAATGAAAAAAACGTTATTACTCGTACTACTATTTTCTGCTTTCATTGGGCTGAAAGCGCAATATCAAGTAAATGAAGGATTTGAAACTCCTACATTTCCACCAACCGGTTGGGTTATCGGAACATCTACGTATATGACCCGTTCAGTAGCAGCCAGCGGTTACGGAGTAGGTTCTGCCAGCGCAAGATATAATTTTTATAATGCAGATGCCGGTGTCATTGACTCATTAGTTACATTTTCCTTTACCGGAACAGGCGCAACTGATAGTTTATCTTTTGACCATGCGTATGCTACATACTCAGGCGAAGTAGATCAACTAAACATTTATACTTCGACTGATGGTTATACATACACATTGCTGATTAATTTATTGGGCGGCTCAGCAGGACCTTTAAACACCGGAGGAACTTTGTCATCATCATTTACTCCAACAGCAGCTCAATGGGCTACAAAAAAATATTCCGTTCCGGTAGGAACTGTAAAAGTTAAGTTTGAAGTAATATCGGACTTTGGAAATAACTTATACATTGATAATATTAAAATCGGTCAGCCTCCAACGGCAGATGTTGCTGCCGCAGGTATAGGAGCTTCAGGGACAGTTTTCTTTGGCTCAACAACAATTAATCCTACAGGCACAGTTCAAAATAACGGACTAACTCCTGCGACTTTTGTTGTAACAAGAACAATTTCAGGCGGATACGTCAGCACAATTCCTGTTGTAGGTTTGGCTGCCGGTGCTTCCACAACAGTTACATTCGATCCTTGGACTTTCGTTTCTGGAAATACTTACACCGTAAGAGATTCCACATATATGGTCGGTGACTCTAACCCTGCAAATGATACACTGCAAGGTTCATTAACTCCTCAGCTTCCTAAAACAATTGCTATATTAAATGCAGATAATGCCAGCAGAGACTCATTAGTAGCTCATATGACATTAGCAGGTATATCTTCAGATTATTATGATATTTTAACTACAGTACAAAGTTTCAGACTCTGGAGAACAACAATATTATTATTACCTTCTGACGCAAGCTGGTCTGCATCTTTAAGAGACTCTATAAAAGCAGCAATGGATAATGCAAACGATGCTGTTAACAAAAAAGCATTCTTATTCTTCGGAAACGATATCGGATATCAAAACGATCCGAAAAGAAATGTAGCTGTTTCAGCTGCTGATTCAACATTCTACAGACAATATTTAAGAGCTGTTTACAATGCTGATAACTGGCTAACACAAACTCAGTTTGCTGCAAGCAAAAAATATAAAGGAGTTATCGCTCCTTTCACAAACATTACTGCTGATAGCTGTAACGACGCTTATCCTGATGCTGTTTCACCTGCAACATGGTACGGCGGTCAGGCAGCTTTAGTGCCGATTGGTGAATCCGGTGATAACGATACTTGTAATGCAGTTGTTTACAACGGAACATTTTACAACATGTTTTATGCTACAAATGTTTACTCAAAGTTTGTTCCGACAACAAGCGCATCACTTGCACCAACAGGTGGAATTTTTAATGCGATACAGGGATACATTGAGCAAAACGGCGGACAGCTTCCTGTTGAGCTTGCTTCATTCACTTCATCTATTGATAACAGAAAAGTTACTCTTAACTGGTCAACAGTAACTGAAGAGAACAATGCAGGATTTGAAATTGAAAGAAAACTTACCGGCGCAACTGCATGGACTAATGCAGGACATATAAACGGCGCAGGAAATTCTAACACTATAAAGAATTATACTTTCACAGATAACAACCTTGCAACAGGAAAATACAACTACAGACTGAAACAAGTTGACTTCAACGGTAACTTTGAATATTTCAATCTTTCTAATGAAGTAAATATCGGCGTACCGAATAAATTTGCTTTATCACAGAACTATCCGAATCCTTTCAACCCGACAACAAATATTAATTATGACTTACCTTTCGATAGCAAGGTAATGATTAAAATATTTGATATCACAGGCAGAGAGGTTTCTCAGATAGTAAATACTGTACAGCCTGCAGGTTATTATTCAGTTAACTTCAATGCTTCAGTATTATCAAGCGGTGTTTACTTCTATCAGATTACAGCTGACGGAGGAAACCAGTCATTCGCTAAAACATTAAAAATGATGCTTATCAAATAGCAATTAGCAATTAGTAATTAGTAATTAATATTCAAAAAGCTCTTGTTGAGAAATCAGCAGGAGCTTTTTTTTTGATAACTGATAATTGTTGATTGTTAATTGTTAATTGTTAATTCCGCAGGAGTTTTTTTTTTACTGTTTAAAATAATATCTGTTCTTTTTTATGCGTTGCAAACTGAATTTTATCTTATGTTTTTATGCAAATTATCAGTCAAATCGAAGGAATAATATAACACCCCTGTTTTTGTTAGGATTTTGTTAGGATTTTTTTTTAATTTGTTATAAAAAAAAAAAAAGTAGATTTTAATTTTTCCTCTAAGAAAAAAATAATAATCTTGATAAATCTTTTTTAAAAGAACCCCAAGTTTCTTTTAAAAAATTTACTGTAAATTTATTTTACTCAAACAACAAATAATAAATCAGAATTTAAATTCCGGAATTTTATTCTGCTTATTGCTGAATAAGATTTTAAAACAAATAATACCTTCAGGCATTATTCTTAAGAAATAATTATTATTTTCTCCTCTAAGAAAAAAATAATCTTGTTAATCTTTTTCAAAAACACAAAATTTTTTGAAAAAGTAATTGTATATTTTTTTTGCTCAATATAATAAACAAATTTTTATATAGAACATTTTATCACAGGATTTCAGCTAAAGCTAATCTCCGGTGTTTTGTCTGTAAAGTAACTCCGTCAGTAAATCTGTAAGTACTTTTGTTTTTTTCCTCTAAGAAAAAAATAATCCTGATATATCTTTTTTGAACGTGCTTAAAAATCCGTTTAAAAATTTACTGTATATTTTTTACTTAAACAATCATTCAAAAACAAAACAAAAAACTCTTATGGCTAAACCCTTTAAGACACTAGCAGTTCTCGCAGTTCTTTTTGTCCTGTTTTGCACGCAGTCTGTATTTGCGCAGCTTACAGGTACTAAAACAATCGGAGGCGGCGGCGATTACGCAACTATCGAAGCAGCTATTACCGATTTAAACACTTTAGGAACGGCTGATCCGGGCGTTACCTTTTTAATTGCAGACGGATATTACACTCCTGCTGCTTCTTTAAACATTACTACAACTACAGGTTCAGCAACTGCACCTATTGAATTCAGACCTGCACCGGGCGCAACCGTTCAGGTTGATGTTTTAGGCGGCGCAACAGGTCCTGCATGGGGTCTTGCTGACGGCGTAGACTTCGTAACGATTAATGGTTCTAATACAGGTTCAGGCACAGACAGAAGTATGAAAGTTTACAATATTTCAGCCGGTTCAAATATTGGTCTCAAAGGTTTCGGACAAAATGTTAGCTGTACTTTTAAAAACGTTATTACAAGAACAGGCGCAACCACTACTACAAACTGGAATGCTACTGCCTGCCGCGGTATCGATGTTTTTTATACAACTACAGAATCAAATAACTTTGTTGTCGATAACTGCCAAGTCTCTAATGCAGGTATCGGTATCAGAGTTGAAGGTAACTCAACTACTCCTTTACTATTCGGAATTATAATCAGAAATAATACAGTTGATAGCTGCGGTGTGCAGGGTATTCACAATATTTATAATATCGGAGCGCAGATTTACAACAATACAGTATCCTGCCAGTTAGGAACAGGAACAACTACTATTGGTATAAACGTATTTACAGCAAATGCAGGTAACTTCAGAGTTTATAACAATACTGTATTCAATGTAAAATCAAGTTCTACTTCTACATCAACAACAGCTTTTATTGCAGGTATTCAGGTTGCTTCAACCTCAACTGCTAACTCAAGAGCAGGTTCAGTATTTAATAATTTTGTTTACGATATTAATTATACTGCCGCAACAGGTACAGCGCCTGTAGCAGGTATTTGGTTCGCAGCTGCAAGTGCAAATACGGCACCTGATACATGCGTTTACAATACTGTAAACCTTACAGGTTCCAATGCAGCAAACAGAGTTTCTTATGCATTTGCATTCGGCTCTACCACTACAACAAATAAATTATTTGTAAGAAACAATATTTTCAGCAATACAATGACAAGCGGTACTGCAATCTCTGCAGGTATGTTCAAAGGCGCAACCGGAACAACAATGAATTCCAACTACAATGATATTTACGTCGGTTCAACAAGCGCGACTAAATTAACAGGTAGAATTGTTGCTGTTGCTTATGAAACAATGGCTCAATGGAGAACAGGTTCAGGCGGTGATGCAAACAGCTTCTCTGAAAATCCTCCTTTCACAAGCGCTACAAACTTACACATCCCTGACGGAACAGGAACTCAGCTTGAATCAGGCGGTGTTGTTGTACCAACAACAAATTTTGATATAGATAACGTAACAAGAAACGCATCTACACCGGATATCGGCGGTGACGAGTTTAACGGTGTTGCTGTAGATTTAACAGGTCCCGCAATTTCATATACAAACATTACAAACACAAGCTCTTCTGCTAACAGAACATTAACAGACTTTGCAACTATTACAGACTTAACAGGTGTAAATACTACCTCAGGCACAAAACCAAGAATTTATTACAAGAAAAGCACAGATGCCAATGCATTTGTAGGAAATACTTCAGGTGATAACGGCTGGAAATGGGTCGAAGCAACAGATGCAGCATCCCCATTCGATTTCACAATTGATTATTCATTAATCTTCGGCGGTTCAGTAACCGGCGGTGATTTAGTAAACTATTTTGTTGTGGCACAGGATATCGTTTCCACACCAAACGTCAGCGCAAATCCTTCAGGAGGATTTGTCGGAACAACAGTAGCAGCCATAAGTTCTGCTCCAGCAACACCAAATAGTTACAACATTACTGCTCCCCCGCTTTCAGGCGACTATACAGTTGGTCTTGCATTATTCAGACCTGTATCAGGCGGCAATTTCTATCTGGAAACAAGGACAAGAAAAGTAATGAGAGAAGTTCCTATGCAATCAGATAATTCTCCTGTAAAAGGAACAGAATCAAATGCTAAAGAATTAACTGCTTATCCTGTACTGGAAAAAGGCAAAACAATGATGCAGGAAGTTGAAGAAACATATTCTGTTCCAATGCTTGACGGAAAAGAATATACAGGTTCTTTATATCATGAATTCACAGCAAAAGAAAAACGTGATTTAAATATCGCAGATAATATGGCAGGTGTTTATGCTACAGTTACTGCAGCTCTTGCAGATGCATCATTAAGAGGCATCAGCGGCGCAACAAGATTCCTGCTTACAGATGTATCATACTTAGAAGCAGGTTCAATGACAATCCCGGCAATAGCCGGTGTATCAGCTGTAAACACTTTAACAATTAAACCGCAAACAGGTGTTACTACACAAATTGCAGTAAACAGCACTTCACCTGTATTTATCTCTAACTCAGATTACATAATCTGGGACGGTTCAAATACATTAGGCGGTACAACAAGAGATATGACCATTCTGAACAATGGTGTAACAGCAGGTTCTTCAGGCGGAGTTTTCACCGGAAGCTCAGTTGCAGTTAATTATAACGTTGTAAAAAATTGTATATTAAAAAATTCAGGTTCAACTATTGCTTACGGCGTAGTATTCAACAGCGGTTCAAATAATACAGCTACCAATAACGTAGTAACTAAAGCAAACCTAGGTATTCAAGCCCAGGGAAGTTTAGGACAAGGTTCAAACGTTACTATTGACCAAAACGTTATTGGTGATGCAGTTGACAGAATCGGAAACAAAGGTATCGTTGTTTACGCTACTAACGGTTTCACAATAACACAAAATACTGTTTCAGAAATCAATAATGCTTTAGCTGCTAACTGTGATGGTATCCTTGCCGGTTTTGTGACCACAAGCGCAGTAAACGGTACAATCTCAAGAAATAAAATTTCTAATATAGCAAATACAAGTGCTTCAGGATATGGCTCACACGGAATTCAGGTTGCAGCAGGTGCAGCATGCAATATTACCGTTTACGATAATGTTATTACAGGCATTTTAGGTTCAGGTGATAATATAACTACAGGACTTTGTATATACAATCCGTCAGGTATTTTAGTAACACCAACTTCTACTCCAACAGGAACAACAGGAGTTTCTATCTACAATAATTCAATCTATATGTCAGGCATTAACGCTGCATATTCTCCTTCATCAGGATGGACAGGTTCTGCCTGTGTAATGGTTGATACTTTATCAGGTAATATTGATATGAGAAACAATGCAATGAGAAATGATGCTACCGGTTTAGCCGCAACATACACACCATACGCAATATTTGTAAGAGGCGCAGGCTCACCGTTCACATCTTTGAACTACAATGTATATTATGAAAATACCGGAGCTCCGTCACAATTATTCGGAAGATATAACTCAGTAAACTTTGTTGATTATACTTCATGGGCAGCTTCAGGTGTAGGAGAAGGAAGTTCTTCTGCTTACGCTGACCCGGGATTTACATCTCTTTCAGATTTAGCTATTGATGCATCAAGCCCGTTGGCATGGAATGTAAACGGTATGGGTACACCTATTTCAACCGTAGCAGTAGATTTCAACGGAGCATCAAGAAGCACTACTGTAGCAACAGGTTCCACAGATATCGGAGCTTATAATGTAACTCCTGCAACAGCTCCTCCAACTGCAACAGCTTCAGCAGCACCGGCAGTTAACACAACAACAACTTATACACTGAACGGCAGAACAATCGGTTCATTAGCATGGGGACCGGGCGGAACGCCTCCTACATCAATGGATGTTACTTTCTATGCCGGAACAAATCCTCCGGGCGCAGGTGCATTCCCTGTCGGTAACGGTTACTGGGTATTTACAGCAACAGGCGGTTCAGGTTACTCATACGATATCACAATCAACTATGATGATGCACAGTTAGGAACAGTTTCACCTGAATCTGATTTAAGACTTGCAAAATCAGATGACGGCGGCGCACTGTATACACCTTACTTAGTTGCAGGTACGGGCGCAGGCGAATATGAACTTAATACAACTGCCAATACAATTAAAGTATACGGCTTAACATCATTCTCTACATTTGCAGTAACAGATAATGATAATCCGTTACCTGTTGAGCTTTCTTCATTCACTTCATCTATCGATAAGAGAAAAGTAACTCTTAACTGGTCAACAGCTACAGAGCAAAACAATTCAGGATTCGATATTGAAAGAAAATCAATCGGAGCAGGAAACTCATGGAGCAAAGTAGGTAATGTAGCAGGCGCAGGAAACTCAAATGCGACTGTAAGCTACAACTTTGTTGATAACAATGTTAACACCGGAAAATATAATTACAGACTGAAACAAATCGATTTCAACGGTAACTTCAAATACTATGATTTATCAGCTGAAGTTATTGTAGGCGTACCAAGTAAATTTGAAATTTCACAAAACTATCCGAATCCGTTCAATCCTTCAACAAAGATCAATTTCGACTTGCCGTTCGACAGCAAAGTACAAATTAAGATCTTCGATATGACAGGAAAAGAAATGGCACAGATAGTAAATGAATCAAGAGCTGCAGGCTATTACACAGTTCAGTTCAACGCTTCAGCACTTTCAAGCGGAATTTACTTCTACCAGATAAATGCTACTGGCGGAAGCCAGTCATTTGTGAAAACAATGAAGATGGTACTAGTAAAATAATTTAGAATTCAGAATGTAAAATTCAGAATTTTCAAACTCCTGTTGGCGCAAGCCGGCAGGAGTTTTTTTTTATTATATTACTAATGTAATTCTAAACCTGTATTAAATTTATTTATTTTTTTTAACCATATTTACATTCTGCTTCTGAATTCTGCATTCCGACGGATTCTACCCAAAATTTACCTATCTCTTTAATAAATTAGCATCTAAGTTTACAATACACGCCAAGAGAACGTTCTTTTCATTCATAAAATTACATTTGAAAAGCTATGAGAACTATCTATATTATTCTCGCATTATTTATATTTTCCGGTTATTCCTTTTCGCAAAACGGATGGGTTTCTGTTAATCCTTCCGCAGCATCCCTTGATTTAAATAACTTTAATTTTCTAAATTCTAATACAGGTTGGGCTTGCGGACGCGGCGGAACAATTTTAAAGACATCAAACGCAGGTGTAAACTGGGTAAGCCAGAATTATGACAGTCAAACCGGCTTGGATAAAATTTTCTTTTCCGATGAAATGCACGGATGGGCTGCAGGCTCCCTGGGAAAAATTCTTAAAACTACAAATGGCGGAATAAACTGGCAGCTTCTATCTTACGGCTCTAAAAACGAAGTAGTCAGTATTTATTTTTTAAATTCAAATACAGGATTTATAGGAAACATCTACGACTCCCTTTTTATAACTACTAATGCAGGACTTAGCTGGAGTTTAAATTTGAAAACAGGCTTTACATCTATATATGACTTAAAATTTTTTGACAGCAATACAGGCATTGCTTACGGCTCTTCAAACAATCATTATAAAACTACAAACTGCGGACTGAACTGGACGCCAATTCCTGCAAGCCAGTTTAGCCAGACTTTCAGTTCAGAATATTTAAACGAAAATACGGGATGGGTAAGTACTTCAAATGCAATCTGGCGAACTACAAATTCCGGACTCAACTGGGTTCAGCAATTCACAGGCTCAGGAATAAATCAGCTTTCATTCATAAACGGGCAGACAGGATATTCAGGCAATCAAAATGGAAAATTATATAAGACAACTAACGGCGGACTTAACTGGAACATTCTGAATCCGGCTGTTACAAATATAATCCGCAGGATGAAGTTTACAGACAGCAATACAGGATTTATTTTAAACGGATACGGCCGAATTTTAAAGACTACAGATAGCGGACTGAACTGGACTCCTTATGTTATCTCCTTCATTGATAAAGAACTTATTACGAGTAAATTTTTTCCCTCAGGAACAGGATATGCAGGGGGATATGGAGCTCTTTTAAAAACAACAAATGGCGGAGAAAATTTTTCTTCACTAATTGACAGAAGCTACAATGTTTTTGGAATGCATTTTTTTAATGAAGCAACCGGATGGATTTGCGGAGGTAACGGTCTATTATTAAAAACTACAAACGGCGGCTCAGAATGGAAACATACTTCAATCAATGAACCCAATGCTTATTTCTACTCTATTTATTTTTTAAATGAATTGACGGGATTTGTAGCAGGCTCGAAAAATACAAATCCATCTATTTTTTATAAAACGACTAACGGAGGTGAAAGCTGGATAAGCTATAATACCAATGCACCGTTCGCTATTACAAGTGTTTGGTTTACAAATTCTATGGTTGGTCTTATTTCAGGATACGGAACCGGGGCAACTTATTTAAGAACTACAAACGGCGGAGTAAACTGGTCTGCGCCTATATTGAATCAGGGTGTTGAAAAAAGTCTCTTCTTTATTAACGAACAAACAGGCTGGGCAGGAACATATAATAGAGTTGTAAAGACTACTAATGGCGGAGTAAACTGGTTTTCATCTCTTCAGATTTCCTTTAACTCCATTAAGTCGGTACATTTTGTAAATGAACTTACAGGATGGTGCAGCGGTTCAGGGGGAGTGATTTACAGAACATCTGACGGCGGCACAACATGGACAAATCAATCCTTTGTATATATAAATGAACTCAATAGTATTAATTTTGTGAATGCCGCAACAGGTTTTGCCGTAGGCACTGACGGCACAATTTTAAAAACCACGAACGGAGGTCTATCTTTTGTAAATGGAAGCACAGGTAAAATTCCAATCTATTATTCTTTAAGACAAAATTATCCCAACCCGTTCAATCCAACTACAAAAATAAATTACGAATTACCAATTACGAATTACGTCTCTATAAAAGTTTATGATGCATTAGGAAATGAAGTGCAAACTTTGGTTAACGAAAAACAAAATGCAGGAAGCTACTCAGTTGATTTCAATGCATCATTATACGGTTCTGGCCTTCCCAGCGGGATTTATTTTTATAAACTCGTTACTGAAAAATTTTCAGAGACGAAGAAAATGATTTTAATAAAGTAAAAAAAATAGTTATGAGAAAAT
>CALJIG010000100.1 GCA_937974175.1 uncultured Ignavibacteria bacterium
GAAACAAATCAGACAGGTTTCTACTTTCTACTTTCTACTTTATCAAAACCATTTTTCTTGTCTCGACAAAATTATTTGTTTCTATTCTATAGAAGTATGTTCCGCTTGAAAGATTTGAACCGTTAAAGTCTGTTTCATAAACTCCTGCTTTTAATCTTTCGTTAACTAATTCACTCACTGCCTTTCCTGATAAATCATATACAGTAATTTTTACAAATTCATCCTTAGGAAGTTCAAATTTTATCTTAGTAGTTGGGTTAAACGGATTAGGATAGTTTGTATAAAGCTTATGCTCAGTCGGAACCGCAGATGAAATATTTTTTACACTTACAGTATTTGTTCTGATTGTTATTGTTCTTATTTCACTAGCAAGCGAATCTGAGTTAAGATACGTTGCTGCCGACCATCCGCATAATACTGAATCGCCTGTAAGTCCAAATGTATATGCTGCAAGAGAATCAAGCCTGCTCTTTCTTATTGTTATCTTAGGGATAGTTCCGTTTGCATCAGATAGAAAAGATAAATACTGTCCGCCTCCCCTTCTTATTTTCCATTTATATGTAATGCCGGTTAATGAGCCTGCTGATGTCCAGCTGAATATTACTTTAGATGTATCTGCCGGAGTAGTAAACAATGATATTCCTGTTGCAGGAGCCGCAAGATTTATGTTATTAAGAGTAGCTTTAATTCTGAAAGTGCCGTCAACAGTATCGGCTAAAGAAGGATTTCCTGCATCATAAATTTTTATTTTACAATTTTCTGATGTTGGTATATAAGGCACTGTCCATACAAGATATCTTTGCTGAGCAGAAATGCCTGTACCAAGTGATGACCATGTAGAACCCCCGTTAGTGGTTAGCTCTATGTTAAAATTCCCTGCAGATGAAGTCCCCCAGTAAATATATTGTTGAGAGTTCGTAGCAAAAGTTTCGCCTCCTTGTGGATATGAAAGCAGCAGTTGATTCGGCGCAGGAGATATGCACGGGGCATTTTCTGCATTTGTTCTTATTCGTGCTTTGGGAAGAGGTCCAAACCCTAAACGCAAATCTATATTTCCGTTAAGATGACAGTAACTCATTATTGTGCCAGTACGCGCCTTTGTCGGGCCGGAATAACAACTGCCTTCTGGTCTGTAGCAGGTATCTATTGGTCCACCTGGCCAGCTGCAGCTGAATGTGTGAGAGGAGCCAAAGTTATGACCAAGCTCATGGGCAACTACCATAACATCCCATGAATAAAGCGGAAGCTGACTATGCGCACCGGAAATATTGCTGAAGCCATATCCTAAGCCGGATGATACCGGGTCGCAGAGTACGTCAAGATATGCAATACCACCAAGACCGCCTGACCTTCTTGTTATAAAATGAGCAAGCGTTCTGGGCATTGCTGAAAAATTTGCATTCCAGTGGTCAACGAACTGATCAAGTAAATCGCCTGATGTTGCGCCGGTATATGGGTCAGTTGTTGTCCAGATATGTATATAAGGCACTACTAATTTTACATTTATATCACGATTATAAACTGCCGATACAATACTCATTAATGCAAGGGTACCTGCAGTAGTATTCGATACTGAAGAACCGTAAGTAGCGTATGTTATCTTATCAATTTCCAAAGCAATATTTGCCTGCAGAAATGTATTTGTTACAACGTCCGGGTTAGTATTTTGTATTTTGTTTTTTACATCTTCGGGAAGCGATAACATTTCAGAACCGCATGCAAAATCATTTTTAACTCTCAGCTTATTATTTTCATACAGAATACACTCATTCGATAAACTGTTATCACCGAATGAAGAAAGTGTATAACTATTACTTTCCGTCAGAAGAATCCCTTTTACAAAAATATCTGAAATGCATATAACAGCCATTGAGTTTATATCATTATTGTAAATTCCTTTATAACATTTAAAAGGAATATTTTCTGTAAATCTTTTTTCTCCTTCATCTGTCATAACACTTATAATTGCATCGGAGGCAAGAATATTAAATTCGGTTAATTTCAGAATTGCGCTTGTACCCTCTGTTAACGGCACGCTGAGTTCAAGATATTGCATCTTTGAATTCAAAATCTGACTGACTGCAGTTTTGTTTGTTTTATAAAACCGCGCATCAGGTGCATCGCTGTATTTAATTTCTAATGCAGAAGAGCTTACGCTTTCAACTTTTTCGAAAAGGCTGACACTCTGCGCGTTTATAAATGATGGAATTATAATAATTGTGAAGATGAAGAGTAAAATTTTTTTCATGAAAATAATAATGGAATTAATGAGAGTTTAATTAAGGGTAAAAAAAATCCCGCCGAAGCGGGACTTTAACATCTAAAAAATTTATTTTATAAGTACCATTTTTCTTGTTTCAACAAAATTACTTGTTTCAATTTTGTAGAAGTAAGTTCCGCTGGCTAAACTTGCGCCGTTGAAATCTGTTTCATACACTCCCGCTTTTAATCTTTCATTCACAAGCTCGCTTACTGCCTTTCCTGATAAATCGTAAACTGTAATTTTCACAAACTCATCTTTCGGAATTTCAAATTTGATCTTAGTCGTTGGATTAAACGGATTAGGATAATTTGTATAAAGCTTATGCTCTGTAGGCACAACTGAAGAAATACTATTTACTCCGACAGTATTAGTTTTTAATACTACAATGTTTACATTGCTCGTTGTTGAATCCGAACCAAGATAACCTGTAGCAACCCAGGCGCAAAGCACAGAATCCTGTGTTAAACCGTAAGCTACTGCCATGGAATCAAGTTTACTTTTTCTTATCGAAAATCTCGTAGCAGTTCCGTTTGAATCAGAAGCGAACGAAGTGTAAGCTCCGCTGCCTTTTCTGATTTTCCATTTATAAGTTATTCCGGGTAATGTACCTGTTGATGTCCATGACAAAACTACTTTCGATGTATCATTCTGAGTTGTAACTATTGTTGTCTGGCTGGTTGGAGAAATTGTATTTATTCCGGTCATTACTACTTTAATAGTAAAGTTAGCATTTACAGAATCTCCAACAGACGGGTTTGACGCATCATAAATTCTTAACCTTGCCGATGTAGTAGTTGGTATGTAAGGAACTGTCCAGATGTGAAAATTATTCTGAGCCGGTATGTTTGTTGCTGCCGGCAGCCAGGTGCTTCCTGCATTTGTGGAATATTCTATATTCACATTAGATGTCAAAGAAGTCCCCCAATAAATATAAACCTGAGAGTTTGTGCTGAATAACTCGCCGCCTCTTGGATAAGATAATAACAACTGTTCTGCTGCAGGTGACATACAGCCTGCAATTTCTGCTTCCTGTCTTATTCTTGCTTTAGGAAGAGGTCCAAATCCTAAACGTAAATCTATACCTGCTGAAGTTAAGTGGCAGTAACTCATTATAGTACCTATTCTTGGAACAACAGGACCCGAATAACAACCGCCTTCAACGGTATAGCATGAATCTATAGGTCCGCCGGGCCATGTACAGCTGTGTGTATGGTTTGAGCCAAAGTTATGACCTATTTCATGTGAAACTACCATAGCATCCCATGAGTAATTCGGCAGCTGATTAATAGGGCCGTCCGTATTGCTGAAACCGTATCCATACCCTGCAGCTGTTGAAGCACAAAGAGCATCAACCCAGGCAATGCCGCCAAGGCCGCCGCTTCTGCGTGTTATAAAATGCGCAAGTGTTCTTGGTGTTGCCTGCATATTTGTATTCCACCATGTTCTGAATTGATTAAGCAAAGTGCTGGAAGTTGTTCCTGTGTACGGGTCAGTTGTTGTCCATACGTGAATACTTGGAACAACAAACTTAACATTGATATCCCTGTTGTATAATGCAGATGAAACACCCATTAATGAAAGCACATAAGCTGATACATTAGGGATAGATTGACCGTATAAGTTATACGTTATCTGATCTACTTCAAGCGCAATGTTTGCCTGAAGAAAAGTAGTGCTTACAGGACTATCGGGATTAAAGTTAGCCATGCTTCTTTTTGCATCTTCAGATTCGGCAAGCATATCAGTAGCGCACTTAAAATCTTGCTTTGCAACAACTTTATTGTTTGCGTATAGAATACAGTTATCAGTCATTCTGTTTTCTTCAAGTGTTGCCAATGTGTAAGAGTTATTATCGGTGAGCATAATACCCTTCACAAAATTTTCAGCGAAACATAATACAACCATCGAGTTCATATCATTATTATAAAATCCTTTGTAGCATTTGAATGGAATATCCGCTAAATATGTTTTTCTTCCTTCAGCTGTTTCTTCCATAATAACTGCGCCGGGAGCTAAAACTTCAAACTCTGTCAGCTTCAGATTTGCATTAGCATTGCCCTCAAGCGGAATATTGATTTCTAAATTCTTGTAATCAGAATTTAAAATTTGTTTTACCGATTCCTTATTAACAGATAAGAACTGCGGAGCACTGACTTCTTTAAGATATTTTGTATTTAAGTTATCGAACTGCGTCGGCTGTACTTTCGTAAATAGCGGAATGTTTTCGCAGTAAGAACTTACAGGTAAAAACAGTAATACAAATACCAAAAAATGTAATTTTTGCATTTTTGTTGGTTAGCTTTTAATTAATTAGTTTTTTTAAAATTGCAGTCTCCGTTGACAAATTATTATCACAGGATATGAAATGCAATAGATTTAAATATACGGGGATTTTACAACTCGGCTTGCATAAAAATTGAGGTTTGAAAGTATATAATTTTATTAAATTTTTTGATTTAATCCAACCATTAAAATTTCTTTCCTGTTTTTCATCCACTCTATAAATAACACATTGTCTGTTGATTTTATTTTCTGATTTAGTATATCTACAAGATTGTATTTTATAACTTCTTCGTAACTGATATTCTGATTCAAGATTTTATCAAATACTTCCTTAAACTTATTTTCTTCAAGTGAAGAAATCGAATAGATGAACTGCTGGAATGCAAGCCTGTCGGAAGTAAAACCTGATATATCTTTATCGGTAATTTCATTTTGATTCCAGTAAGTTTTCAGCGCTTCAGATGCTATAAATCTCGGACCATAGTAATCATTGAAGAGCAGAGTTTTATATGCCTCAAAGCTATTGCTGTTTTTATAGTTTTTCAAAGCATGAGCAAGATCTTTGTAGATAATTTTATTGTCTATCTCTTCATCGGCAAGCTGAAGCAATCTTGCAGAAGTTTTATTTATAAATTCTGTATCAGTTGTATCGATAATAATTTTTCCAAGAGCGTTTATTGCTGATGACCTTACTCTAATATTCTCATCATAGCTTAAAAGTAACAATTCCTCCTTTGCAGAAGGATTTCTTGTTTCACCGTATAAATAGCATACAAAGGAAAGCTGATTAAAATTTAGACCTCTTTGAACACCCTCTGAAGCCAGCGTTTTTCTGATTTCACGTTTGAAAACCTCTGACATCGAAGTCCCTATTTTAAAAGCAAGATTTCTTAAAACCAGGCTTACTCTGTGGTCATCGGTATCTAAATACTTTAAAATGTATTCAGCAGTGTTTGTGCTGTCTTCAACAAGTTTGTTGAATCCGTACTCCTGCCATTTTGAAAATCGCGGCTCTATCGTTTTTGCCATTATAAACAATTCATCCTGTGAATAATTCCCAAAACCATTTAATGAAGTGTTCATCTCAACTTTATAATTTTCTCCGCTGACCTGATTAGGCACTTCATCCTGCGCAGCAACGTCATTGAACGCTCCCCATAGTGAACTATTGCTTAGGGTGCTGTCATATCCCGGCTCGGAATAAAAATCCGTGCCGCTGCCATCCAGAAAAATTCCAAGGCTTCCGTACTCTCTCCTTGGATTTCCGTACCCCCTGCAATTTCCCGGCTCTTTATTTAAGTAGCCATCTCTTCCCTCTTCATCGATGAACATTCCAATTCCGTTTGCATTGCCTGCCCCTTGCGATAGTGAGTAAGCTGAATAATTATCATTTCCTTTTTGGTCGAAGAGCAGACCGAATCCATAGTCATGTCCGCATCCCTGCGAGACTCCGTTCGACTGATAAAAATCCCAGCCCTCATCATCCTGCAGTAAGCCGACAGCTAAATGAATCCCTGCGCCTTGAGAATACTGATAGCCGTTATATTTATCATTTCCTTTTTTATCGATGAGGCATCCGAGCGCATACCAGTATCCGCCGCCCTGCCCGAAAATATCTGTGTTATAAATATCGTTGCCTTCACAGTCAAGCAGCAGACCGATTCCTCCGGCATAATAAGGACGAAGCCCGAGTCCATACCCTTGACACATAGAAACATAATGGTCTTCATATCTTCCAATGTCTAATGAACGCGGAGAAATTAAATAGGAGTCATTTCCCTTCTCATCAATGATAGAGCCGATGCCCTGAGTCATTCCAAATGCCTGCGAACATGTATTTGCAATGTAAGTATCGTTTCCGTTCTTATCATATAAAAGACCGATGCCGAAGCACGCCGCTCCCTGCGAGAAAGAATTGCCTTCGTAAATATCGTCGCCTGATTCATCGTATAATAATCCTATTCCTCCGATAGCAGCGCCGAGAGAGCCGCGCTGTGATTTATAAATATCGTTCCCTGCTTTATCGAAAATCATTGAAGTTGAAAACACTGCTCCCGCTAAGCCGAAGTCGGAGTATGTATTATAAAAATCATTCCCGCCAAAATCCATTATGCACGAAAAATTATTTCCGGTAAGAATTTCATTTGACATATTATAAACATCATCACCGCCGATATCGATTATCAAATCAAAGTGTCCGTTGTAAATATTTTTTCCGGCATCTCCGATTGCAATGCGAACGTCTCCGTCATCGAGATAGAAATAGAATTCACCTTGAACGAAAGAGTTGGAGATATGTTGTTTGTCAAGTTTAGTTATACTGGTATTATTTAAAGAAAGTGTTTCATAAATTGTCATCCCAAGACCTACTCCAAATCTTTTTTTCAATAAGTCCTGAATATCTATTCTCGACAATACATCCAATGTAGTTTTTGAGATTTTCCATGATGAATCTCTCGCAGAATTAAACTTGAAAATATCCGTATTGTTATCGTCTGAATCAGATTCTGTATCTTCAATAATTGAAAATATATTTTTCTTTAAGAAAATTAGTTCTTCTTTATTAAATTTATCTTTGAAATAATCCCGTTCAAATTTTTTAATTTCTTTAATTTTTTCCGTAAGAAAATCCCCATAATTAGTGTGAGCATATTTCGAAACTAAACTTGTTATGCCAAATATCCCTTCATTTTGATAATCAACCCCTAACAATTTTCTCAACTCAAGAAAAACTGTACTATTCTTTTGAAAAAATCCTAACTTCTTCATCTCTTCCATAAACTCAAACGACTTCAGAGGTGACTCCATCAGCTCTTTCACTTTCGGCAAAAGAAGTTTAGAATTATTTGTAGGTGATTTATCTTTATCGGTTGAAATCGGAATGGTAATATCTTTCTCACTCAGTCCCCTGAATGAAAGAGTTTTGTTCAGTTTAGATTGAACGTCATTCTGACCATAGCAGGAAATAAAAACCAGGGTAAATATAACTATAAATGAAAATTTCATAAGCGGTTAAATACATTAAATTACTTAGGAAATTACATTGAATAACGAAAGTATAAAAGGTATTTTTACCGAATGAATTTAAAAGACTTAAACTCCATTTTTTCACAGGCAAAGGACAAAAAAATTGTCGTTATCGGCGATATAATGCTCGATAGATATTTGCTTGGAAACGTAACACGCATTTCACCAGAAGCGCCAGTACCAGTATTTGATATAGATGGTTCTGAAAATAGGCTTGGAGGTGCAGCAAATGTTGCTTATAATATTAAAACTCTTGGATCTGAACCAATACTTATTGGAGTATGTGGCGATGATGCCCAGGGTAGAAATTTTAAAAAAATTTTATCTTCCTTACAAATTAACACTAAAGGAATAATTGTATCAACCAAGCGAAAGACAACTTCTAAAACTAGAGTACTTGCTAGAAATCAACAACTAGTAAGATTGGATTCAGAAGATAGATATGATATTTCTGAAAATTTGGAAAATAAAATAATAAAATATCTTAGTAAAATTGAGAATGAATTTGAAATAATAATATTAGAAGATTATAACAAAGGGGTTTTGACCCAAGACCTGATAAGAAAAGTTCAACACTTTGCAGATGAAAAAAATAAAAAAGTTTTGGTTGACCCAAAATCTAAAAATTTTTTTACTTATAGTTCGGCATATCTTTTTAAGCCGAACAAAAAAGAATTCGAAGACGCTATACAAGAATCGAATCAAACTTTTAATCAAATTATAGATTCCGCCAAATTTTTCTTGGACTCTCAATTTTATTGTGATAATTTAGTCCTCACATTGGGCAGTGAAGGCATGTTGTTATTTCAAAAAGGTGAGATTCCTTTGAAAGTTAAAAGTATTGCTAGAAAAGTTGCTGATGTTTCTGGAGCGGGTGATACTGTTATTTCCACAATAGCTGTCTGCCTTGCAGGAAATTCTTCAGTAAAAACCGCATTAGAGGTTTCTACATATGCAGCTGGTTTAGTAGTTCAAGAAGTTGGTGTTGTACCTATTCACAAAGAAAAATTAATCGCATACATTTCAAAATTTCCTGAACTTGTAAAAGCAAGAAGCACAAAGCCTATTAGACTTAAACTGAAAACTAGATGAATAACTTAACAGAGAAAATACAACATCTGAAAAAAGACGGAAAGAAAATTGTTTTCACAAACGGAGTTTTCGATATCATTCATCGCGGACACATTTCATATCTTAACGAAGCAAAAGCGCTCGGTGATTATCTCATAGTCGGACTTAATGCTGATGCATCTGTTAAAAGACTTAAGGGAGATTCCCGGCCCGTCAACAAAGAAGAAGACAGAAAATTTGTAATGGAAAACTTAAAGGCAGTTGATGAAGTTATAATTTTTACTGAGGATACTCCATTCAATTTAATCTCAAAAATCATTCCTGATGTGCTTGTAAAAGGCGGCGACTGGAAAGAAGACCAGATAGTCGGCAGTGACATTGTAAAATTAAACGGCGGAAAAGTTTTCAGCCTTAAGTTTATAGATAACTACTCGACCACAGGAATAATAGAAAAAATAATTAAGCTATAGATAAGAATATAAGCTGAATGTCAGATAACGATATAGAAAATATCACAACTCCTAAGCCACCTGATCAGCCGCCGAAAGACGAATCTAAAAAAATTGAATCAACTGAGAAACCTTTATCCAAAAAGAAAAAAAGTTTTATAGGAAGGGTTTTCAGATTTTTTCTTTACTCTTTTCTTTTCCTTTTAATTTTCTTTGTCGGTCTGGTCTTCTTCCTGCAGACATCATTCGCTAAGAACTGGATACTTCATTATGCAATAGATAAAGTCAACGAGTCTTTAGTAACCAAGGAAAGCCGCATTGATGCAGAGTCAATCGAAGGCAGTATTATCAGCGGACTGCGATTAAACAAAGCCAGTGTTATTGTTAAAAAAGATACTCTTCTTAAATTAGATTTTATTGAACTCGGCTACGATCTCTGGGGTATACCCAACAAAAATGTTTATGTTTCTAAGGTAATCCTGAACAATCCTGTCATTAATCTTACCAAAGTAAATTTTAAGAATGACAGCCTGATGTGGAATCTTAATTATCTTTTGCGGAGCGAAACAGAAGAGCCGGAAGATACAACTAAGAAGCCATTCGACTGGAGAATAACTGCAGATAAGATAGAAATTATAAACGGTAACTTCAGAATACTTGCAGATAAAAATTCCACACTGCCTATCGGGCAGATACCTGTCACCAATATTAAGAATTTCGGTATCAGTAATCTGTATGTAAGTAATTTTAATCTTGAGCTAGCTGCCAGGTATTACCCTGAAAGAAAATTTGTAGATATAAAGAAAATAAATTTTAATACTAACTCAGAGCTTGCCGTAAAAAATCTAAGTCTGCAGGCTACACTTATTAAAAACAAATCAACTGTTGTTAATAATCTTAACCTGGTTACAAACAGGACTAAGATTGATATTAAGACAGTTGGACTGGATGATTTCGACCCACTTGAAAAGGCAGTTGACTACGAGGATTTTGATTCGCGTGTAATGACAATTGACCTTCTTACAGATAAATTTGATTTCGATGATTTGAAATTTTTTCTTCCTGATTTAGATTTCCTTGACGGACGAGTTTATCTCAACTTCAAAGCCAAAGGAAAGTACAACAATTTTGCTTTAGATAAATTACTTTTAAAGACTGATAATTCTGTTTATGATTTGGCAGGAACGATTAAAAATCTTGACGAGCCTTCAAAGCTTTATCTTGATATTACTTCGAATAAATCTGAAATAGACCCGATAGATACCAAACTTGTTATCCCCGGACTCCCCGTCCCCGACTACAGCCACCTAGGAAAAATAAAAGCTGACTTTCATTTTGTAGGCGAGCCGGTTGACTTCGATGCAGACATAGATATAATGTCATCTGCAGGAAATGTTTCAGGCAAGGGTTCATTAAACCTGAAACCGATACAGGCTGTTTATAAAGGAAATTTTAAAACTAATAATTTTAACTTAGGAAAAGTTTTAAAAGAAAATAGCTTAGAGGGAAATATAACGGGAGAGATATCTGCAGAAGGTGTTGGATTTGATTATAAAACAATGCGGACAAAATTAGTTTACGATATTCGTGAAAGTAATATTTTTGAGCAGAAGATAAGCAAGTCATCAGGCACTATTATTTTAAATAACGGTACGGCTGATCTAAATGTTATCTATAATGCGAATTATGTAAACAGTACAGTGGACGGCAGAGTTGTGTTCAGAGATTTTAATAATCTGCAGTATGATGTAAAAGGCAATATTCAAAATTTAAACATTGCAGGAATTACAAAGAGCAGCTCTCAGGAAAGCAATCTTAATTTTACTTACAACATACAAGGCAACGGAACAACTCTTGCAGGCATAACCGGAGATTTTAAATTAGATTTTACAAAGTCATACTATGCGAAGTATCAGATACCTGAATCGCCTATGATTGGCTTTATTCATAAGAACGGTGATTCAACTGATATCTCTCTCAAATCTAAATTCCTTGAGCTGAGAGCATCTGGGCTTTACTCACTGGCAACTATTCCCGTAGTATTATCTTCCAATATAGAAAAAGTTTCTGCAAACATCGGACAGATATTTGCAAAAGATTCTGTAACTCGTGAAATGTCAATTATCATCGACAGCACAACAAGAAGAACATTCACAACACAAGTTGCAGCAATTCCGGATAGCTTCAGATTTGCCTATGAAATAAAAATCATCGATTTCAAACCAATCGCTTCTTTAATAGATTACAATGACCTCGATATTGTGATTGATATGAAGGGCAGAGTTTCAAATACAAACAACAGGTTTGTATTTGCTGTCGATACGGGCAAAGTTTCAAAATTAGTATATCAGGATTCACTATTAAGAGTATCAAAGGCAAATTTATCAATGCGAATTGCCAGCGATAACAAGCAGGATATAAACGGAGTGTTTGCCCGCATAAATTTTGTATCTGATTCATTGAGGATTGCCGGTACTAAATTTGACAGTACTTATCTCTTCATGAATTACAGAGATAATAAAAATACATTTTTAACCCGCATAGTAGTTGATTCCACAATACAATTCGGCTCAAAGGGTAAATTCATTCTTGACCCTATACAGTCAACTTTCATTGTTGATAGTCTTGCTCTTCGCGCCGGGAAATATTTATTCAGAGACACGGATTCCCTTCTCTTCTATTTTGTAAATGATAACGGGGAAAGATACTTTGATATAAAGCGCTTTAGAATAGAACAAGGAAGACAGCGCGCAAATATAGAGGGAATTTACTCGCTGGATGGAAGCAGTAATGTAAAGGTTACTTTAAATAATTTGAGCATTGCTGAAATTCAGAAATATGCCAAGCCCGATATAGAATCTGACGAACAGATAAAGGGCAACTTCCGGCGTGTTGAATTAATTTATACAGGTGATTTAAATAATCCTATGTTTCACTTTGAAACAAATACAGACATGCTCACTATGGGTAATACTAACGTGGGCAGAATTGACGCATTGATTGATTATAAAGATTACAAAGTCACACCTGATATAAGTTTCTATAATCAGAGCAACGTCGGTAATCTGAAAATCACCGGTGATATGCCTATATATATTTCCTTTAATGATGCAGACTCTTCGATAATAAAAGAGAAAATACTTACCGATAAAATAAATCTTCACGTAGCTGCAAACAATTATCAGATAAGAATTATTGAGCAAATTTTACCTTTCACTTCAAATCTATCCGGCACGCTTAACGGTAAAATTGATGTGGGCGGTACAGGCTCGAAGCCTCAACTTACCGGAGGAATGAACGTTCGCAACGGGTCATTTAATGTTGACCTCACAAGAATGTATTATCTTTTTGAAGCAGATATGACAACAGAAGGACAAAAGCTTCTCATTACAAACTCTAAGCTTTACACTCCCGATGAGGACAGCAGATTTATTACAACAACGGGATACCTTGATTTCAGTGATCTGAAACTTAGCGATATAGATTTGGGAATGACAGGAGATGTGAAACTGTTTGACAAAGATAACGGACCAACAGAGCTTGGTTTGCTGGGAGATCTGTATGGCGGCAGTGGAACTCCGCAGCTTCATATAAAGGGAAATGATAAATCAATGCTGCTAAATGGAAACCTTACACTTAAAAAAGGAAATATTACAATCAATCCTTTCCAGCAGGAAACTCTTGATCTGTATGCAGATGATTTTAATTATAAGCTTGTATATGATTCAACTTCATTTATAGCGGACAGTTTATTATATTATGTTTCAAAGCTGACTGACAGCATTAAGCGAAAAAATAAAAAGGAATGGAATCCGTTTGAACGTTATCTCATTGCGCAGGAAGATTCAAGCCTTAATAAACCGATTGAAAGAAGCTCTTTTATTTATGATCTCATTGTTACAAATGAAACTCCGATTTTTTTAAGATTCATTACAAACCCAAAATACAGACAGGAATTTTTTGGAGAGGTTAATTTGAATCTTTTTGTTGATAATAGAAATACCGGAGGTATGGAAGCAAGAGGTAATGTAGTTCTTGGTGATAACTCATATTATAAATTCTACAAAAATTTTAAAGCAGATGGTTCAGTTAAATTTAACGGACCTATAAAAAATCCTGAATTGGATATTGAAGCACAGTACAGCGCAGTTTATACAAAACCGGATGGCAGCAGTACTGAAAATGTTGTAGTTGATTTAGCTGTTACAGGCTCAGCAGTAAATCCTAAACTTGTCTGGAAATTGACACGGGACGGAACTCCGGTAAACAGTACAGACCCGACTGATGATGCAATCACGTTTATACTTTTCGGAAAATTCAAAGAAGATCTTTCCGCTTCTCAAAACATTGCCTTAGGTTCTGTCGGCGCTAATGTTGGTTCAGTAATTTTATCAAACTATTTTTCTTCAATTGTTCAGGATATACTTCCATTTATTGTAAACACGGATATAAATTATGTAAACTCAACAACCGGCTCTGTTGCGCAAAATACAGATATCAGAATCACTGCTGAATTCGGAGATGCAATAGTCCGTGTAGGCGGCCAGGTTTTTGATAATGTAAGCAATACAAATGTAGCAATTCAATATCCTCTTGGTAAGCTTTTGAATATACCGGGACTTTCAAATAATTTATTTATACAGATAGAAAGGACAGTAGATCCTTTAACATCGCTTGGTTCAAACATAACTGTAAGCTCTGATACAAGAACAGGCGCAACAGTTTATTACAGAATTAAATTTTAAACGCTTATCAAACTCAAAAGTCAAATATCGAATTTTTTTAAAAAGCATCCCGAGCAGAAATTCAAGCTTCATGCTCTTTTAAAAAATCTTAACCTCCCAAGATTTAAAATTGAAGCTCTTAGAAACCTCCTATACGATTTAATGGATGAAGGACTTATTTCCAAGGACGGGAAAGTATATTTTTTAAATACTACTCCTAAAGAATCAAAACTTGAAGGAGTGATAGATTTCGGAAGCGACGGCAGATTTGAAATTAAATATCTGGATAAAGCCGGCGATGAAATAAGATATAAAGTGATAGGCACGAGCAATAAAGCAATGAACCTTGCTGATAAAGTTACATTTATTTTAAAAGATATTGACGGAATTCCTTTTGCAGAGATAACAAATATTTCAAGAAAAGAATTAAAGTTTGTAACCGGTGATTTTGAAAATAACAGAAGCTACGGTACGGTATTCCCGGATTCAAGAAATATTAAGAAAAATATTTATATACAAAAGGAAGCTTTCAACGGAGCAAAAGACGGCGATAAAGTTTATGTAGAGATTTTAAATCCTGATGATATAAGCAATGAGTTAACAGATCTAAAAGGAATAATCAAAGAGGTTCTCGGCAAGTCTGGGAATGCAGAAGCCGAGCTAAACTCTATTGCAAAGAAGTTTGCATTGGAAAAAGATTTTCCACCTCAGGTAATTAAAGAAGCGGAAGCGATTAAGTTTGTTTCGGAAACTAAGGGAAGACTTGATTTAAGGGAAAGCACAATTTTTACAATAGACCCGAAAGATGCGCGCGATTTTGATGATGCAGTCTCTCTTGAAAAAACTGCTGACGGATATCTGCTGGGTGTTCATATTGCCGATGTTTCACACTATGTAAAAGAAGGAAGTGAGCTTGATAAAGAGGCTTTGCACAGAGGTACAAGTGTTTATCTTGTTGACGGAGTAATACCTATGCTTCCTGAAAATTTATCAAATGATATCTGCTCCTTAAAACCGAATGTTGACAGATTAACTTTTTCAATTTTTATCAATCTTACCAAAAAGTATACAATAAAAAGTTTTGAGATAAAGAAAACTATCATAAACAGCAAGAGAAGATTTACTTATGAAGAAGCGCAGGAAATAATCGATAAGAAAAAAGGAGATTTTTCCAAAGAGCTTTTATTGATGTATAAAGTATCAAAATGCCTGACGGAGAAAAGAATTAAATCGGGCGGACTTGATTTCGATTCGCGTGAAGTGAAATTTGTATTTGATAAAAAAGGAAGAGTTATAAAAATCGTTCCAAAAGAAAGATTGGAAACAATGCGGTTGATTGAAGAATTTATGTTGCTTGCTAATATTTGCGCAACGCTCTATGTTAAAAATTTGCAGAAAGAATCCGAGATATTATATCCGTTTATATACAGAGTTCACGATAACCCTGATATTGAAAAATTGAAAAATCTTTCTGAGTTTGTAAATCAGTTCGGATATAAAGTTGATGTGAATAACAAGGACTCACTTGGAAAATTATTGGAAGAAGTAAAAGGAAGGCCGGAAGAATATATTATAAATGATTTGCTTATCCGCTCGATGGCAAAGGCAATCTATACTCACAAAAATATCGGACACTATGGACTTGGCTTCGACCATTACACACACTTCACTTCCCCTATCAGACGTTATCCCGATTTGATTGTGCACAGAGTGTTGTTTGACTATATGAATGCAAAGAAAAATATGCCGAAGATTGTTAATCACTATAATCAGATACTTCCGGATATTTGCAAACGCAGCTCAGAACGCGAGCAGAATGCAGTTGCTGCAGAACGTGAATCGATTAAAATAAAACAAATTGAATATCTGCAAAGCAGAATAGGTGAAGAGTATGACGGCATCATTTCCGGAATCGTACAATTCGGAGTATATGTTCAGATAAATGATATTCTCATTGAAGGTATGGTGAGATTTAAAGATATTGAAGATGATTATTACGAGTATGATGATAAGAAACACATCGCAATCGGGCGAAGAACTAAGAGAGTTCTCCGCGCCGGCGATAAAGTCAGAATTGCAGTATCAAGAGTAAATATGTTTTCAAAGAAAATAGATTTTGCTATAGTCTAAATTATTGTTTGCTTTCAGCCATTAACTTTTCAATGTCGTCAATTTCTTTGACGGCATTTTTTGTCAGATTCAAACATCCGTTTTTTCCTATAACAACATCATCTTCAACTCGCACGCCAATACCCCAATATTTTTTTGGAATATCTTTTGAACCAATTGGAAAATATAATCCCGGTTCAATTGTAATCACATCACCGACTACAAGCTTATCATCAAGCTCTTTATTTAATCTGTAAGGGACTGCATCATGAGTATCCAATCCTATGTGATGCCCTACTCCGTGTATAGTATATTTTTTATAGAGCTTTTTATTCTTCAATATTCCTTTTGAAGCCATACCTTCAGCTAAAACTTTATCACAGAAATTTTTTAAGTCATCGAACTTCACGCCTTCTTTTGCTTTTTTGATGCACTGCTTATTTGCATCTAAAACAATTTCATAAACTTCTTTTTGCTCTTTAGAAAATTTTCCTGAGACAGGAAATGTGCGCGTGATATCCGAACAATAATAATCGTACTCAGCGCCTGAGTCAATAAGTATTAAATCCCCTTCCTTCAATGTATCATTATTTTCTTCATAGTGAAGGATGTTTGCATGGTTCCCTGAAGCGCAGATCGGAGGATAAGCATTATCCGATGAACCGTTGAATTTATAATGATACTCAAGATTTGCCTGCACCTGATACTCTGCCATACCGGGCTTAATTTTTTTCAGGGTTTCATTGAATGAGTTTGCAGAAATATCTGCTGCGCATTGCATAAGCTTCAATTCATAAGTCGTTTTTCTTCTGCGCATCTTACCTAAGATAAAAGAAGAATCAAGGATTTGAATAGACGGAGCTAGGCTTCTTAAACCATCCACAAACTGTGTAGCAAACTCTTTTATTTCACCAGTTAAACTTATCAGGTCTGCAAAATTTATAAAAAGTCTTTTATATCCTTTGAATAGATTATAATTCAAAAAATCGGGCAGGTCAAAGTTATCTTTGGCATCAGCAATGCCTAATTCCTGCTTTACTTTATCTGCGCCTAACCTTACACCTGTCCATGTTTCCTTTGTTTCATCTTTCTCCTGCACAAATAAAATTTCTTTTGATACAGTTTCTTTTTTTCTATCGTAATCAAAATATTTTATTCCGTTTTGCGAAAGCATAAGAACAGAATCGGCTTCAAGAAATCCTGTGAGATAATAAAAATTCTTGTGCTGTCTGAAATTGTAATTCGCATCGTATGATTTATTGATATGAGTATTGCCGAAAATAATGGCAATCGAATCCTCACCCATTAATCTTGAAAACTCATGTCTTCTCGTTTTGTGAAAATCTAATTGTTCTTTATTCATATCTGTTAATGTAAAATTTTTATTTTAAAATTTGTTAATCATCTAATCCGCTCTTTGAAAACTCATCTAAGCCTTCTATCTGAATAGGATAATTTCCGGTAAAGCATGCAGTACAAAATCCTGTTTCCGGATGAGTATTCGGCGCGCCTTCAAGTAATTTCTCCTCTGAGAGATAAGATAAAGATGTTACTCCCAGATAATCTCTTATTTCTTCTATGTTCTGATGTTTCTGATTTGCAATCAGCTCGCCTTTAGAAGGAAAATCCATTCCGTAGTAACATGGAGAAATAATAGGAGGTGAAGTTATCTTCAGATGAATTTCTTTCGGCTTTGCCTTCTTTAATAAATCGACAAGCAGCCTTGAAGTTGTGCCTCTTACAATCGAATCATCTATCATTACAACTTTTCTGTCTGCAAGAACACCTTTCACAATATTAAATTTTGTTCTCACTTTCATTTCCCTTTTATCCTGTCCGGGCTGAATAAATGTTCTGCCTACATAGTGGCTGCGTATCAATCCTATTTCATTCTTAATATCTTTATTATGCTTTATAGCTTCACTAAAATATCCCAATGTAGCAGTGTTGGAAGAGTCAGGAACATTTATAACTACAACACGTTTTGCATCCCCGTCTTTATGCGGCGGCGGACTTTCAAGCGCAAGATTCTTTCCTATTCTTCTTCTTACTTTATCAACTTTCTCCTCGAAAACAATACTGTCCGGTCTTGAAAAATATATATATTCAAATACACAATGCCTGTACTTATCAACTTTTGCAAACTGTATTGATTTCTCTTTCTGTGTTTCAATTACTTCCTTATCAATAATTATCATTTCACCCGGCATTACATCACGGACATAATCTGCATTCACAATATCAAGCGCGCAGGTTTCAGAGGCAAAAATAAAACTATCACCAAGTTTACCCATACAAAACGGCCTTACACCGTATGGATCTCTTATTGCAAACAGCTTATCATCCGTTAAAATACAAATTGAATACGCACCGCGAATATAAGAAACTGCATCTAAAATTTTATCTTCGATTGTTTCTTTCTTGCTTCGCGCAATCAAATGAAGAAGAAGTTCGCTATCCGTTGAAGTCTGAAACAACGTACCTTCATTCTGTAAATAATTACGCAGCTCTTTTGTATTTGTTAAGTTGCCGTTATGAGAGAGAGCAAGATTGCCGCCTTTGTAAATAACTTTGAACGGCTGAATATTAGTTCTCTTATCAGATGCACCGGTAGTTGAGTATCTTGTATGCCCTATTGAAGCATTACCTTTTAAAACATCCGTTAAAATTTTTTCATCTCTGAAAACATTCGATACCAGCCCGTGGTCTTTATGAATATTAAATCTGTATCTGTTCTCGCCTTCGAGATATTCCGATGCAACAATACCCGCAGCTTCCTGCCCTCTGTGCTGAAGTGAATGAAGTCCGTAGTATGTAAGTATACCTGCTTCGGGATTATTATAAATTCCGAAGACTCCGCAATTCGAGTTAATTGCGCTGTCTTTTTTCTTATACTGCTTTACTTTTTTTATCAAGTTGGATTTGCCCCTATATTAACTGCTATAATACTCTAATGTGATTTGAAAAAATCCATCCTTTATCATTCTTCCAGCATTCAATTCTGTAAGAGCCTTTCTCATCTGAATCCCATATACATTCCATTGATTCAAATTCATCGATGCAGACTCCGTCTTTTATTAAACGCACTTTTGCCTTCTCCGGTATTAACGCTCTCAAAATAATTTTTTTATCGGGATTATCATAAATAATTTCATCGCCCATTATATAAGATTTTCCGTTGTAGTCTGCAAAAAATCTGAATCCTTTTCCGCTGCCGTGATATGTATTCACAATAAAAGAATTTCCATTCTTCAATGCATTAAGAATTTTTAACTTATCATGATGAAACGTCTGAGAATTATTTTTTTTAATTTCTGTTTCAAGAAGAACATTTGTTCTTATTGATTTAAACAAAACTTTATAAGGGAAAATCTCTACTTCATAAAATCCCATAATGTTCTGCTTATGCGCATGCGCGTCAATTCCGCCAATGCCTACAACTTTTCTTTTTGTATTAAGTCCGTCCCATTTTTGTAAAGTGCTTTCCGGCGGAGCAATGATAGAGCGAAGCGGATGCAAAAACCGCTGCAGCTTATTTTTCTCATTCATTCCTTCAATCCATTCGCTCATGTGATTCCAGATTTCAATGCCTGTAAACTCAGCATCCCATGCCTGCCACGGATATGAAGGATGGTCAGGAAGCCAGTTCCTTTTTTCATCAGGGTGAGCAGTAAAACCAAAGCCGCCTTCATCATTTATTTTCTTTACATATTCTTCAGCAGTTAATATAGAGCCGAGCTCTCCGTCATCAAGCTTTTCATAGGAACCAATTACTTGATCCAGGCCAAATGTCAGGTAATGATTTTTATTTTGCAAATCGTTCATTTCATATCCGACAATCAACATAGAATCGTTATACCATTTCTCAAATCCGTCATCCCTTGCCCCCATAGTATTGTGGTCAGTGAGTATTGCGAAATCCAAATTTGTTTCATTCGCATACCGCATAATATCAGGAACTGTACCGGTTCCATCTGAGTAGGTTGAATGCATATGTATTGCGCCAGAGTATTCGAACATCATATTACTTTATAAATTTGGTAAGTTTGGTTGCTGCAAATTTTTCTTTTTATATATCTGATATGCTATGAAACTGCCCAGCATTCCGAAGAGCGGATACAGAATAATATTTATAACAAAAGTAATTATTGTTAATGTCGGCGAGTAGCCGTATTTTGTAAACTCCTGTGAAAGCTTATCCATTATTTCCATTGCTTCGGGCGGTACTTGTCTTCCCATCGTGCTCATCATTTCCATAACTTCAGCCATTGGATTTATATTTGAGAAAAGACTGACTGCAAGCGATACGCCGGTATTTACAATGGCAGCAATAATCCCGGAAAGCAGTCCGATTAAAATTGAATCCTTTTGTGAAAGGAGTAAATTATTTGCAATAAGCTGTCTTGAATAATAATTGACTCCGATAAATCCCCCGAGGATTATTCCCATACAGCAAAATGTATTTATTAAATTTAATCCGGGAACGGATGAAAGCACAATCATTACGGCCGTGCTTATTATAACAGGAGTGAGTTTGTTTGGACTATTATTCATTAAAAACTTTTAGATTTTTTGAAGAAAGATTTTGAAATATCGTTTACAAGTTTTACGAAACCCGGAATAAGGAAAAACGGAAGAACGAAGCCTGTGATAGCTCCTGTAATGCTCCGCGAAAAATATGAATTTGCAAATAATCCGAACATATCAAAAAAAGCATCTGCGGCTATTAATAGAACCGGAATTAATAAGAACCAAAGAGGAGGAAGTTCCGTATTACTCAATTTAATCTTTACAGGATAGAAAATAACTGCGATTAAAAATCCCAAATATATACTGACGCATCGTGAGCAAACTGCCAGCTTATAACCGAATAAATGAAATGAACGCGCATCCTGCTGATGGCATACAGGCGAAAAAAAATAATAAATGAACAGGGAAAACTTTGTGAACGCGCCGCCCAGTTCCAGAAATAACGGGGCTAGAAATATTGATGCATTCCATATAAGTGTTAACAATAAAAAAACAACATATACCTGCTTTGAATATTTAATTTTTTCATTCTCATTTTTCATTCGTTATTTAAAATAAAAAATAA
>CALJIG010000101.1 GCA_937974175.1 uncultured Ignavibacteria bacterium
ATTCGACAATAATGACCCGCGATGGAATCCCCATCCGGCATCGACAAGGTTTATGCCTGTCGGACAGTACGACAATTTACCAAGTTATCCAAATACGGATAATTACGTAAATAAAAATACAAAAAATACATATGTTCAAACACCATTAGGTGTTATGGCAGTAAGTCCAAACTTCAGATTACACCCAACTAATGCACCGGGTACACAATCGGAAGTTATAATAACTTCAAGTTTGAACAATCCTAATTTGATGTTTGGGTCAGCCAACATATTCTGGGGCGGTTCATATTTCAGTACAGGCGGTTATATATCAACAAACGGCGGTATGAATTGGTTCGGTGGTGATACTACTGTAAGAAATAGTGGTGATCCGGCTCCTATGATTGATAAAGATGGTGTATATTTAATATCTTTTATAACACAAGCATATTCAATGGGTGCAAGTTATTCAACCAATTTTGGTTTAACTTGGGCACCTGCAGTCACATTTCCTGGAGCAACAACAAATGCCGATAAAAATTTATCAGGAACAAATTATGCTTCTTCAAGCCCCTACTATGGGCATTCATATACAGTGTACACAGAGTTTGGCGGAACATATAATAACAGAATATTATTTACAAGAACCACTAATAGTGGTGTAAGTTGGTCAAATGTTCAGGTTGTTAGCCCTCCGCCGGCTTCAGGTCATCACCATCAGGGATGCGACGTTACAGCCGGTCCTGAAGGAAATGTTTATGCAGTATGGGCAAACTGTACTACAAATGGTCAGAACTCAACTGAGGATTCGCTTGGCTTTGCAAAATCAACTGATGGAGGATTAACATGGACTGCCAGAAACAATGCAGCAGATATGAACGGAATCAGAGCGGCATCATTCGGAGGTTGGGGTATCAGAGTTGCAGGTTTCCCAAGATTGGATGTTGATAGAAGCGGAGGTCCTAGAAACGGCTGGATTTATGTTGTAGCACCGGAAAAGAATTTTGCTGGTGGTGATGCATCAGACGTATTCATGTGGTACTCATCGAATCAAGGAACAAACTGGAGTGCACCAATAAGAGTAAATCAAGATGCTGCAAACGGAAAACTTCAATATCATGCAGCCATAAACGTTGATGCAGGCGGCGGAATTAACGTTGTTTATCATGATACAAGAAATTCAAACAATAATGATTCAGTTGATACATACGTAAATCGTTCTGTTGACGGCGGAACTACTTGGTCAGAAATAAAAGTAAACGATGCAAAATTCAGACCATCATCTATTTCAGGTTTAGCAACAGGTTATCAGGGAGATTATATCGGGATAACATCTGCAAATGGAAAGGTATTCCCGAACTGGTCAGACAACAGAGTAGGCAGATATCAGTCATGGGCAGCAACAATAACACTTGACGCAGGTCCGCTAATGCCGTTTAACTTGCAGACTCCAGTCGCAGGTACAACAGTTACTTCTATTCCGGGTTCATCGACTCCGGTAACAATTACTTGGGATACATCAAGAGCAAATGCAAGTTACAAATGGATATTTGGAACAGCATTACCAACAAGAATTCATACTATTTCTGCGGGTACAAATTCAATTACAATGACACTCGGTCAGTTAGACGTATTACTTGGAGGACTTGGACTTAATCAGGGCGATTCTATATCAGGTTCGTGGGATGTATGGGCATTCAGAGGCAATGACCCGCTATACGATTCATTGAAATCAGCAAACGGTCCAAGAGCAATTACTTTAAAGAGACAGAAACCGGCGTTGACACCATTCGCGCTTGTCAGCCCTGTTTCGGGTGCAAAAATTGAAACTGCTGGCGGCAGCAACTCACCTGTTGTTATTAACTGGAGAAAATCAGGAGCAGGTACAACTTATAAGTGGTTCTATGCTTCTCCTAACTTCAGCAGTGCATCAAATATTAAGTTCCGTCTGCCTGCTGATAATACAGGTTTTGACTCCACTTTAACTACAACATCAAATGCACTTGACGGAATGCTGTCAGGAATCGGTGTAGCTATGGGTGACTCATCAGTAGGTCAATGGAGAGTTTATGCTTATTCAGGAAACGATTCACTTGCATCATCACAAACAAATAACATTACTTTCAAGAGACTTCCGATAGCAACAGCATGTATCGGAACGGGAACAACATCAACAAGTTATCCGTTCTACACACTCTATGAAGACTCAAGAACACAGATGCTGTACACGGCAGCAGAAATTACGGCAGCAGGCGGTTCCGCAGGATTTATCAACAGACTCGGATTCACAATCTTAACTGTCGGCTCACCAGCTATGAGCGGATTCTCTGTTAAAATGCAGACAATAACCGGAACAACTATCTCGACATGGACAACAACAGGATGGTCAGAAGTATATACTTCTTCAGCTTATACTCCTCCGGGAACAGGACTTCAATACATTGACCTTGCAACACCATACTTCTGGAATGGAACAGGAAGCTTGTTAATAGAAATATGTTTTGATAATGCTTCATGGTCAGGAAACAGCACTGTTGCCGGAACAACTCAGACGGGAACGGTTGTACACAATCATGTTGACGGAAGTGCCGGTTGCACTTTAACAGCTACATCAACGGCTTCAACACGTCCTAATATATGTCTTGTTCTTAACACAGGCGTAGGTGTAAATCCGGCAGGTTCAACAGTACCGCAGGTTTACTCATTAAGCCAGAACTATCCGAATCCGTTCAATCCTACAACGAAGATAAACTTTGCACTACCAAAGCAAGGACTTGTCACGTTGAAGATTTATGACATTCTCGGCAGAGAAGTAAGAACACTCGTTAACGAAATCAAGACAGCAGGCAACTACACTGTTGATTTCAACGCTTCAGAATTCGCCAGCGGTGTTTACTTCTACAGATTACAGT
>CALJIG010000102.1 GCA_937974175.1 uncultured Ignavibacteria bacterium
TGGATTATAAATTTGAAAAATACTTTTCTCGTCCTTAATATTCTTAACATTTCGTTATTATTTCTGTAATATCATCACATAAGTGTCATTTGAAATAGCAGAAATATACAACGCTGAATATTTGGAAGTAATATACACGCAGTTGGTCAGTATTCCTATAGTTCAATAGGTTGAAAATAGATCTACTCCTTAATTAATAATAAAACTGTATAATCCTGTTAATTTATTAGTTACATTTAAAGCTTATAATATCTTTTTGTTTATTCTCCCAAAATTCAGATTCTTTTCTTCACTTTGTTCATTTGGCTAATAAATTGAGAGAGCATGTATCCGCAAAATAAATCCTGCTGTCTGAAAAAGGAAGCAGAATATACAAAAGAACAGCTAAACCCTGATTAGACAACTAAAAAAAGAATATCACGCTTAAAAGGGATTGTCGCTCTAACCCTATTATATTAGTTTATATACAGTAGATAACAAGTCTATAAATTTATAACGAAAGGGAAAATCAAGTATGAATACTCAAGATATAAACAACAAAACTATGATGAAACATTTAGATGAAGTGAATAAAAGCAGTAACAACTTCATCAAAACAACGCTTTTTGTAATGATGGCAATCATCATAATTGGGTTTGTATTCGGTTAATAGTTTTGTAATATAATTTTTCAGTTGTAAAAGCTTTGTTTAATAAACAAAGCTTTCTTTTTAGTGTGATATCTCATACGTAGAATATAAACAATATTACTTTTCGTGTTTTTTTTAATTAAAACTCTAAAATGATTTTTTCGATGACCGGGTTTTTATTATTCAGGAATGTGCTTTTATAATAACATTGGCTCAGTAACAAATAATTTCTCAGCCAATGTTAGTTCCCACAAAGCTGGAAGCCGCCGAAAATGCGCACTTGATAAAATCAAAGCTTGAGTAAAATGACAAGGGCTTAATCCCCGAAGCAGGCGAAGATCAACTAACCCGCAATAGATAACAAATTGATTGACTAAATGATTCTATTTAATCAAAATCATCTTTTTTGTATCTACGTAGTCACTCGTTATCATAGAATAATAATACACTCCGCTCGCATAACCGCTGCCATCCCAATCAACTTCATAAGTGCCTGCGTTTAATTGCTCGTTAACAAGTGAAGCTATCTCACTACCAATTGCATCGTAAATCTTTAATGTTACATAATTATTCTTAGGCAATTCAAACTTAATTTTCGTTGATGGGTTGAATGGATTAGGATGGTTTTGTCTAAGATTGAATATTTTTGGTAAAACATTATTTCCCTGCTCTTCTATACCCACAACAGAACCTTTGTATCGACCTACTGAGATTGCCCAAATGTATTCATTATTCAGGAGTTGTTTATTGATCACCGTAGCTGTATTCGAGGAAGGTTTAAAAATGAAACCTTGAGGGACATCATTTTCAGGATTGGTTAGTATCCAAAGAACCCCATGCCCAATTCCGCTTGAGAATGTTCGCGAGTCATATAAATGAGCATTCCTCCCGGAACAGTCATAAACCGGTGTTCCATAGACGTGATATGTGTTCAGAAATTGATTAATATTTGCGGGGCTGACATTGGGATAATGAGTGTGAATGCTGTCATAATTAAGCCTGTACGGCTGTTGACTGATAACCATAAAATGTCCGTTAAACTCTGCAGTTGGTCCGTAAGCAAAAGCAAGAATATCACCTGTTTGTGTAAGATTGTAAGCTCCTTTAACACGACCGTTGTATTGATTGAGATTAGGATTTAATCTATGATTGTATGCATTAATGGAATCGTATTTTATATTACCCGAAACATATGACCATCCCAAAGGATTCGCATCCGGTAAAGTCGGAAAAGCTGCCCCGAATTGATATGCCATAGCAACCCATCCTTTCGAGGCAAACGAAGTATTGTTAGATTCTTTGACAGATTTAATGAGAGACAAATAAGCGTTTCCAGTATCTGTTGTATCTCCTACGGCTGATAACACCCGCGTACCAAACCCCACACAATCCACCAGAGAATAGAATGTTGAGTCGGTTTGCTTGTAAAGAACATTTGGAATTTTTAGATACCAGACATTTCGGAAAATATTTATTAAATAACTTCCATAGCTAGATGCCATAATATAATATTGATTGGTATTATTAGGTACCGGGTTTTGATACAAATTTCTGGTTTTATAATTATGCCCCTGATAGCTAAGTGTTGTATCATTAATAATCTCCACGCCGGGCATTGTTAAATATCCTTGTTGTAAAAGAAAAGGCATACCCGTTCCTTTCGCAGCATTAATAATGTTACTATATAATTGCGGGTTGTATCCCGGGAGAAGTTGCGCTTGCCCTGAAGATTGCAATATTAATGCAAACATCAGAAATATAAATGCTTTTTTTATAATATTGTTATTTGATTGTTTTTTAGAGAAACATGCAGCCTCTTCCTGCTTCCCTGGTTCTCGGAACAGAAATAAACCGCCAGGTAAATTGATTTTCTTTGTAAACAAAATTGTTTGTTATCTATTTAATCAATATCATCTTCCTCGTCTCAACAAAGTCACCCGCCATCAACGTATAATAATACACTCCGCTTGACAATTCAGACGAAGAATTGTCTTGGCGGGCATTCCACTGCACCACATAAGTTCCTGGTTTTAGTTCTTCATTTACAAGTATTACCATTACTCGCCCGGTTACATCATAAATTGTGAACTTAACATTTGTTGATTTAAAAACACTGAATTGTATCTTTGTTGACGGATTAAATGGATTTGGATGATTTTGTGAAAGCTTGAAATCATAAGAAGAATTTTGATTTCCTGTAACATTAACAATATTTCCAAACTTAAACAACGCAAAAACCGGTAAATGGTCCGAGGAATAATGCAGTGCATTGGCAATTGATTGCCCTACTGCGTTGTTAGGCGGTCTGCTGATGCTGTCATCATAATGATTGCCGTCATTTCCGTAAGCAGTCAGAGATCCGGGCACATACCTGAGGTCTCCAAAATTATAAACAGAATTGGAAAACAATATTATGTCAAATCTGTCGTCAAGTCCGCCAGTTGCGCCGCTGCCAAAAGACCTGGTCCTTGAAGATTGTGTGTGAAAAGGGGCATATGCAGGATTATTCCAAACCCCCGGCATATTAAGAACATCATAGAATCTTCCGTCAATTCCGCCCGGCTGTACCAGTTTTATATAAGCCTGTTCATTTGCGCCTGTAAGATTAAAGTCGCCAAGTACTAAAAAATTCGATCCGGAAGGAAGAAGATTAGTTCTTTTCCTTAAACTGTCAATTTCAGATGCTCTTACCTGCTCAATTGAGCTGCCTGTTCCTGATGCAAGATGCACAGTGAATATTCTCAGGGTATCGCCTGTAGGTATATGCCTAACAATGAATTCATTGATATCACGCTGTGAAGTAGCAATGGGATTATTTGCAATGAAAGTGAATCTATCCGATCTGAAGTAGATCGCGTTATCGCTTCCCGGACCGCTGATGAATGTTCCCGCTGCAAATATACCGATTCCTGAAGAGTTCAATACTCCTGTTAAAAAATTGTTTACAACCTGTTGAGTATAAACTTCCTGTATAACCAGTATATCCGGATCCATTCCGTTTAATGCAGTTCTGAAATATGGATTACGAACAGTTGTATCTGACCCGGTATATTCCAGAATATTCCAGGTTGTTATTTTCACCGTATCCTGAGAAACAGTTATACCAATGAAAACAAAAAATAATATTCCTGTAAATTTTATCATTTTTCTATCAGGCTAATGCTGTTTTTCCCGTCCATTAAAACTGTAACCGGTAAGTCAAGCATTATATGAACAAAATGCTCTGTTGATTCCTGCGGTGTAATTTTTTTAGGTAATCCCAATCTATAAAATCCCTTCTGTTTGACTGGTGCACAGTTAAATAACCTATATTCATTGATGTAATGTTATGCTGAAAAACTTTTGTTCCATAATTATCAATAAGATTGGAAAAGGACGACAGCAATTGCGTCTTCATTGTGGCTTAGAGCATCTTAAGATCACAAGCTTATCATCGTAATTTGCAGTTACTTCTGTGTAGGGCTTCAGGACTCTGATATTTTCAAAGCCGGATTTGTTTAACGCTAGAGTGAATTCCGATGTAACATAGTACTTCAGAGTTATCACTTCAGTTTCCGCGGAACTGACTCCACCGTCAAAAATACTTCTGTACTCACATCTCGTCGTTTCAACAGAAGTAAAAGGATCACATTCTGATTCTGTTTTTAATGTTATCTTTGTTCCGTCTGTTCTTTTCACTTCCCTTTCTTCTGTAATTTTACCAGATGTAATATTTCCTGTGGTTAAAATTTCAAGTATCAACTCGCCTCCGGGCAGAAGGCACTTAAATAAATTGTCCATTGAGCGCTTTAACTCACCGGGTCCTGTTATCAGCCCAATTGAGCCTGAGGGGATTATTGCCAGACCAAACTTCGCCGGAAGCTCAAGCTCCTGCAATAAACCGTAATACAAAACCGGCTTTAAGCATAAGGCAGCCGCTTTCTTCCTGCATTCATCAAGCATTTCCGCTGATGCGTCCGAACCTTCTATTTCAATTCCTTTTTGCAGTAGGGGTATCAAAAATCTTCCGGAACCGCACATTGGTTCAAAAACAGGCTGTGTATGCCGCAATATCTCATTGGTATAAAAATCAAGTGCGTCTTCAGGGGCAGTTGGTTTATCAAGGTCATAGAACTCCGTACAAAGATTTTTGTAATTATCTATCATATAAAAAAATTATTTTTCTATCAAACTTATACTTTTTTTACCATCCATTAATACTGTTACAGGCTTAGGCAGCT
>CALJIG010000103.1 GCA_937974175.1 uncultured Ignavibacteria bacterium
TGCTCTAACCAGCTGAGCTAATCGCCCGTAAAATCGGACAAGCAATAAATTACAAATTCTATCCCATTTTTTCAATGGATTTCTTACACCTGCCTTCTCCGCATGCGGACTTTTATACAACCCCCCTTTGTTGCAAATATAAAAGCGTTATCCGTTAACTTAAGTCTAATTCATGAGCACCATCAACGAAGCCATTATTAACACCTTCATCAAACGCACTGAAACCCTGCTCAAAAAAACCACCGAAGAATTCGGCTCGCTTACCGCCACGCAGCTCAATAAAAAACCCGCTCCCGAGAAATGGAGCATCGGACAGGTATTCGACCATCTCATTATATACAACTCAACTTATTACCCCATCTATGAAAAAGTTGCAACGGCAGGCATCACATGACTCTCTGGCAGAAGATAAATCCGCTCAGTCATTTAACGGGAAGCTTCCTTCTTAAAGTCCTGCGAAGCGATACAAAAAAAGTAAAGGCGCTTAAATCATTCCGCCCCTCTGAAAGCAATATTCCCCCCACTATCATAAATGATTTTATTCAGAACACAAATATTCTTTTAAAATATTTCGCGCAGATAAAGGAGGAAGATGTCGATGTAAATAAAACAATCGTGCAGTCCCCCGCCGGCTCGATATTTACTTACACGCTTAAAGACTCGATGGATATCAGCGTTACTCACATGGAGCGCCACCTGAAACAGGCGAAAAAAATTATGAATTAAGAATGTAGAATTTAGAATTAAGAATTTTTAGGTATGTTTTATGTTCTTCCCCCTCCTGCGAAGGAGGGGTAGGGGGAGGTTTCTTTCAAATTGTCATCAGTGTTCCTGCTATGTCATCCCGCACTTGATGCGGGATCCAATCACACACAATGCTAGCGTAGAGACGCAATACTTTGCGTCTCAAATTATGACCTATGTTCTTCCCCCTCCTTAATCAAGGAGGGGGTAGGGGGTGGTTTCGATTTTAATTAAACGGCGAAGCCGACCAAATTTAATCAATAATTTCTACATTTAAATCGGTTAATTTATTTCTATTAGATGCATTCAGATTTTCTAAACAAGCAATCATTAAAATATGTTCAGCTCTACTAAAAGCAACATATCCTATGCGACAAAAGTCTTTAATATTTTTTTTGTTTTTCGGCGGCTCTTCACTTCTTTGTGCGATATTTGTATTAAGCCAATTTGTTAGTTCTTCATTGGTTTTAGAAATACACAATACACACTTGCTTTCCAATCCTTTAGCATTATGTATATTTGATACAATTGTTTTTGAAGATTCTTCAACAGAATTACTTAATTTTATATTTGTTAATTTCACAAAGCTTCGATTTTGAATTTGTAAATTAATTTCTCTGGTGAGAAATTCAAGCAGTTCAACATCGTTACTAATTTCTCCTGCCTTAATGTTCCTTAATAGTTTCATACATAAAACTTTAAAACCCAAATCATCAATTTTCTTTTTATTTAAGAATAATTCTTGATTGATTTCAAAAACAGTTAAAATGAAATTCTTAGCAATTTCCACATCACTTTGAAATTTCTCTTTCACAAAATCACGATAAGAATTTATTTCAAGTCTTATTTGCGTTACTAACCGATTTTCTTTTGCTAAAATACATAAGTTTTTTTCTTCGAAGGTATTTTGTTTACAGAATTTGACGAAAAACCCTGTTATTTTTCTTATTGTTTGGTAATTAATAAATTTTACAGCAAAGGTAGAACTGTTATTTGAAGATTTAATTTGACTAAAATTATTACCTCTATAAGACCTACCATTAAAATTATTGAGAAAATTAATTATAGGCTGGGAGCTTCTGAAATTATTATTATTAATTTGTACAATAACTCTAGGTTTCTGAAGTGTTTTAAAAATAGGTAAGTTAACATATTTTACATCACTAGAAAAACCACTTATGTATTGCTCAGGGTCACCTGTGCAATATATATCAGAATTATTTGTTTTATACAATTCATGAAAAATGTTAAATTGTTTATTGTCGGCATCTTGATATTCATCAATAAAAACATACTTCAATTTTTTGCTAATAATATCGCAGGCTTTCGTATTTCTTAGTATTTTTTCAGACAAACTTAAGGTTTGATCGAATGTTATTACACCTTTTCTTATTAATCTTTGTGCTAGTGCATTACTTGCAATTCTTCTGGCTGTTCCTACAATATTTGTAGGCACTAAATCCACCGAATTCATCTGAATAAAAAATTTATCTGTGGAAATATCTGACATTACTAAGGACGAATGAGGAATTACTATAAATTTATTTAAGAAACTATGAATAGTACCAACAAAAACATTGTCAGGTATTTTAATAAGCTCTGAAAGTTTTTGATGAATATTAAATGTAGCTGCTTTGGTATAAGTAATTACAGCCATCGTTTTGTAAGGTTCAAGAGAGTTTAATTTTAGTAAAACTTCTTGAACCATATTAGTAGTTTTTCCAGCACCTGGGCCTGCGATGACTAATTTAAATTCTGACATATTTATTCTACATTAAAAAATCAAATCCATCTTTTATATATTGTGGAATTTCAAAATCAGTATTATTTGTAAGTAGTTCTTCACCTAAGAAAAAAGCAAATTCAGATTTTTTATCTTCAACAATACTAAAAAATTCTTCTGTTTGAATATCAGCAAGTCCCAAAAAAGCTTTATACGAATTTCCTCGATTTGGAAATGTTTTAATTAAGCTATTCAACAAAATTGTTTTACCATTACCAGATTTGTTTGCGTCTATAATATCTTTTTCAAAAGTGCTTAGAGTTGTAATTCCTATATGAATTTTCGGATTTATATTATAATCTTGTCTGAGATTATCTCCCCTATTTTCGGATTTAGTGTTTGTATCCCTATCAGTTAATACAAGACATTTTATAAAATAACCATTATCAATTATCTCTAAGAAATTTCTAAATGCAAGTCCATTAACGTTTATAATGTTACAACCATTTTGATCAGCAGTCATATTAATAAAGAGTTTCAAAAACTGAGGAATTAAAATTTGTTCAGAAATTCCTTCTACTAATATTATTTTACGAGCAAAAAACATTGCAGAGTTAGTTGCATCTAAATATTTTTTCAGAAAGCGAATTCTTTTCTTATCTGCAGCTCTGTTAGTAAAACCATCCAATATATAATGGGACTTTAAAGTACAGTTGTCATTATATAAAATAACAACGTTGTCAAAATCAATTTTAGTAGAAATATGAGTTGAATGAGAAGTTAAAATTACTTGAATGTCTTTTCTGCAATCACCATTAACTTCTTTAGTAAAGCTTTCTATATTATCAGAAAAATGATTTTGCAGATGAGGGTGTAAATGTGATTCTGGTTCTTCAACAGCAATTAATCTCCAAAGAGTATTATCATCCAAAAGATTTATGCAGTGGGAAAGAAGCAATGACATAAATAATAAATTATTTCTTCCTAAACCATTCCTTTCTATATTAGCAGGTGAATCACCATACAATAAATCTATTTTTTTAAGTATATCCTCCAATTCTGGGCTTAGAAATGAAAAAGTAATTTTATTATCATTGGAGGCTGAGTTTAAAGAAATTTTTTCCAAAAAATCTTCAATAGATTCCTTAATAGTAATTAAACTTTGATTCGCATTAACTTTATTTTTTAGATAAGTAAGTTCTTTCACAAGTTCTTGAAAAGTAATTTCACTACGTGAATACAATACACGAAACAACAATTTATTATTATTGGAGGCTTTTAATTCGTTTTTAGCATCCCTTAGTGCATCTATCAATTCAAACTTAAAAAAATTCAAATCTGAGTAATCGATTCTTAATTGATTTAATCCCCCTTTAATTTGATATATATAATCCTTAACTGGTAATTCAACTAAAGCTAATTTATCCAAGTCTGATAAACTATTGTACAAATCAGGTTCAGTAAGTCTAAGATTAGTGAGTTTTGTTCTGATATTTTGCACATATTCAACTTTATTAAAATTTCCTTTTAATGAAAAGGAGTATGTAAAATTGGTTTCGTCATAATTACCATTTGTAAACCAATTTCCTGCTATAGCCTGTTGTTTCAAATTAAAATCTTTCAGTAAAACTTCTACTTTTACTTCAGGAAATATAATTTGAGATACATCTTTTGTTTCATCTAATATGCTTTCTTTAAATAATTTGATACAATTGTAATTAAAGTCTTCTCTTTCTAATATTCTTTTTTTGAAAAAAGTTATGTCTTGGCTGAAAATTAGACCTATTGCACATAATAAATTTGTTTTGCCAACATTATTTTCACCGATAATTAAAGTAAGAGGTTTAAGTTCTATCTCAAAAGACTCAAAATTCCGGAAATTTTTTATCTTTAACTTATGAATAAACATTGTAATGTAATTAATTAATCAAAATTATTTAATAATTTTGCTAATCTCAATATACATTCTCTATCTTGTGACTAAAATGAATTCCTTTTAGATTCTTCTTTGCACTAAATACGTATGATATGATTTGGTAACGGGGGACATTGCTGAGTTTGTGATATGGAGACGCAAAGTATTGCGTCTCTACCTAGCATGGTGTGTGATTGGATTCCCGCTTTCGCGGGAATGACAAGCAGGGTGCCCCCTGAAACTTTTTTTATTTTTTTCAGTCTAAAAAAGTATAACAAACAAATTAAACCCCCGGATTATGCGCAAGTATTTACTATTACTTCCCTCACTATTAATTATACTAAGTTTTTTTACTCAGACGGGCTTTGCTCAGGAAAAGGACAGCAACAATGAAAGAGCGGAAAAATCCCGCATGTATAATAAATTCAGAATTACATGGGAGAAGCCGACTATAGAGCTTGGCTACGGACTCTCTGAAATAAATCTGTACGGCAGCAGCTCAAATTTTTCAAAGCCCGGTATGATAGAGCTGAAGCTTGGCACGGCGCATCAATACCAAAGCGGCTACTCAAAAAAAGTTATCGACTACGATAACAACTATCTTTTTATCAGCAATACTACCAGCGATATTTCCGCCCAGCGCAATTCATCGGGCATAGCATCAAGCATGTGGAGATGGGGCTTCGGTAAAAAAGAAGGCATGGGGCTGAAGTTCGGCAGCTTTTCAATTATGCCCTATAATGCAAACACATTTGCCTGGCAAAGATTTTCATTCGATAAAAACTCAGCGGCAAACCCAAGTGAATATGATAAGTTCGACGACTTTAACGAAGCAGTGCGCTTCGGCACATCTACTGAAGCAGGAATAAATTTTCAGATAACAAAGGGGCTCTCGCTTCAGCCGAAGTATGAAGTATCGGATATATTCCCGCGTCATTTATTCGGGCAGCAGTTGCTCAGCTCAATGATAGAGCTTGGCGGCGCAGAAATGCTCGACGAGTTTATAACAAGAATAATGAACAACACACCTGTAGCCGGGGCAATAGTAAATTTTGTTTTGAAGAATGCATACGAGTACGGAATATATCAGCTGCGCAAAGAGCATATGAACTGGCCATTTGCCGGCGAGGCGCCGCTGAGATACAGCACATTCAAAATGGGAATGACGTTCACATTTTAAATAACGTTTACGTTTTAAAAAGTTTAACAAAATTTTTTGATTTATTATATAGAGGGCGTATTAGCATACGCCCTCTTTTTATTGGGAATTTATGAGTACCTGCTGGTAAACGGAATCGAAACCGCCACCTGATTATTATTATCTTTGTTCATCGCATAGCGTGATACCCAGATGCCGTAGTCAGCCGCATCGCTGAGGTGAGTGGTCGTCCTGTCCGATTTATCAATAATAAATTTCCTGCTGCCTTTTTTCCAGCTGACGATTTCCCTGTCCTTCACCGATGCCTTGCACGATTCCACTATGAAGAACTGCTTTTTCTCGAGGATTGAATTCACGTAGTTCACTCTTTCGCGCACGGGGGGATTCGCCGGCTGCAGCGATATATACGCCTCTGAAAACTCCGCATCGGCAAAGCACTTGCCGATGATTTCAAAATCAGAGTGCCCGCCCGCGCTTGACCGCGCCGTACCCGATGCATCGCCGGTGAGGATGATGTTCAGCTTATCGCAGTCTTCATAGCGGCGCTTGAGGGAATCTATTATCGTTTCGCAGAGCTCCTTTGTATTGCTGTTTGATATCTTGTACTCGTGCACCTGATAGCGCGCCTTGCCCTGCATTATTATCTCCACTGCGCACATGGGGTTTACGTTGAAGTCAAAGCTTATTATAATTCTATTGTCATCACCCGCCGGGATTTTTTCATCGGGGATTACATTCACTTTCCTATCGAAGCAATAGTACACAAGGTCGCTTTCGATGTTGACAAACTCCCCTTCCAGATACTGCTTTGCCAGCTTGCTATCATACTGCTCGATTAAATTCTCAATGTAGTCCGGAGGCAGATGTATATTATTGCTTGTCTTTGCTTTGATGCAATTGAATGCCTTCGATTTCTTCTCTACCCACAGCTCATGCGTGAGCTTATACCCCTCGGGAGTAGTAACTACCGAGCACGTGCCGTACTCCGTTTTGCGAATGCGCGAAATGCACTCGCGCCAGACCTGTTTCTGCTTGTAATACGGTATGCGGTCGAACTCATCTATTATTATATCCGATAAGTTCTTGCCCGTCAGCGAGGCCGGCCGCTCTGCGCTGCGAAGCATGCACAAATGCTTTGCGCCCTTGTATTCTATTGTGTAGTTCTGCCGCTGCGATAAGTATTTCACGGGTATCTCAAACTTCGCAAAGAACTCATCGAACGTAGGCACTATTATATCGCGTATCATTTCATTTGTGGGCTCCAGCACCATCAGGTCGCACTTCTTGCCCTGAGACATTCTGTACTCTATCAGCTTCAGCCAGCGCAGAGGGACTGACATCGTCTTGCCCGAGCCGAACCCGCCCACAATCGCAGGATGCTTCACTTCTCCCGGCGGCATATACGCAAAGTCTATCTGATGCGGCAGAAAGCCCTCTCTCTTCGTATCAATCTCAAAATCCGGATTCCCCTTCAATTCATCCGAGGCCAGCTTCTCCGCTTTTGCCGCTGCTCTTTCCACTGCCCTTGCCTCAGCTTTCTTTTGCTTCTGCAGTTTACTTACTGAATCGTACAGCTTTTTCACGGCGGGAGTGAGCGGGTCATTTAAAATTTTTGCAGTGTGTGTAACGCTTAGCTTTAAATCTTTTGCTATTTTATGCTTATCGGCTTTATGCTCAATCACCAGATCCATTACATGTGCATTGTTTTCTTTTTTAGCTCTTGACTGGCATAGCGCTCGGCGCCTGCCCATGGATTCTTTCAGCTGCGGGAATCTGTAATCCCACACATAATACTTTACAGTCTGCTCGGGCATTTTGACTTTGGCCGCAAGGCCGCGCAGTGTGCCGTCGCAGCGCGGGATTGCCTTTTCAATCTTCGCGACTTTCAGCTTCTGCATCGCCATTTTTTTATCTTCCCTCTCAAATGAGTTGAAATATTTATTCAGCTCCCTGCAGTCAGGTCTTTGCAGAATTGTGTTGATAGTCCTGTAATTAATTCCGGTCAGCCGGCTTAGCGTCATCTGATTTCTCCCTGCCTTCGGGCTGTACTGACGGATAAGCTTTAAGGATATCTCAAGCTGCTCTTTGTTAGAGGGCTTGGATTTATTAGTCCCCTTTATTAATTTATCCGCTAATTTTTTTCTTTTGTTTATTATAGTTCTTTCCACGTTTTTCCCATGTAATTTTTTAATTGCAGTAAAATAATTACAGGGATATTAGAAAAAAATCATATAGACCCCATTAGTACTAATAGGTAGATATTTTTGGAATTGTATTGACAGAAGTTTTGAATTGTTGATGGCAAGGGGGAAATTGGTGGGCTGGGTTTGTTTTCCCCTTCCTTATTAAGGAGAGCCTGTCCAGCTTTAGCGGTAGGGCAGGGGGTGGTTAACTATATAAATATTTCTGAAACTCTATAAAAGTCCTTCTTATACTTTGTAAGTCGCCTAATTGGTCGGCGGCGTCTGTAGTTGTATGATACTTTAATCTTAATAAACCTGATAAATTGTCCTGATTCAATTGCTGTACTCCCTTATCAATATACTGCTCTAAAACAAAATCTATAAACTCCTTTTGCTTTTCATCCAACGAATAAAAAATGTTTTTCTGCGCGGATGCAACTCTTTTCTCCCTCGTTATCGGAGCTACCTTATACGCAATAAATTCCAGCGCATCAAATATATCACTTTTCTTTGCATTAATTATATCCTGTAAGTCTTCTAACACTTCTCCCGTGAATCCTGCTTCAGATAATCTTTCCATTAAAGCTTTTCTTGTATCGGGTTTTGACCAGATTTCTCTCAACTCCTGCTCGCTGTTAAAAAACTCAGGCAGCTTGCCGAACAACAATTTTATAAATTCTCCTGCACTCATCGGCTTTCCGTCGGGACCTAAATATATTGTTGCGCGCATATCGTCTATATCCCATTCTTTTCCGTCTGCAAGTTTTATTTTTATTCTTCTTCTCGGCGGAGCTTTTTCCTTCGGCTCTTTGGGTTCTCGCGGTTTCCTCGGTTTTACTTCATTATCACTTATATCTTCTTCAGGCGGTCCGTCCCATTCAGGGTCGTTAAAATGTTCATATGCTTTTACAAAATCATAAATCGTAAAATATTCTTTCCCTTCAAATAATCTTGTGCCTCTGCCGATTATCTGCTTGAACTCAATCATTGAATTTATCGGTCTCAGCAAAACTATATTTCTTATATTTCTTGCATCTACACCTGTGGAAAGTTTCTGCGATGTTGTTAAAATGGTCGGAATAGTTTTTTCATTATCCTGAAACTCTCTTAAATACTGCTCACCTAATGCTCCGTCATTTGCAGTTACTCTCACGCAGTAATTCGTTTCTGTGCTTTCCTTCATTTGGTTGATAAGCTCGCGCACTGCTGCTGCATGGTCTTGCGTTGCGCAGAAAACTATTGCCTTCTCATTCTGATTCGCTTCCTCTAAATAAATTCCTACTCTCTTTTTTTCCCGTTCTTTTATTTCAATAATTCTATTAAAATCCGATTCAACATATATTTTCCCTTTCTCGACTTCTCCCTCAACTACAGTATCATCCGATGTATAAGTATAATCATCTAATGTTGTCTGTATTCTTCTTACTTTAAACGGAGTTAAAAAGCCGTCGTTAATTCCATCCTTTAATGAATAAACAAAAACAGGATCGCCGAAATAATCGTATGTGTCTCGGTTATCTTCTTTACGGGGAGTTGCCGTAAGGCCGAGCTGTACTGCGGGAGAAAAATAATCCATTATACTTCTCCAGTTGCTCTCATCATTTGCGCCGCCTCTGTGACACTCATCTATTATTATAAAATCAAAATAGTCTTTGGGATAATCTCCGAAGTATGGCGTTCCGTTAGGACCGCTCATAAATGTCTGAAAAATTGTGAAGAAAATATTTCCGTTGGTTGGCACTCTTCCGAGCTTACTTATTTCTTTAGGATTTATTCTTACTAATGCATCTTCAGCAAAAGCAGAAAATGAATTGTATGCCTGGTCTGCTAATATATTCCTATCGGCTAAAAATAAAATTCTCGGTCTTCTGGTTCCGTCTCTTCGCAGATTCCATCTTGTCTGAAAAAGTTTCCATGCAATCTGAAAAGCGATAAAAGTTTTCCCCGTTCCTGTAGCGAGAGTTAATAAAATTCTTTCCCTGCCTCCGGCAATTGCCTGCATTGTATTATTTACTGCAATCTCCTGATAATATCTTGCCTGCTTAGTACCGCCTACATCTTCAAACGGAATTTTGTTGAACTTATCGTTCCAATCGTTTTGTTCGGAAAAAGTTTTATTCCAGAGTTCTTCCGGTGTTGGGAATTTATTTGCAAGTCCTTCCTTGCCAGACTTTAAACAGATTTGATAAATCTCTTTTCCGTTGCATGAGAAACTTGTTTCAAGTTTCATTTTCTCCGCATAGTTCTTTGCCTGCGCAATGCCTTCACCAATTTCGCACTCATCACTCTTTGCCTCTATTATTGCAAGTTTTCTGCCATTGTATTCTAAAATATAGTCTGCAATTAATGCCTTAGCCCTGCCGCCGCCCTGTATTCTGCCGTCGGTTATTTTGTATTCTCTATATATTTTCGAGCCGTCAATAACTCCCCATCCGCTTTCTTTCAGCAGCGGGTCTATCAGTTCAGCCCTTGTTTCCGATTCGTTCATACTGCAATAGATTTTATTGTATCCAGTTCACCGTTAAATGCTTTTTCCAAAATTGATTTTTTCAATTCTTCTAAATTTTCAATTTTCTTTTGATAAATAGATTGAAGTTTTTTAGTTTCGTCTAAGAGTGCATCGAGTTTTTGAACAACCTCTTTTTGTTCGAATAAAGAACATGGATATGAAATATTAACATCATCGAAACTATAATTATTAATTTGTGGGATAGAAGTTCCATTACTTATCTCATTTAAATCAATTAACTGAAACCAGTAAAAAAGAAAATCTTTGTCAATTATTTTTGTAGGAATTATCGCCATTGTGTTCAAATCTACGATTGTAGGTTTAATAATTTTTCTTTTTTTGTTGGTTGCAATTGCTCCCCCTCTTTTAGGAAAAATTATTGAACCTTCAGGAATAATTTGATTTTTATTAATCTCTTTGCTGTTTACAAATCTACTCGAAGTATTAATTTCAATTTGATTCTCAGGTAAATTCATGTCCGCAATTTTTGTGTAAAGAATATCTCCACTATTTCTTTCAAGTTTTAGTGAAATAGTAGTTCCGCTTTTTAATTCACAAACTTGTCCTAATGGACTAGTTTCCCAAGAAGGATTTCTAAATAGATTTTGTAAATAGCTTTCAAAAATTTCTCGAGCATTATTTAAGTTCTTTTCTGTATTTTCTTTTGCTTTTATCAAGAGTTTAAAAATTTCATCCAATTTATTAACAATAACTCGTTGTTCTTCAAAACTTGGAAGTGGGATATCGAACTCTCTAACAACCTCCACATTTAAATTCCCAACACCAGCTCCATTTAATCCGGCTTTTGCAATTTTTTTTACTTCAGGTGAATTTAAAAAGTATTTTAAATAAAAATTATTTAATACATCTTTTTTGGTTTTAATCAAAGTTAAACTTACATATACACTAAACTCAAAATCATGCTCAACTACACCAGCTTCGCCGAATTTTGATCCCACTCTTGAATATAAAATGTCTCCTTTAATAGGTTTGTTTTTTTTAGTGAGCTTCGCGTGCAAATCTTTTGATATATAGTTGTATTTATCTAATACTACTTTTCCATTTCGTACATTTTGAGCGGAAAGGAATGGAATGCCGTTAGAGGAATCAACATATTTAGGAGTAGAAGCAAGTCCACAGGTGATTAAGTCACATACCTCTCTCAATTTTTTTACTTCCCAATCTTTTTTCACACCAATTCCATTATTGATTTTAAAATCTTAGAACTTTCACCGTCAAGATAATTCATTTCAGCAATTATCTCTTCGGGTTCTCTTAAATCAGCTTCAGCTTTTTTATTTGGATTTTTAGGTGATATGTCAAAAGTATTTTTATTTATTTCTTTTAAATCAAATGTCCACGAGTTTTCAGATTCTGCTTTTGTTTTCTGTAGCTTTACAAAATCAGCCAGATCTTTTTCATTAAGTGGATTTGTTTTGCCGAGGTTTCTGTCTAAGTTCAACTGGTAATACCAGATTTTTCTTGTCGGAGCCCCTTTATCAAAAAATAATACAACAGTTTTTACTCCTGCGCCGATAAAAGTACCACCGGGTAAATCCAAAACAGTATGAAGGTTACAGCTTTTTAAAAGCTCTTCGCGTAAGCTGACTGAAGCATTATCTGTGTTAGATAGAAAAGTATTTTTTATTATAATTCCTGCTTTACCTCCTGCTTTTAACATTTTTATAAAATGCTGTAGAAATAAAGAAGCAGTCTCACCGGTTTTAATAGGAAAGTTCTGCTGAACTTCGGGACGCTCTTTTCCACCGAATGGAGGATTTGCAAGAACGACATCAACTCTATCCTTATCCTGAATATCGGAAACATTTTCGCCCAAAGTATTTGTATGAATAATATTGGGAGCCTCGATTCCATGAAGTATCATATTCATAATACCGATTATATAGGCAAGAGATTTTTTTTCTTTTCCGTAAAAAGTTTTTTTCTGAAGTGTTTTAATATCGTTTGTTGAAAGCTTTCCCTGATTCAAATACTCATAAGCCTCGACTAAAAATCCCGCCGAGCCGACTGCTCCGTCATAAATTTTATCTCCGATTTTTGGAGCAACAACTTTTACAATAGTTTTAATGAGAGGGCGCGGAGTGTAATACTCGCCTCCGTTCCTTCCTGCATTTCCCATATTTTTTATTTTATCCTCGTAAAGATGTGAAAGCTCATGCTTCTCTTTATGAGTACGGAAACGAAGCTCATCAACAAGCTCGATAACTCCGCGAAGATTATATCCGCTTGTGATTTTGTTCTTTAGCTCACTGAAAATCTCGCCGATTTTATATTCGATTGTATCGGGACTTGTAGCAGACTGCTTGAAGCCTTTGAGATATGGGAAAAGCTTTAAGTTTACGAAGTCAATTAAATCATCACCCGTTAAAGCTGTGTGATGGTCAAGCTTTCCGTCCTTGGTTTTAGGGGCTGCCCATGAAGCCCATTTGAATTCAGGTTTAAGAATTGGAGTGTATTTTTTGCCGTCAAGCTCATAATCCTGCTTTCTGGTTTCTTCAAAGTCATCTAGATATTTTAAAAAGAGAACCCATGAGGTTTGTTCAACGTAATCGAGCTCACTGCTGCATCCGGCATCTTTCCAGAGATTGTCGTCAATGTTTTTAAAAGTTTGTTCGAACATTAAGAATTGTTTTTAAGGTGAGTCAAAAAATAGATATTTAAAAAACTGAAAAAAAGATAATTGGTAACCACCCCCTACCCCCTCCTTAATAAGGAGGGGGGAATTGTATGTTGGATTAAGCAAGAGATTTAAAGTCCCCCGCTCCCGCTAAAGCGGGACTTGATAATTGCTAGCTTTATAAGGAGGGGGAGGTAAACGGGGAAGAACAAATTTTATTTGCGAGCAGCCATTAACCCCTCCCTAACCCTCCCCTTAGTAAAGGGAGGGAAGTATTGTGTTTGATGAGACGCAAAGTATTGCGTCTCTACGAATGATTAATGAAAGAATGCCTTTAATTTCTCACGGGTAAAAATTATATTTAGAGATACATAATTCAGTTTCAAATTCCAAGTTTCAAGTTCAAAATTTCTTTCAAGTTCCAAATTCCAAGCAATTAGTTTAGAGTCCCCAAGTTTCAAAATGTTGATTTATTTACAAAAGTAATTTGATAAAGAAATCAGAAACAAAACACAAATAAAACTTTCAATCAAAAACACATAAACAAAAAAAGGATTTATAATGTCTAAAAGATTTTTGCCCGCAATAATACTTATAATTTTTATTTCGACGGGATTAGTAACTCTGCAAAGCTGCGGAAAAAGCGGCGATAAAAAAGATACTCTGAAAACACAGGGCAATAACGATTTGATAAAAGGCGACAGGATAACTCTGAAGATGGTGCCGAAGAAGGGCGAAGTTTTCAGATACGGCATGACTGCTAAGACAAGCCAGAAAGAAAACAGCGCGATGACGGGCGGCAAAGATGTTACTCAGGACCAGACAACTTACTACTACTACAGACAGGAAGTAACGGATACGGCTAACGGTGTAACGACGTTCAAAGTGACGTTCGACAGCATAAGCGTAGTGTTTGAAAACAAACTGCCGGGTGACAGCGTTCAGAAAGTTGTGTATAACTCGAATGTGAAGGATTCGATTTACGGCAAGCCGGATTTTGTTCAGTATAACAGCACGATAGGCGAACCGTTTAATATCACTGTAAGCCCGAAGGGTGAGATAGGCGATGTATACGGATTGCAGAAGATATATGATAAGATATTCAAGGGCTTCGGCGATACGCTGAAGGAAGCGGATAAGTCGCAGATAAAGGAAAGCTTTGGCAACGAGGCGATAAAATCGGTGCTTCAGCAGCAGTTTCAGATCTTCCCTGATAATGAAGTGGTAAAGGATAGCGCCTGGACGAGATCATATGATACGCAGTTGTTGGTATTCCCGGGCAGAAATAGTCTGAGCTATAAGATTCTTGACGTGAAGACAGAAAACGGCGAGACGATAGTGACTATAGATGCGGATTTATCTACAACGTTATTGAAGGATGAAGTAAAGGATAAGCAGGCGACGTACAAGGTTGAGAATTCGAGCTTTAACGGCAAGGGAACGATACTGTTTAATTTGACGCGTGGTTTTGTTGTAAAGAAGGAAACAACGACGAAGATAGACTTGACGCTCAAATTGACCGGCGGCGGGCAGTCGATGTCCAGCACCCAAAACGTCACCACCCAAATGAACGTAAACATCCTTAAATAAGCCAAAAATGATTTTTTTAAAATTTTGAACTTTTAATCCCGCTTCTGGCGGGATTATTTTTATATATAAGTTTTTATCAAATTTTTTAAACCCTAGAAAATGTTAAAAGTAAACGAAGTCAATCATCCGTTATTAGCTCATTACTTGACTATTCTGCGAGAAAAAACAACGGCGAAGGCACAATTCAAATCTTCACTCGAAAAAATTTCATATATTCTAGCTGTTGAAGTTTTTTCGCATTTAAAAAGCGAAGCCAAGATAGTCGAAACTCCTTTAATGAAAGCTAAAGGCAGCAAAATTAAAAACAAAGTTGTTCTTCTTCCAATACTTCGCGCAGGGCTGGGTATGACTGAAGGCTTTATGGAGCTTTACCCTGAAATTATTGTGAGCCATATCGGGTTATATAGAGATGAAGAGAATCTTAAACCTGTAAAATATTATTTCAAGTTTCCGCAGATTAAAGATAAAGAAAACGTTAACGTAATAATAGTAGACCCCATGGTTGCTACCGGTGGAAGCGTGATTTTCACTGTTGAATATCTGCTGAGCATGGGAATAAAAAATATTTCCATCGTTTCACTTATAAGTGCGCCTGAAGGAATTAATTCTATCGATAAACGTTTCAGCGCGCAAGAAAAAGAAAACATGGCTTTCTATACATGCAAAATTGATGAAAAGCTTAACAATAAAGGTTATATTCTGCCGGGTCTTGGCGATGCTGGTGATAGAATGTTCGGTACTTAAAAAATGATTTTATAAAAATGTTATCAACTTTATACAAAAAAAAGTTAGACGAACTATTAACAGTCTGTCATAAAAATATACCTGCAAATAAGGTAAATGACAAATTGATCACCCATGCATTCCAATTTTCACTCGATGCACATAAAAATGACAAACGCGCCTCCGGTGAACCTTTTTTTTCCCATCCGTATGAAGTAGCCACAATTATTGCCCGCGAAATTGCACTCGATGATGTATCGGTAGCAGCCGCACTTTTACATGACGTCGTCGAAGATACAAAATTTAATTTAAAAGATATTAAACTTGAGTTCGGCGATAAGATTGCAGAAATAGTCGACGGCGCTACCAAGATTGATGGTATTTTTGAAAACTACGAATTAAAGCAGGTAGAATCATACCGTAAAATGCTTCTCTCAATGACTTCAGATATTCGTGTGATGCTCATAAAATTTGCCGATAGGCTTCACAATCTACGTACGCTTGAATTCCTTTCCAATCCACGTCAAATGCGAATGGCACAGGAAACGCTTGAAATTTTTGCACCTTTTGCTCACAGATTCGGACTTGCAAACGTAAAAGCAGAACTTGAGGATTTATCATTCAAATATTTAGACAGACCGGCTTACGATGAGCTTGCAAAAAAATTAAATGAAAAGAAAAGAGAGCGTGATAAATTAATAAACAGATTCATAGACCCTATCCGACAGAAGCTCGCTACGGAAGGATATAAATTTGAAATTTACGGAAGAGCAAAACACTTATACAGCATTTATAAAAAAATAAAAGCGCGCAATAAAAGTTTTGACGAGCTTTATGATTTATTCGCAGTCAGAATTGTACTCGATACACAAGATAAAAACGACTGCTTCTCAGCTTATGGAATTTGCTCAAGCATTTACATTCCTAATCCTGACAGATTCAAAGATTATATTTCACTTCCTAAACAAAACGGATATCAATCCATTCATACTACGCTTGTAAGTAAAGAAGGTAAGATGGTTGAGGTTCAAATAAGAACTAAAGACATGCATGAAGTTGCTGAGAAAGGTGTTGCTGCCCACTGGAAATATAAAGAGAATACGAACATTAACGACGAGAATCTTGAGAACTGGATGAAGTCAGTAAGAGAGTCGCTGGAGAATGCTACAAAGGATGAGTCATCCTCCGCGATAATGGACAGTTTTAAACTCAATCTTTATCAGGATGAAATTTATTGTTTTACTCCAAAAGGAGAATTAAAAGTTTTACCCGCCGGAGCTACGGCTGTAGACTTTGCTTTTGATATTCATACTGAAGTCGGATACAAATGTATAGGAGCAAAGATAAACGGAAAGATTGTAACGCTTGATACAAAATTAAAAAGCGGTGACCAGATAGAAATAATAACATCTAAAAGTCAGACACCCAAAAGAGATTGGGAGAAATTTGTTGTTACTCACAAAGCAAAATCTGATATACGAAAATATTTCAATACGGAAAAAAGAGTTCTTTCAGGTAAAGGAAAAGAAATCTGGGAAAAGAAAGTGAAGAAGAATAAACTTCATTTCAGCGAAGAACTATTTTTAAAAGTTATACACAAGTTAAAACATAAAGAACTTTCTCAGTTCTACCTGGAAGTTGCAGGAGATGAAAAGAAAGCTGATGAAGCGATTGAAATTTTATCCGATGTAAATAAAATCCAGAATCTTGATAAAAGTCCGCAGCTTAGTGAAAAAATTGCTAAGTCAACAGACCCGGTTGCCTCATTTGATAAATTCGTTAGTGATGCAAGGTCAAACCAAAGTAAGATTTCCATAGGAGATTCCTCGCTTGCGGATCTGCAATACTCATTTGCAAAGTGCTGTCACCCGATACCGGGAGATGAAGTAATAGGTTTTATTACAAAGACTGAAGGCGTTAAAATCCACAGAAAAAATTGCAAAAATCTTGTTCACTTATTCTTACAGGATCCTCACCGCGTAGTTGATATAAACTGGAGCGATAGCGGTACAGGAGACTTTACGGCAGGAATTAAGATTATAGGCGAAGACCGTGCTGGTATTTTAAATGACATTACAAACACAATTTCTAAAAATTACAAAGTAAATATTAAAAGTGTAAACGTTGTTACCAAAGCATCAATGTTCGAAGGCAATTTTATTCTGCAAATTTCAAATCTCAAACAGCTTAACGATATAATAGAAAAAATAAATCAACAGGAAGGTGTTTTCAGCGCTTCCCGCTTTGATGAATAATTTATAAAATTAATAATTCCCTTTTATGAAAAAATTTATCCCTGTATTTCTCGTTGCAATAGTTTGCATTTATCTTTTCACAGGAAGTAAAAACATATCTGTTACAAATACTTCTGACGATACTTTATATTATGAAGGCGAAAAACATTTTAAGAATATTCAACAATTAACTTTCGGCGGTGAAAATGCCGAAGCATATTTTTCGTTAGATGGAAAAAAGCTTTCCTTCCAGACAACGAGAGAAGGACATGAATGTGACCAAATCTATAAAATGAATATTGACGGCTCAGACCAGACATTAGTAAGCACAGGAAAAGGACGAACAACATGCGCATACTATATGCCTGATAACAAACATATACTTTTTGCATCTACACATTTAGTAAGTGATCTGTGTCCACCTAAGCCTGATCTGAGAAAAGGTTATGTATGGGCTTTGTATGATTCATACGATATTTTTGTAGCAACTGAAAGCGGTGAAATTGTAAAACAGCTTACAAATGAAAAAGCTTATGATGCCGAAGCAACAATTTCTCCTATGGGAGACAGGATAGTATTTACATCTACACGTAACGGTGATATTGATTTATACAGCATGAATTTAGACGGCACCGATATAAAACAATTGACTGATGAATTAGGATATGACGGCGGAGCATTTTATTCTTCTGACGGGAAAAAAATTGTGTACAGAAGAACAAGATTTGAAAATGAAGAATCTAAGGAAAAATATAAAGAGCTTTTAGGGCAGGGATTAATTAGACCTACACTTTTAGATATCTATGTAATGGATGCAGACGGCAGTAATAAAACACGCATAACTCATAATACTTCAGCAAACTTTGCTCCTTACTTTTTTCCTGACGGGAAAAGAATTTTATTCTGTTCCAACATAGAAGATCCGCAGGGAAGAAATTTTGATATTTATGCAATCAATATTGACGGAACAAATCTTGAGAAGATAACTAACTGTCCTGAGTTTGACGGCTTCCCGATGTTTTCACCGGATGGAAAAAAATTAGTATTCTGCTCTAATAGAAACGCCAGAATAAAAGGCGAGACAAATGTATTTATTTGTGACTGGGTAGATTAGTTTATACGTACTCACACGTAACTGCAGCACAAGCGTATTCTTCAGTGTGAGAAATGCTGACGTGATAAATTAGTTTTGAATATTCGTTGTCGGATATATGATGAATGTATGGCTTACCTCTTTTATCATTCAAGATTTCAATATCTTTCCACTTAAAATCTTTACCAATACCTGTACCAATAGATTTTGAATAAGCTTCTTTCGCAGCGAATCTTCCTGCGAAATGAAGCTCCGGTTTTGAATAAGTTTTACAATAAGTGATTTCCGTATCTGTAAGTATACGTTGAAAGAACCTGTCGCCGTGCTCTTCCATAATTTTTTTAATTCGTTTCACCTCTATAATATCTACACCGACTCCCTTTATCACGATAAACCATTTTCCTTCTTAACAATTTTTATCAGCTCTCTTATATCATTTATATCATAATCCGAATCAGGATTTTCCGTGTTAAAAGTATCGCCATATCTTGCAAAAACTGTTTTCATCCCGACGACTTTTGCGCCGACCATATCACGCTCAGCCCAGTCACCAATCATTAAACATTCTTCTGCTTTAAGATTTAATTCTTTCAATGCAAGATTAAACGGAACAGGTGAAGGCTTTCGTTCGCGCGCTTCATCATAAGTGATTATTACGTCGAAGATATGATGTAAATTAAGATATGATAATCTAAGCCATGCTTCTTTAGAAGGAGCATCAGAAACTATTGCAAGTTTAATTCCCATCTTGATAAGCTCAATGAGAGTAGAATAAACTCCTGGGTACGTTTTCAAATTTGCTTCGCGTTCGATTCTGTATGCAACAATTCCTGCTGATAAAATTTTATAATCAATTTTTCCGAGTAAATCGGTAAGCATCTGGTCGAAGACTGTCTGAAATTCTATTCCCTGGTCTTTATAAATTGCATCTATTCTTGCCTTCGCTTCTTCAAATGAAAGATTCAAACCGGCATCCTGCATCGCAATTATTGCTGCACGGACTGCGCCGTTTTTCATCAGCATAAAATCCATTAGTGTATTATCTAAATCAAATACTATCGCTTTTATCAAAATTTATTAAATTAATTTTTACTGCATTCTTTGCAGACGCCGAAAAACTCAAGCGAGTGCGAAATATCTTTATAGCCTTTTTTTACCAGCATCTTTTCAATTTCTTTAGTGAGGCATTGCTCTACGTTTTCAATCTTCTTACACTTCTTGCATACTATGTGATGATGATGATGGCGGTCAAACACAAGTTCGTAACGTTTGAACTCATCCCTGAAATTTACTTCAGAGACAATTTTTAATTCTACAAAAAGATTTACCGTGCGGTAAATCGTAGCAAGGTCAATCTTTTTGTTAAGATTTTCTTTATTAATCAACTCGTGAATTTCAGACATCGTGAGAGGATTATGATTCAATTTTAGAATCTTTAAAACTCCTAAACGTGGCAAAGTTATTCTTTGTGAATTCTCCTGAAGCACAATTTTAAATTCATCGTATGACATCTTATCCGTTTTCATTTTATCAATGCTCATTTCTCGTAATTGTAAAATCCTTTTTTTGTTTTTCTACCCAGCAAATTAGCGTCAACCATTTTTTTCTGAATAAAATTCGGACGGTATTTTGCGTCATTGAAGAATGCATCGTAAACCGATTTTGTGACGGAGAAATTTACATCTATGCCGATTAAGTCCATAAGTTCAAAAGGTCCCATTGCGAATCCACCGCATGATTTCATTACACTGTCAATTGTTTTTACATCCGATGTGCCCTCACTTAAAATTCTCAACGCTTCGCCGTAAAATGGTCTGGCAATTCTATTCACAATAAATGCAGGAGTATCTTTTGCCAGTACAGGCACTTTTTTAATTGCTAAAGTTAATTCAGTTGTTGCCTTAATTGCTTCAGCAGAAGTAAAATCCCCTTTCACAATTTCAACAAGCTTCATTATATTAGCAGGGTTGAAAAAATGCATGCCGATAACTCTCTCAGGATTTTTCTTTACAATCGTTGAGATAGTTGTAATGGATAGTGAAGAAGTGTTAGTTGAAAAAATTACATTATCACGGCAGATATTATCTAAATCGGTAAAGATTTTTTTCTTTAAGTCCATACTTTCAGGGGCGGCCTCAATAATAAAATCAGCTGTGGCAAAAGAATTGAAGTCAGCAGTAAAATTTATTCTGTTTAGAATCTGCTCTTTAGCTTCGGCAGTAATTTTATTTTTTTCAACACCCTTTTGTAAATCTTTATCAATGGATGTCTTTGCCTTTGAAATAATTTCATCGTTTATATCGTAAAGAATGGTATTATATCCTGCAGTTGCAGTAGAAATTGCAATTCCTCTGCCCATCGTCCCTGAACCAATTACTCCGATTGTTTTTATGTCGCTAAAATTCATTTTTATATTTTGTCATATAATTTGCGTTTTTCAGAGGAGAAATTAAATTCAAAAAAGATTCTTTTATAGCTATTTTAAAGCTTAAAACAACTATATGAAATTTATATGGATAAGCGGCTCTATTAATTCAGGTAAAAGCACAGTTGCTACCGCATTGAATAAGAAAATTAAGAAATCAGTCAATATTGAATGTGATACTTTAAGGCACTTTGCAACATACGAAAATCTGGATAATGTAATTGATTTTATCTTAGAAGATTCCATTGACCTTGCAAAGAAATGGATTGAAAGAGGCTATCTGCCTATTATTACCTGGCCTGTTTATGGTGAAGGATTAAATAAAATGATATCCTATTCTAAAAAACTTAGTATTGAACCTGTTATAATCAACTTAATTCCTTCTAAAGAAACTGCAAAACATAATAGAGGAGAAAGAGAACTTACTGAAAAAGAAATTAACCGAATTGAATATATGTACGAAGTTAAAAATATAGGAAAACCTGTGATGGGACTTTCAATAGATAATACAACTCAGACAGTTGATGAAACAGTAAAAGAAGTTATGAATTATATTGAGGGAATTGCAAAGCCCTACTTGTAAAATTTATTATACATTTCTAAAAACTCACTCACTAAAAAGAAAGAACCTGTTACTAATATTAAATCTTTTTTATCAGTTAAACTAAGAGCATGGCTGAATGCATCGTTCAAATTCTGTACAGGGATAAATTTTGATTTATTCTTAACTGACTCAAATAATTTTTGTGGTTCTTCTGCCCGCGGATAAAGCGGTCTTGTTAAAATAATTTTGGCGTCAAGCTTTGAAAGAATATTAAGACATTTTTGATAATTTTTATCTTTCATCATACCAAAAAGTATAATGAGTTTTTTATAATTAAAATATTTAAGGTTCGCTGCAATATTTTCAAATGCCTGCTCATTGTGAGAAACATCAGTAATAATTTTTGGTGAATGTTGTATTGTGTCAAACCGTCCATAAAAATTAGAATTATTTTTTATATTCGATAATCCTTTTTGAATTATACTTTTTGAAAAAGGAATTTTACTATTATCAGATAAAGTTTGTACCGCTGTCATAGCTGTTCTTAAATTATTTAGCTGGTAATCTCCTATAACAGGAAAATTGAAATTTTGATTTTCGAATTTGAAATCTATTCCCTTTTCACTCCGCTTAGTTATTCTGATTTCTTTCCTTAAAGAATTTATCAATTTAGAATTCATTGACTCTGCTTTCTTCCGGATTTCTTTTAACGCTGGCGGCTTTAAATTGCCTACAACAACGGGCATATTTTTCTTAATAATTCCGGCTTTTTCATAGGCGATTTTCTCAATTGTATCTCCGAGAAAATCAACGTGGTCTATCGCAATTGTTGTGATTACCGATATCTCAGGCATCAGAACATTCGTAGAATCAAGCCTTCCGCCAAGACCCGTTTCAATTACAGCATAATCAACTTCTTTCTTTGAAAAATATTCAAATGCCATTGCTGTTGCGACTTCAAAAAAACTCGGCTCTATTTTTTTAATTAAAGGATTAATCTTATTCGTGAAATCAACAATAAACTTCTTCGAAGCCCATTCACCGTTTACTAATATTCTCTCTCTGAAATCAGTTATGTGAGGAGATGTATATAATCCACATCGGAAACCTTTTTCAATCAAAATCGAGTTTATCATAGAAGATACAGAGCCTTTCCCGTTTGTTCCTGCAACATGAATAGATTTAAAATTCTTCTCAGGATTTCCCAAAAAGCTTAACAGCTTTTTTATATTGTTAAGATTGTACTTTATACCTCTTCTCTCGAGCTTGAAAAGGTAATCTATAGTTTTATTGTAGTCGGTAAACAAATTTATAATTTTAGAGTGTAATTTACTTCAATCCTTAAACTAATTAAATGCTAAAGTCCCCTCTAATTAAATATTATGTGAGTATAATTTTAATTAATTTGTTCTTTTATGACTAAAAGAAAGATTCAGAGAATAATTGATGCATTGGAGAATGAATATCATTCAAAAACAATTGGATTCAGCAGTAAAAATATTCTTGATGTACTTATTGCAATAAAGCTTTCGCAGAACACAACAGATAAATCATCTCACAAAGCTTATACGAATCTAAGAAGTGAGTATAAAAAATGGGAAGATGTTATGAATGCGCCGCTAAGCAAGATAAAAGAACTTATAAAAGTTTGCGGACTTGCAAATACCAAAGCTCCGCAGATACAGAATATGCTGAAGGAAATGAAAGCAAAATACGGGAACTTAAATCTGGATTTCTTTCATAAAAAAAGTAACGATGAAATTTACGAAGAACTTCTGCAGCATAGCGGTCTGGGGGTAAAAACAATTTCATGTGTACTTGCTTTTGCAATGGGAAGAAGTGTTTTTCCGGTTGATACACACGTTCACAGGATTTTAAACAGAACAGGAATAGTACAAACAAACACTGCGGAGAAAACATTTGAAGCAGCTACAGAAATTATTCCGGATGAAAAGAAGGTTTTGTTTCATACAAACCTAATAAAATTCGGACGCAACTATTGCAGGGCGGTAAATCCTTTTTGCAATAAGTGTTTTATTTATAAAGATTGCGAATGGCCCGAAAAGAAATTTTACAAAGAAGCCAATAAAGAAACAGAGATAAAAGAAAATAATTTTATTATAGTAGAGCATATTTAGAATTTGATTTTAGATAAAAATAAAATACAGAAGATATTAGTAATAAAATTCGGCGGCATGGGAGATATTCTTCTCACAACTCCTGTCCTTCCCAATCTAAAGGCATATTTCCCAAAGGCTGAAATTTATTTTCTCACACTTCAGCATTCGCGCGATTTACTTTTCGATAACCCCTATCTAACAAGGGCATTCACATATACTCCCAGTGAGGACGACTCACTTTTTCTGATACGGACAATCAGAAAACAAAAATATGATTTAGTAATAGACCTATACTGCAATCCCCGCACTGCAATGATAACGTTCTGCAGCGGAGCAAAATACCGATTTGGTTTCCGTTTCCGAGGAAGAAAGTACGCTTATAATATTATGACTGACGGCAGAGGCGGTGAAGTGCATAATATAGATTTCAACTTAGATGCATTAAGAAAACTTGAGATTCCAATTTTTACAAAGGATATGTTTATCCCCGTGAACATAGTTCATAAAGAATTTGCAGAGGAATTTATAAATAGCAACAATATTAAAGGCAAACCTGTTATAGGAATTTCAAAAACCGGCGGTTGGGAATCCAAGAGATATAAAACTGCCGACTACATAATTCTCCTGAAGGAGCTGAACAAGATTTACGATGCAAATTATTTATTAATATGGGGCACAAAAAAAGAACGTGAAGACTGCGAAGCGATTAACAAAGAATTCCCCGATAATACTTTTATAATACCGGATAGTCCTTTAAAATATCTTGCTGCACTTATAGAACGATGCGATATAATTATTGGTAACGATTCCGGTCCATTGCACATTGCATGCGCTATGAAAATTCCTGTGCTTGGAATTTACGGACCTACAAATCCTGCCCTGCAGGGACCTTATGGAGATAAAAATCTTACAATTGTAAATGAAAACTTAAATTGTTTATATTGTAGTTTACTTGATTGCCCGATCGGAAACATTTGCATGACTGAACTGGATAAAGGAAAAATTATTGATAAGATTAAGATATTAATGGAACGGCTTAATAATTCAGAATTCAGATTGCAGAATTCAGAATTACCATCGACTTAGAAATAGTTTATTTATCAATTAATACCTTAAAAGAAATTATTCATTATTAATTATTCATTATTAATTAAACAAAATGCAGGAAAACACTACCGTTTCCAACAAGATGCCGAAAGGCATTCCCTACATCATCGGTAATGAGCTTGCTGAACGGTTCAGCTATTACGGAATGAAAACAATTCTCGTTGTTTTCATGACACAGTATATAATGAACCACAGCGGACAAAAAGATCTAATGAGTGAAGGAGATGCTACAACTTGGTATCATCTTTTCAGTATGGCAAATTATTTTTTCCCTATAGTCGGAGCTCTTCTTTCTGATATCCTATGGGGTAAATACAAAACTATAATTACTCTCTCAATAGTATATTGTCTTGGTCATCTTGCACTGGCAATTGATGATACACGAATAGGTTTAAGCATAGGACTCACATTGATTGCAATTGGTTCCGGCGGTATTAAGCCCTGCGTTTCAGCACACGTCGGCGATCAGTTTCAGCAAAAAAATAAACACCTCATAGAAAAGATATTCAGTATTTTTTATCTTTCAATTAATTTAGGTGCAGCTGTCTCTTCATTACTGACTCCTTTACTGCTTGAAAATTACGGACCTCATCTTGCATTTGGTGTACCCGGATTATTAATGCTTATTGCAACAATAGTATTTTACAGAGGGCATAAAGTATTTATCGCAATTAAGCCGGCCGGTTGGGAAGCATATAAAAAAGATTTGTTTAGCCCCAAAGGTAAAAAAGCTATTCTGAACCTGAGTGTAATGTACATCTTCATAGCTGTTTTCTGGTCTCTCTTTGATCAGACCGGTTCTTCATGGGTAATTCAGGCTGAAAAAATGGATAAGTTTGTAAATTTAGGATTCGTAAAATTTGAACTTCTTGCTTCACAGATTCAGGCTATTAACCCTCTATTAATTTTAATTTTTGTTCCGCTATTTTCATATTTTATTTATCCGAAAGTCAACAAGTTTTGGCCGCTGACACCACTTAGAAAAATTTCCGTTGGCTTATATATTACAGCAGGTTCTTTTGCAATGATTGCCATTGCGCAGCATTTGATTGACGCCGGAGGCACGCCTAGCATCATGCTTCAATTCTTCGCATATATGATTCTAACTATTGCCGAAATTATGGTTTCAATCACAGGACTCGAATTTTCTTACACCCAGGCACCTAACACAATGAAATCTTTTATAATGGGATTGTGGCTGCTTTCAGTTTCTCTTGGGAATTTAATCGCAGCATTAGTGAACCAATTTGTTTCAAGCCTGAAAGATGCTTCAGGAGGTTTCACTGCTCTTTACTTCTGGTTCTTCGTTGGCTTAATGCTGTTCACGGCTATATGTTTCACTTTCGTTGCATTAAGATATAAAGAAGAGAGTTACATACAGGATAGAAAAGATGCTATGGATCCTGCCTTGGTTGAAAATTGATACAGTACAATATTATTTAAGAAAGTATAAAGTAAGACCTGTCGGATTATTCCGGCAGGTCTTTTTTATTATGAACTTTATTATACTACTTTATTAAGACCATTTTTTTCGTCTCAGTAAAATTTTCTGTTTCAAGAGTATAGAAATATACTCCACTGTTTAAACCGCTGCCGTCTAAATTTACTTCATACTCTCCGGTGTGTAAATTTTCATTCACTATTTTTTTTACTTCTTTACCGATAGTATTAAATACTGTTAACTTTACAAATCCGGACTTATGGATTGCAAATCTTATATTCGTATTTGGGTTAAAAGGGTTTGGATAATTTTGAGATAAAGAAAATTTATCAGGAATTTTTGTTGTGATGTTTTTTACATCGATTGATACGTTATACGTAAATTTAATTTTATAAATTCCTTTATAAAAATATCCGATTATAATATCACGTTCAGGAGCTAGAATAGAATTTAAAGAAAAGCTTCCCGATGTAAAATTTACAGTCGTGAAACTTGCACCATAATCTGCTGAAAAATAACTTAGGTTATCAAATCTTGCGTAATTAATGAAAGTAGGGTCTTCCTCGGAAACAGATAATGCCCAGGGGCCGGTGTTTGCTGTAGTTAAAGGAGTCCACTGATCACCAAGATTAGTAGTCTTGTTTATTTTTGTTCCGAGAATAGCAGCGTATACAGTTTTTTTCTCAAACACAGAAGCAGATAAAAACGGTATTTCACCTGTCAGAAATTTCTTGCTTATCGTCCAATTCACACCTCCGTTCGTTGATTTTAATATGCTGGTTGAATCAACATAATTAGCATTAGCTATAAAAATTATATTTGTATCCGCCATAGCTAATACATCACAGGGAACGTTAAAGGGCTGCGCGCTTACCTGAATAAACGAAGCTCCGTTGTTGCTCGATTTATAAAATCCGCCGTTATCGTTTGCAAAGTAAAATGTCCCGGGGGTTTTAATATCTTCCTCAAGAGGGTTTGCAAACTCACCGATTATAATACTATCTTTTACAATTTCCCAGTTTGCTCCGTAATTTGAAGTCCTTAAAATTTTATCATACGGGATGCTTTGGATTGCTGAAAGCCAGACATTTGTATCAGCTCTGCTTACCCAAAAATTATTTGAGAACGTACCACTTGTTGGAAACTGAATAGAAGGGGGATAAGTTGAAATCAGGCTCCAGTTATCTCCTTTATTTCTTGAAACATATATATTGTTTTCGAATCCAACGAAATATGAATTTGGATTGTAAGGATGCTTGCAAAGTCCGTTGCCGTGGCTAAGCCCCGCGAACGGTCCTAGCTTATTTTCCCACACAGATGTCACGGATACAGTTCCCGTATTATTCCAACTCGTTCCTCCATTTGTAGTTCTTATAACACAGTCATTCAAACTGCTTACTGCCCATCCGTTATTTGTGTTAAAGTAAAAAATATCAACAAGGTTCTGAAGCTCGGGATTAATTTCAAAATTCGTAAAGCCGGCACTACCATTTTTATTGTTGCGTATAAATCCGCCGCCGCCGCATACATGAACATCATTAATAGATGTACCTGAAACTCCTCTGATATCAGTTATTATTTTAGAATTAATAGTTGTAAGAGTTGAAGACTTTGAAAGTGATGTTCCATACTCACCCACTACAACATAACCTCCAATAAAATACTTTGTCTTTAAAAGATTTTTTGAAGTACCCGAAGTAATTGTTTGCCAGCTTGTTCCACCGTTAGATGTTTCAAGTACAATTCCCAAATTCCCAACACAAACCCCGTTAGCGTCATCAGCAAAAGATATTGAGTTAAGGCTTTGTGAAGTTGAGAACTGTTGAGCCCAGTTGATTCCACCGTTTACTGATTTATAAATCTTCCCGTCAGCTGAACACGAATAACCCGTAGATGAATTCACAAAAAAGACTCCGTTCATCTGACCCGAATTACCTGAATTATAAGGAACCAAATCAAGAGGGGAAACTAATGAAGTAAAAATATTTCCACTACTTCCTGCAAACCAAATCCTGTTTCCAAAGGATGAAACAGATTTGAAGTTAGATACTGTAGAAGAGGAAACAAACCAGCGAGAGCCGCCATTTGAGGAATAAATTATTTTACCGGCATCTCCCGCAGCAACTACAAAATTTCCATCAGGTGATGTAATACTTTGTAATCCTTGTGAGTATAAATTGAGGGAAAAAATAAAAGAACATATCACAACTAAAGAGAGGGGAAAAATAAATTGATATTTATTTTTCATTAAGAGTTTCTCCGTTATTTAGATTTACTTTACCTTAATAATATGAAACAATAAATATAAAAAATCAACACCTTAAAGAACTTAAGAGTATTCTGTTTATTCATATATTTTATTTCATATTACCTCAAAGTTAATTGAATGTAAAATCCTGTTTGATTAATTTATTGGACTTCTTAAAGCATCATTCCTTAGACAATGTCAAATCTCAAAGTTTTTTCAGGAAGAAATTCCGAATACCTTGCTAAAAAAATAGCAGGCAAACACGGTATTAAATTAGGCGACGTATCAATCAAAACTTTTTCAGATGGTGAACTTTGGGTAAAGTATGAAGAAAATATCCGGGGCGCAGATTTATTTATTATACAATCTACAAATCCTCCGTTCGATAATCTGTTTGAGCTGCTCGTTATGATTGACGCAGCGCGCAGAGCTTCTGCAAGAAGAATCAACGCAGTTATACCTTACTTCGGTTATGCAAGGCAGGATAGAAAAGACCAGCCACGAGTTGCCATTACAGCAAAGCTTGTTGCGAACCTTATCACCAACGCCGGAGCAGACAGAGTTATAACCATGGATTTACACGCTCCGCAGGTGCAGGGCTTCTTCGATATTCCTGTTGACCACTTGTACTGCTCGCAAGTATTTATGGAGAGCTTCAAGAAAATGAAAATCCCGAATCTTGCTATCGCTACTCCCGATGTAGGCGGAATAAAAATGGCAAGGGCTTATGCAAAAAGACTTCATGCTGATTTAATTGTAATTGATAAAAGAAGACCAAAGCCTAACGTTGCCGAAGTAATGAATATCATCGGAGATGTTGAAGGCAAAAACGTTTTAATAGTAGATGACTTAATCGATACAGGCGGTACTTTTGTGAATGCTGTCGAAGCTTTAAAATTAAATGGAGCATTAAATGTTTATGGAGCATGTACGCATGCTGTATTTTCAGGTAACGCAATTCAAAGAATTAATGATTCCTCAATAAAGAAGTTATATGTATCGGATACTTTACCTTTGAAGGAAAAATCCCCGAAGATTGAAGTTAAAAGCATTGCTTCTTTATTTGCAGAGGCAATTGTAAGGACTAATAAAGACCAGTCTATTACATCGCTATTTGATAACCTGACATAATCTATTTTTTAAACGCAAAGAGGGCAAAGGTTTTCGCAAAGCACGCAAAGAATTGAAATAAATGTTTAACTTTACGGTTTTTGCGTATTCTTGGCGGACTTTGCGTTTAATTTCACAAACCTTAGGTACTTCGCGAAGAGCGCAACGGTTTTTCGCAAAGCACGCAAAGAATTGAAATAAATGTTTAACTTTGCGGTTTTTGCGTATTCTTGGCGGACTTTGCGTTTAATTTCACAATCTTAGGTACTTTTTAGTAAATTGAAACCCGCTCAAATTATAGGTATTTTTACAGAACATAAAATTTTAATTACTTTAAATACTAAATAATGCAAGTCGATATATTAATGCCGAAAATGGGTGAATCCATTATGGAAGGAACCATTTTAAAGTGGCACAAACAGCCAGGCGATAAAGTTGAGAGAGATGAAACTATATTAGAAATCTCTACAGATAAAGTTGATACAGAAGTTCCTTCACCGGAATCAGGCGTTATCACAGAATTATTATTCAAAGAAGGCGACGTTGTTGAAGTCGGACATATGATTGCCAAAATGGATACCGATGCAAACGCAAAAGCAGGCGCAAGCGCTCCTGCAGCTGAAACAAAACAGGAAGCTCCTAAAGAAGAACCAAAAGCAGAAGCTCCTAAAGAGACACCAAAAGAAGAAACCAAACAGGAATCAAAACCTGTTGAATCATCAGAAACTTCAGGCAGCACAGGCGGCGCAAGATTCTACTCGCCACTCGTATTAAACATTGCTTCGAAAGAAGGAATCGGAATGGCAGAGCTTGAAAAAATCCCTGGCACAGGCGCTGAAGGCAGAGTTACGAAAAAAGATATATTAGCATACGTTGCAAACAGAGGAAGCAAACCGGCTGAAACAAAACAAGCCGAAGCTCCGAAAACAGAAACCAAACCGGTTGAACAGAAACAAGCACCGAAACAGGAAGAAAGAAAAATCGAGCTTCCAAAACCGAAAATCGATTACAACGAAGAAGGATTATCAGTTACTGAGTTCGATAACATTCGTCAGAAAATGGCTGAGCACATGGTTGCATCAGTCCGCACTTCTCCGCACGTTACCGCTACAGTACTTGTTGACTTAAGCGCTATCGATAAAGCACGCTCTGCAATGAGAGATGACTTCAAAGAAAAAGAAGGCTTCAATCTTTCTTATATGCCTTTCATCTGCGAAGCTACTGTAAAAGCATTGAAAGATTATCCATTGGTAAATTCTATCATTGATGATTCGACAGTTCCATACAAGGCAATCACAAGAAATATGATAAACCTTGGTATTGCAGTCGCTATGGATAACGGCGGACTTATTGTTCCTGTTATAAAATCAGCTGACGGCAAGAACATGATTGGTATTGCGCGTGACCTTAACGATCTTGCAAAAAGAGCAAGAGTTAAAAAGCTTACACTCGATGAAATTCAAGGCGGTACATTCTCCATTACAAACTACGGAGTGTTCGGCAACGATATGGGTACGCCTATTATCAATCAGCCGCAAGTTGCCATCATGGGACTTGGAGCAATCAAGAAGAGACCTATGGTTATCGAAACAGAACAAGGCGATTTCATTCTTCCGAAGAGAAGCGTATACATTACGCTTTCATTCGATCACAGACTTATCGATGGCGCATTAGGCGGCCAGTTCGTTGTAAGAGTGAAAGAGTATCTTGAAAACTATACAATGTAAATTTTACCTATATATAGGTAGTATTTTTAGAGGGAGTGTCCGGAAGGATATTCCCTTTTTTGTTGGGGATAAATTTCAAGTTCTTTCTCTGATTTTTAATGGTTTCATAATCAGAACGCTTCATTTAGACCTCCCCCTATCCCCCTCCTTTTAAAGGAGGGGGAAGAATGACGCGGGAGTGTCGAAATGCCATTCCCTTTTTTGTTGGAGATAAATTTTTTGGGGGTTTGAAAACCACACGAAAGTCTTCCCCCTCCTTTAAAAGGAGGGGGGCAGGGGGAGGTCTAAGTTTTTATCAATTCAATTTCCTTTTTTATTTCCTCCAATACATTCAACATACTATTATAAACATCATTGTTAGTAAAACGTATCACTTTAATTCTTTGTGAATTCAAAAATTCAGTTCTCTTTTTATCATATTCCAATTCTTCTTTTTCAAAATGAGTCCCGCCGTCTACTTCAATTGCTAGTCGCAATTCTACTGAATAAAAATCCAGAATATATTTGTCAACACCATATTGTCTTCTGAACTTCACATTGCAAAATCTTTTTGCTTTAAGTTTTGCCCAAAGCAACTGCTCTGCTTTAGATACATTCGCTCTGAGATATTTTCTTAACTCTTTGGAATCAGATTTATTATATATTTCCATTGTTTATTTAGACCTCCCCCTGTCCCCCTCCTTATAAAGGAGGGGGAAGAATCACGCGGATAATATTTTTAAAGGGAGTGTCCGAAAGTCATTCCCTTTTTTGTTTAAGTCGTTCCCCACGCATACCAATTTCCAGCAACTTTTTCCCAACGTATGATTTTTCCGCAATCATTGTACATAGGATGCTCTCCCGTTTCTGAATATGCAAACCCATAGCAATTATCCAGCATTCCACCAATAGTAAAACTGATAGTTCCATCTTTAAATGTTTCAAAACTCATAAAACTATTTTCCAAAAGTTTTTCCCGGAATTTACTATGAACTTGTTCATCTATCTCTAATTTTTCAAGCAAATCTTTGTACAAATAAACTACCGGTGAATATTGATTTAAAACTTCTTTTTCAGTGAATTCATATAAACTATTATTAATAGTTTTTCTGGATATTTTTCCATCTGTCATTTCTCTTATTTTGCCATACTGCTTTATATCCTGAGCGAATTGATTTAAACTTTCTTCCCTCTGTTTATAGAATACATAGTTAGCAGCATCAAGTTGAAAACCATAGGTAAGAAAAAACAGCAACACGACGCCGCCAATAGTAATAATTAAATTTCTTCTGTAGTTCTTCCTTCTTTCTATAAAACAATAAACAATATAAAATAAAACAATTGCTCCAAGAACCGCTATATCAACAAATAAACCAGTAACCAAATCCGCTGTCCGGCTATAAAAAATTGTAACAAAAAAAGGAATTATAAGTCCTGAAAGAATTAAACCAATTAAAATATTTGATATATTTTTTTTCATCCTCTCTCCCACTTCATTGCAATACCTTCAGCTTCGTATTGCTCTGCGCCTATCATCGGACCTTTGAAAGTCCGCTCTTCTTTAAATCCCATTTTTTTATATAAGTTTAATGCAGCGATATTATTTTTTAAAACCGCTATTCTTATTTCTCCATCAGATTTTTCCAGCACGTATTCAATTAACATCTTTCCAATTCCTTTTCTGTAATGAGAAGGTGAAACATAAAGCCAGTCGATTGTTTTTTTATTATAGCTGATAAATCCGGCAACCTCATCTTCTAATTCAGCAATAATAATTTCACCGCCAAATAGTCCTTCAGCGAATGCAGCTTTCTTTAATGGAATAAACGCATTCAAATCCACACTTCCCCTGAGTTCGTCTAAACGCGCCTCATCGTGGATTCTGGAAATCGCTT
>CALJIG010000104.1 GCA_937974175.1 uncultured Ignavibacteria bacterium
ATAAAAATCTTATTTAGATAAAATCATTTTCTTCGTCATTACAAAATCGCTTTCACGTCCTTGGGCAGTCATTTTGAAGAAGTATATTCCGCTTGTTAAATCTGAGCCGTTGAATTCAACAGAATGAAATCCTGCTTTCTGTAAATTATTATTTACCAGAACAGCAACTTCTCTTCCAAGTAAATCAAATACACTTAACTTCACGCTGCTTTCAAAAGGCAATGCGTAATCAATTTTTGTAACCGGGTTGAAAGGATTCGGGTAATTCTGTGATAAACTAAATTCAGTTGGTGTGCCTGTTACAGGAGTAATTCCTGTTGCCACCGGAGAATTATTTACCTGAATAATGCAGAAGTTTCCCTGTGTAACGGCAGTTCCTGTATAGCTGCCCTGCCATCCTGCAGTGAAATTAGTTGCATAGCCTGAAGTAGAAGTTCCTATTGCATCGTTGGCTCTTGATGTTCCGGTAAATCCTGTATGTCTTATTTCAATAACTAAATGCCCGCCTGTATAAAGATATGAATTATTGAAATTAATCGGAGGATTTCCGAACGGATGCGGAGCAGCGCCGTTCACACCGTATGCATTTGCCGGAATTAATAAGCTTCCTGAACGCACCTGTGTTTTTGTGCCGACAATGTTTGAATCGAATGTTGTATGTCTCTCGGCAGGAGGAACACCCTGCGCAAGATAAATATCATAATTTGTGAACGTAACATCGGATGAAGGCCAGGCAGTTGTTGATGAAGTTGTATTTCTAAATGTAATTGATGTTAAATGTGTCCCAACCAGTGCTGTAAGCTGGTTTGAATTTATTATCATCTGATAAGTTCGGGCTGTGTTACCTGTTGGTCCTGTAAACGTTGCTGTGCCGACTGTACCTGTATAGGTACTCGGAATAACGAAGAGGGCTTCAGGGCTTGCTAATTGAGAATAAGCGCCTGAACTAAAACAAATTACAAGTAAAAATAAGATAGGGAAAAAAATGTAACGTTTTAACATTGATAGCTCCGTTTTATTATTTTAAAAAAAATTGTATTCAATAATGGTGATGTAAATTAAAGAAAATGTATTACAAAAACCAAACATCTTTTTAGTATTGTGCAGGATTTTAAAATGTGATTCGCCAAGGCGAATTACAGTACAATTTTTTAGATAGGGAAAAAGTTAAAAAGTGAATTGGATTTTATAATTCATCTTCCCGCTAAAGCTGGTAAAAAAAAGACGGAACTGAGCATCGCTCAGAATGTTACAATAGTGTGACAATACATTAGAAATTCTTCCCCCTCCTTTCATAAGGAGGGGGATAGGGGGCGGTATAATATTTTTATTGTAGGTTGGTTTAAAAATGTGACAATAATGTAACGATGTAATTTATAAATAGTAAAAAAGTTAGATATAGAAAAAGTGAATTTGAAAATGTGTCAATAATGCTGCTATTTTATAAAGTATGTACCACAAGTTTAAATTCTAAAAAGGAGCAGGAATCAAAGAATCCGTCAAAAATTCATCAAAAGATCAAAAATTGTTTTGTATAAAAGTGTTGAATTTTGAAGTGAAAATGTTCTTGCAGGTTTTTTCACAAAATTGAAATTTTCTTCATTCACTCCGTAATTTCTTTCACTAATTTGCAGATTTTTGCATGAATTGGTAGTCGAAAACCCTGAAATTGACTCAAAATTGATGTTCTTGCTTTGGCACGGCTATTGTATTATAATAAGTCAAAACACAAAATAACCACATAAAAACAATAAGGAGATATAAAAAATGAACATAGTAAAATTCAACAGACCAAACAAAGATTTTATAAATTTTGAAGGCTTCGATAAGCTTTTCAACTGGAAAGATTTATCAGACGTAGCTTTTAATTTTGATAAAACCTTTGGCTTTGCTCCAAAATCAGAAATAGTAGAAGATAAAGATAATTTCTACATTTCAGTTGAATTACCGGGTGTTTCAAAAGAAGACGTAAAAATCAATCTTGAAGAAAACACATTAACAATTTCAGGTTCTAAAAAGAAAGATGAAACTTTCAAAGATAAGACATCAGTAACAAACGAAAGATATTACGGGGAGTTCAAAAGAACTTTCAGCTTAACCAACGATATTAAAAAAGATAATATCGAAGCAGCTTATAAGGATGGTGTACTGCACGTTTTACTTCCAAAGGTAGAAGAAGCAAAACCATTCGTAAAAGAAATAGTTATTAAATAATCACCATTAAGTAAATAACCTCCGGCTACCGGTCGGAGAGGCAGGAAATCACCCACAGAGATTCTGCCGTGTTACAGAAATTAATACAGATTATCGAAGATTAAGTTTGGTTGGATAAATAAAAGATGAAGAGGTAAGAGAAGGGTGTTTGAGTAAAATTGAACACCCTTTTTATTATTAAAAATAGTTTACAATTAACCACAATACTCCGGGATACGAATGGAAATAATTTTTACGCTTATTCTTTTGATAGGCATCGGCATTAACAGCCAGAGATACGAAGCAAAGAAATTAGAAGTACCAAAACAAGAAGTAACTTCATTCATCGAAGAAGAAACAAGCAGTACAAGTAACCAACTAAAAGTTTTAAGCAATACTGAGAGCGAGATTGATATTGATATTGATACTGATATTAATAAGGAGCTTTCAGAAGTAATTCAAAATAGTGAAAAGCGAAAAATGGAATCAAAAGGAAAATATATATCAGTCCGGATAAACGATGGTAACAATTAAGGAATATGCTGTGTTAAAGAAATTGACAAGGTTTTACATTTAAATTCACTTTACAAATAGTTAATTTAAAAATTCGAGTTTTTTAATAAAAGAAAAAAGAAAGGAAACACACATAATATATGGGTAAAATAATAGGAATTGACTTAGGGACAACAAATTCATGCGTTTCAGTAATGGAAGGCAATGACCCTGTAGTTATCCAAAATGCTGAAGGCGCAAGAACAACTCCATCTGTAGTTGCTTTCACCAAAACAGGTGATAGATTAGTCGGCGACCCGGCTAAAAGACAAGCTGTAACAAATCCTCATAATACAATCTTCTCTATAAAAAGATTTATGGGAAGAAGATATGATGAAGTCAGCAGCGAAATAGGTAAAGTGCCTTACAAAGTTATTAAAGGCGAAAACGATGTTGCAAGAGTAGAAATAACTGACCCTGCAACAAACCAAAACAAAATTTATTCTCCACCGGAAATCTCTGCAATGATTCTTCAGAAAATGAAGAAGACTGCTGAAGATTATCTCGGTCAGCCCGTAACAGAAGCTGTTATCACTGTTCCGGCTTACTTCAATGATTCGCAAAGACAAGCTACAAAAGATGCAGGTAAAATTGCAGGACTCGATGTAAAAAGAATTATCAACGAACCTACAGCAGCAGCGCTTGCTTACGGTCTTGATAAAAAGAAAGCAAATGAAAAAGTAGCAGTATACGATTTAGGCGGCGGTACATTCGATATCTCAATTCTTGAATTAGGTGACGGTGTATTCGAAGTTAAATCTACAAACGGTGACGGACACTTAGGCGGTGATGACTTTGACCACGTACTTATTGATTATCTAGCCGAAGAGTTTAAGAAAAAAGAAGGAATTGATTTAAGAAAAGATCCGATGGCAATGCAAAGATTAAAAGATGCTGCTGAAACTGCAAAGAAAGCTTTATCTTCCAGTTCACAAACAGAAGTAAATCTTCCTTACATTACAGCAACTGCTGAAGGTCCTAAGTTCTTACTGGAAACAGTAACAAGAGCTAAGTTTGAATCATTGATTTCTAACTTAGTTGAAAGAACAGTTGGTCCTTGCAAAAAGGCAATTGAAGATTCAGGTTACAAAGTAGAAGAAATAGATGAAGTTATTCTCGTCGGCGGTTCAACAAGAATTCCTATGGTACAGGATAGAGTAAAAGCTTTATTCGGTAAAGAGCCGAACAAAGGCGTTAATCCCGATGAAGTAGTTGCTATCGGCGCTGCTATTCAGGGCGGTGTTCTTGCAGGTGATGTAAAAGATGTTTTACTGCTTGACGTAACTCCTTTATCATTAGGTCTTGAAACCCTTGGCGGTGTAATGACAAAACTTATTGAAGCAAATACAACTATCCCTACCAAGAAGTCTCAGATATTCTCAACTGCAAGTGATAATCAGCCCGGTGTTGAGATTCATGTATTGCAAGGCGAGAGACCAATGGCTCAGGATAACAGAACATTAGGCAGATTCCATTTAGAAGGAATTCCGCCTGCACCAAGAGGCGTTCCGCAAGTTGAAGTTACATTCGATATTGATGCGAACGGAATTTTGAACGTTGGTGCGAAAGATAACGCTTCAGGAAAAACACAGTCAATAAAAATTACTCACTCTTCAGGATTGAGCGATGCTGAAATTGAAAAGATGAAAAAAGATGCTAAGGAACACGAAGCCGATGACTTAAAGAAAAAAGAAATGATTGACTTAAAGAACCAGGCTGACGGAATGATATTCCAGGGCGAAAGACAATTGAAAGAATTCGAAGCTAAGCTTGATGATGCAACAAAATCGAAGATACAATCTTCTATAGACAGATTAAAAGAAGCTGCTAAGACCGATAACGCTGCAACACTTAAAACTGCAATCGATGAATTTAATGCTGCATGGAATGAAGCATCTACACAGATGTATTCACAGGCAACACAAAACCCGGGAGCTGGCGCTGAACAAGGTGCAGGACCGCAAGCCGGTGCTAATCCAAACGCAGGTGCGGATGCTTCGGGCGAAAAAGTCGAAAATGCAGACTTTGAAGTAGTTGATGAAAAAGATAAGAAATAATTAGAAAATAGTAATTATGTATAAACAAAGGGCGTGGCAACACGCCTTTTGTGTTTTAAGGGGATTGAAAAATATAGGAACTATTAATGGCTTGATATTGTTGTAATATTTATGTAAAAATTTAAAAATAAAAATGATTAATAAAAAGAGTATTCTAGAAACTCTAAAAGGGGAAAGAGATATAAAAATAAAAAATAAAAACTTTTCAGTTGAATTAGATAGGTTTGCAATAT
>CALJIG010000105.1 GCA_937974175.1 uncultured Ignavibacteria bacterium
GCTTTACATTTAAATGTACTTGCACATGAAAGTGAAATTTATCAAGGGGATTTCAGTTTTAGAAATTCATCAACTTCAAATAATATTACAGTAAAAATGGAATGTGTATCCATTCCATTTGAAGGAACAAATTTAGATCAACCAGGAACCATTAACAGAGTAGGTATTTTACAGAATGGTTATAAATATAGAAAATTTGAACCTAATAATAGTTTCACACAAAAAAATATTTTCAATTATGTTTTAAGTGTTACTCCTGGCCAGCAAACTGATTTAGGAATTTGCGGTGGAAATCAATATGAAAAACCATTTGGTTGGGGAAAATATAAAATAACAATTAACGATGGTACTCACGATTATGTATATTATTTTAATAACCTGGATAGTAAATACGGGTACAATTATCCTGGTGGTATATATGGAAGAGATTTTGTATCCGATTATATATATGAGAACGGACAATATGTCATAAAATTTTCAGGTTCAGGAAGCACGATTGGGTTAGTTTATGCACAGCCAAGTACCCCTCCTGAATTCAAAGTTTGGGAGATTATTTTCAATCAATCTAACCCGGTAGAAACATTTTTTTATGCCCGCACTACACCATTCGGAATATCTCCTGAGTTGTTTTTTAATACTGATTTAGGTGAATTGGTTTTAGGCACAAAAGTTGTAATAGATGAAATTTATAATTATACGGGTAGCTTAGATAATAAAGGATATAACACTGTTACGAATTATTTTGGGGCAAATTACTATTCAAACCCAAACATAGGTGCAGCAAATATCCCAGGAAAAACAATCACTACTCCAGGTTCATTTAATAGTGCAACTGTTCAGTCAGGAATTAAATTTATTATTGAATCAGGAAATTGGTTGACATTCGATGAGAATATAGATTTTTGGGTTAATGCCCTTGGTGAAGATATTCATGATGAAGTAATAATGAAATCTGGTTCAACATTTCAAATGCACGCAGGAACAAAACTGAATATGTATAATGGAGGCAAATTCATTTATGAAGGGGGCACAATTAATTTTTATGGAGGATGTAATATAAATGTTTATGACAAATCAGAATTCAAATGCACTTCATCTCTTAATCCTAATTCTAGTGGTGTTGGTCCATATATAAGAATTATGAATGGTGGAAAATTGACTTTGGGTGATAATGTTGTATTGATAATAAAATCCGGTATGGCATTGAAATTGGATGCAGGCGCAAAAGTACAGCTTGGCACAAATTCAAAAATTGTTATTGAAGACGGAGGTTTTATTCAAGCTGATAATATAGTATTTAACAGTGAAAATAGTAATGTATGGCAAGGGATTGAACTTACAAATGCTGATTACAGAAGCTATATAAAAAACTGTACGTTCAATAAGGCAGTGTTGCCTATTAAAATTGCCAATACAAATAGTTCAAATGTAAATTTGGCAAGGACAATAAGTGGAAACATTTTTAATCCTTCAACTAATTCTACAAATTGTATTTATGCTGAAAAATGTTATAATTTATTTATTGATAATAATATTTTTAATGCTTCAGCTTCAACCCAGATTCCATTATATATTAAGAATAGTCCGTTAACAACAGATGACACTCAGGGATTAGGTGCAGGCGAACCCGAAGTTTCAGATATTTCGGAATCCAATAATTTAAACATTACAAACAATACCTTTAATGGCGGCAAAGCAGGAATGGTAACAGCTAATTACGATGCAACATATTCGTATTATATTTTTAATAATACGTTTAATAATGTGGATTATGGCATTGTTACTAGAAATAATTTAGGTGATATAAAGAACAATAAATTTTTAAATAATTCCAACACCAATTCATTAATTATTGCTCAATCAAACTTGAACTTGGCAAACAATGATTTGAAGAGTAATGGGGTTACAATGGTGGCTACCGTGAACAGCAATGTAAACGGGTCACCATCCTTAGCAGATGCAAATACATTACTGTGGACTTCCGGAAACAATAAGTTCTATTCTTCAGGAAATGACAATGTTCTATTATCTGGCTCAGATTTCTTTACAGATTATTCTGCAAATTGTTTTGACAAAGCTTCAAGTTATTATCACATTTCTGGGCAGACAAATAATAGTAACTTAATTTATAATTGTCGTGGAAATTCTTGGCAAAATCCAAGTACTCCAAGTATTTCACTAATAAATAATAATAGTCAGCCTGTTACATCTATTAATTATCTTCCAACGACCGCATGCCCTCGAGAAGTAAGCATAACAGGATATGAAACGTATGATATGGGGTTTGGCGTATTTGATACAGTTATTTCTTCGACAAATCTAGCTGGAAGTGGTTTGAATCCGGATGAAGAAAAATATGTAGAAGCATATACATTTGTAAATAATAATATGTTTATGGATGCTATTAATTCTTATAACCAATTGATAACCGATTACCCTGAAAGCCAATATTTAAATTCAGCGTTATATGAAATCTATGGTGCATACCAGAATTTAGACACATCTAAAGGTGATCCGATTTATAAAGATCAACTTTATTCTACTTTGAAAAATTTCTTAGATTCTAGAATTAGCTCAGGTTTATATAGTGAGGAATTTAATGATGCTGCTTATTACTTAAGCGTTTGTTGTGATGCAGCAATATATAAATATCAAAATGCAATGGATGGTTTCACATTTGTAGCTCTTTACAATCCGGATCCTGAAGTACGTTTGGCTGCAAGTTGGGATGCAACAGAAGTGGAAGCATTAATGAATAATCATGGTGGTGGACAAAATGAAACTGAAGAATTAAGTTTTGCTAAAAAATTAAAAAGAATCGATAAAATTTCAAATATTGATCCAATTCAAAGAAAAATAAAAGATAGTTATAAGAATAGAATGCAGGATCAATTTGCTGATTTAGAAAAAATTTCAAAAACAGATAGTAGATATAATGAGAAAGTAAAATCGCTATCATTCAATCAGTTAGACGATAAAATATTTTCTTCAAAACAAAAGGAAAAGATTTCAAGAAGTAAAAAGATTTTGATGACATCTAAATCTTTTACTAAAGAGCAAAGAAACGAAGAGCAACTTAAAGACTTGATTCCAAGTTACGGAAAAGATTTTGTGAATAAAAATGGAAACAACGAATTGGTTTCAAGTTACGCTTTATCACAAAATTATCCTAATCCATTCAATCCTACAACTAATATAAAATACTCTCTGCCTAAAGCAGGATTTGTAACCATAAAAGTATTTGACGTGGTAGGTAGAATAGTTAAAGAATTAGTGAGTGAATTTAAAGAAACTGGAAACTACTCAGTAGTTTTTGACGGGTCAGGAATTGCTAGCGGTATATATTTCTATAAACTTGAAACAACTAATTTTATTGATACCAAAAGAATGGTTTTAATTAAGTAGCATTTACTAAGGTATAACAATGGGTTGGGGAAATTCTCTTCAACCCATTTTCTATTTCACCTTTAGAGTTTCATAAATATAATCTAAATTTATAATGTGAAAATCCTTTTTTTAATAATGCTTTCTTCTTCCACATTACTGTCGCAGGTTCACGAAGAATGGGTCAAAATGTATAATGGAACAAATAATTACAATGATTATTCCGAGTCTATGGTTATAGATCGTTTAGGAAATATTTTTGTAACAGGATTCAGTTCTGAAATAGGTACGGGAAACGATTACTGCACAATAAAATATTCGTCTTCCGGAATTCAAAAGTGGAAAGCACTATATAATGGTTCTAAAAATGGAAGTGATTATGCAAATTCCATTGCTTTGGATGATTCAGGAAATGTTTATGTGACCGGTCATTCCTACCTGGGTTTGAACAGGTATTGCGATTATTGCACTGTGAAATATGATTCACTTGGAAACCAGAAATGGGTAGCCCGATATAATGGGAAAGAAAATCTGAATGATTTTACTATAGCTATAATAGTTGATAAAATGGGATTTGTATATGTTACAGGTTATAGTAAAACGGTTAATTCTGAAGATGATATGGTTACAATTAAATATAATTCTTCAGGAGGGCAGGAATGGATAAATCGTTATAACGGACCTGATAATAGTGAGGATGGGGGAATAGCTTTGTCAGCAGATAACTTAGGTAACGTTTATGTTGCAGGAGAATGCTACTCTTTCTCCAGTGATTACGATTTTGTTACCATAAAATATAATTTTTACGGTAGTGAACAATGGGTTCAAAGATACGATGGTCCGGCTAATTTTGATGAAGCAATGAAGAGTATTGCTCTTGATAAATCTGAAAATGTAATTATTTCAGGTGAGAGCTTTGGAATAGGCAGTAAGTCGGATTTTGCAACTATAAAGTATAATTCTGAGGGAGTGTTGCAATGGGTATCACGTTTTAATAGCCATGCAAATCTTCATGATATTCCATCTGATATGAAAATCGATACTTCCGGAAATATTTATGTTACCGGTGAAAGTAGAGCTGCAGATGAGATGTATAAAGTCATTACTTTAAAATATGATAAAAATGGAGTTGAGCAATGGTATGCAATAGAAGATAATGGAAATTATGGGATAGGTTGCTCGCTAGCTCTAGACCATTCAGGGAATGTTTACACAGCCGGTTATGAATTTATTGACCATTATGCAGAAATGGTAACTTTAAAATATAATTCAAATGGCAATCGAATTTGGAGAATAAATTATAATGGAAATAAACTTTCAAATAACTATAACTCGGGAATTGTGGCAGATAATGCAGGGGATATTTATGTTGCAGGAACTAGCAATAGTGATTTTGTAACAATCAAGTATTCACAAAGTGTAGGAATAATTAACAGTAATATACAAATCTCTGATAAATATAATTTGTCTCAAAATTTTCCTAATCCGTTTAATCCTGTAACTAACATTCGATATACTTTACCTGAATCGGAATTTGTTACGATTAGTATTTATGATACTAAAGGTAATAGGGTAAAGAAATTAGTCAACGAATTTAAGCAAGCCGGAAACTACAGTGAAATTTTTGATGCTTCAAGTTTATCGAGTGGGATTTACTTCTATCAAATAAAATCAGGTGAATTTAATGATACGAAGAGAATGGTGTTGGTGAAGTAGAAGAAATAGAACGTAAGTAAATTTATGGAGCTGAGGAGTAATTTCTTCAGCTCTTTTTGTTTGAAATCAAAATATTTACTATCAATTCACTATCACCAAAACAAAAAAGCCTGAAAAAACTTAATTTTCAGGCTTCTTTTTAAACTTTTCGATATTTCTAACGCCACAGTGACAGTCAGGCGTTCTAACCAACTGAACTACGACTCCATTGGTATAATCTGTAATTTAGTCAGTTTTTACGACTTTTGCAATGGAGAAAATACACGGATTTAGCAATATTTTGCAGTTTTCACTTTTTTATACAGATATTTTTATCCATTTAATTTTACTTGGCTTAACAATAAGTTTCATTTATTATAATATAGCTATGAGAAAGCTAAAAAACATACTTCTACTTCTTTCCATTTTACTTATCACAGTTGCGTTTAATTTTCAGCATAATCCTCCGTCTAATTGGTATCAGCAGTTTGTACCAAATCTAAATAATCAGGCATTATCCGATATTATTTTTTTAGATTCTTTGACAGGTTTTGCGATTACTGGGAATCAAACTCCAAATGATACTAATTATATTTTAAGAACTACAAATGGGGGAGATAACTGGAATATAATTCATAGAGCTTATAGAGACTTTTTCAGGATAAAATTTATTAATTCAAATACAGGATTTGTATGCGGAGGATTTAATGTATCTGCAGGTACGTTGTTAAAGACGACAAACCAAGGAGATAATTGGGTAAATTTAAATACTCCTGGTTCCACCTGGTATGATGATATGAGTGTTTTGAGTGAAGATACTATTTGGTTAGTGCAGAAAAGCAGCTTAGATGGCGGAGTATTTCGCACCACTAACGGCGGATTGAACTGGACACAGCAGTTCAACGCAGGCAGTCAGAACCCTGATAAAATTTATATGTTCAATGCAAGAATAGGATTTATTTCAGAATACTCATTTCCTCCTACTAACGACGATTTCAGAAAAACAACAAATGGCGGATTGAACTGGTTTAACGTAAGCAATGACGGTTTTCAACACATGTATTTTATCGACAGCTTAACAGGATGGAAAAGTACAGGCGATGCAGATTCGTCAATGAAAAAAACCACTGACGGTGGTCTTACCTGGACTAAGCAACCACTTCTTCCAAGTTCAGGAACTGTAATCTCAGTAATTTCCAGATTCACTGTTTTAAATAAAGATACTCTTTTTGGCGCAGGGGGTGTTATATCTTACGGTACAAACGGATATAGAGGTGTAATATACAGAACAACTAACGGAGGAAGTAACTGGACATATCAGATTCCCGATACAAGCATACACATTACAAATTACACTTTTATTCAATTCATAAATAAGCGTCAGGGCTGGGCATATCAGGTATCACAGGGAGGCATTCATACAACTAACGGAGGGGATACAACATGGCTTACAAATGTAAAACAAATAAGTTCAGAGATACCAAAGGACTTTAAGCTTTATCAGAATTACCCCAACCCGTTTAATCCTTCTACAATTATCAACTATCAGTTAACAATTAACAGTTTTGTAATGTTAAAAGTATTTGACATATCTGGGAAAGAAGTATCAGCTCTTGTTAACAAAAAGCAAAGCGCAGGAAGTTACTCAGTGGAATTTAACGGAGCAGGCTTATCTTCAGGGATTTATTTCTACTCTCTTCAAACAGAAGATTTTAAAGAGACAAAGAAAATGATATTTCTCAAATAGTGAAATGGTGAGATAGTGAAATGGTGAGATAGTGAAATGGTGAGATAGTGAAATAGCGTTAAATTATTTATTGAAATGAAAAAGTTTATTTTAATTTTGCCTGCTGTTATTATTGCAGCGGCAGTATTTATTTTATCGGGAAGAAGTGAAATAATTTCATCTACGCTTCCGCGCACAGGGCAGGACTTGCCTGTGCCTCCGAAATCAAAATCAGCAGCCGGAGATGAATTTATTATCGGCGCTCTTGAAAACGGAGCAGAAGGAAACTATGCCGTACTTGACTCGGCACGGTTCAACTTATGGCACAGATATCCCAGCGGAGATAACGGCTGGATAACGGTAAATAACGGCTGGAAAAAATTTGACTATCTGGAAGCAGATTACAGTTCTTACGGAAGAGGTGTGAAGAACATTCTTGAAGATAACAAGAGCCAGGGAATGAAAACTCTGATGAACAGGCCGAAAATTTTGTATATGTGCTTCGGTCAGAGAAGCGATTATCAATGTGAAGATATTAACAGTTTGCAGGATAAGGATTACTGGTTCTACACATATAAAACAAGTGAAACGGGAAAAGATATAGAAGACAACAGCACGTATGGCAGCGGTGAGTATGTGAAATACTGCGAAGCATCGCAAATGAATGCAGGATATGTAGTGAAAGACCTCCGCGCTAACAGAGAGCAGATAAATAACATAGAAACATGGGGACCATATGCAGTGGACTCAATATATAAATGGTATGTAAGACCTCGCATAAGAATAGATTTTGATTTTGCAAATAACTCTCTGAATAAAGATAAAGAAGTCTGCAGTATTGAAATAAAAAGGTTCGACGGCTCACTGATGAAGACTGTAATTTTAAGGGTCAGAAATTTTCTTGACGATGCAGGTAAGTATGACGGGAAGTATCATGAAACATTTAAAAAATATGACGGAGATAATGATTTATCTTTTGACCCATCCCTGAATATATCAGAAAATTTAAATCCTCTGAAGAAACCCCTCTGGGATGAAAGCTGTAAAGTAGATTTCAGCGTTAAATGGTCAGGCAGTTGTGATATGTGGATAGACTATGTAAGAGTGGAAAACCAAACGGCAAAAGATTTATTCGGCGGCGTATATGAGCAGCCACAACAGGCATGGTTTGAATGGGAAGTAAAAGAAATTTCAGAGTCGTTGGGAGATGCTGCATGGAAATTTTATATAGAGGAATTTGAATTTAATCAGCTTCCCTGTATGAAGTATGTGAATGAAAAAATAAGTACGTTTTCAGCGGGAAAAAATTCGCTTATGTGTGATATGAATTACTCAACCTATAAAATTCATATTCCCGGTTTTTCAAAGGTTGTACTTGATGCCGGATATTTTAAAAGAACGCTGATAGATAATATCGGTTCAAAAGAAATTTTCATGGGAGCGTTTCCGTTTCTTTCGGAAGGATATGAATACAGCGGAGGCGGAAAGCATATTTATATTCCCAACTCGCTTCCTAAGCATGGGTACAATGAGAGCGCAGGAATATTCGGAATTGATGCCTCCCCCGATGAATATGATAAATGGCTTAACGAATATCTTGATGAAGACAGGAATGAGTGGTTTGATTTAGTACCTTATTTCAAGCTGGCAAATAGTATATCGCGAGGATCAGATATATCGTTTATAAATCTTGTACAGACACACGTAGTAAACTGGCCCGGGCATCATCTGCGAGAGCCTACCAATGAAGAGATAAACTTGATGGTGAATTTAGGAATCAGTTACGGCGCAAAAGGAACAATATATTTTTATATGAACGGCTCGGGTAAATTTGGTGGTAAAAATTATGATAGAGGGTTGGGAGAGTTAAATGATTTAGGAAATTATGACCACCCTAGATATATAAATGTTTATGGGCAAGCTAAGTGGGAAAACTTGAAATCTTTGAACAGAGTACAGGAGAAATGGGGACCATACATTATGAGTTTTGATAATATTAACAGACACTCGTATATATACAGAACGGAAAATAATTTAATGCGAAGAGATTCTTATGTAGAAGATTTGGTAAGTTCAGTTAATGGTATAGATGAAACTGTATCTAAGAGATATCTGCAGTTATCTGTATTTAAAGATATTGCAGGTAAAAATTATTTTATGGTTGTAAACAGAAGATGCTCGCCTGTAAAGGAAGGCAGAGAAGACGGCAGCAGAAATGTAAAAATTTTGTTTGATATAAATGATGCAGCTTTTTCAAATGCTAACAGATGGAGGATAATAGATTTATTTACTAACAGTACTGTTCTTGAATTTGATAAAAAAAGTACCGGAAATATTGATTTAGGGTTATTCCAACCCGGTGAAGGGAAATTATATAAACTAGAGCCTGTGAATTAACTAAAGGAATAAGTCATATCTTTGCTCGATAACTCGCTTGCCAAACTCGTTTGATTCTTTTTCTTCGCTGAGTTCAAATCCGTATTTCAGATAAATTGCGGAAGCGGTTTTAAGTTCGTCGGTAGTCCATAGATAACATTGTCTGTAATTTTTTTCTTTTACGAATTCCATAAATAAATCCATCAGTTTTTTTCCAAGCCCGATGCCTCTATATTCAGGTTCAATTATGTAATACCGCAACTGCGCGGTTTGATTTCCCCTGTTCATTAATAAAAGCGAACCGATGATTTTATTGTCGTGTTCGCAAATCCACATTCGTTCACATTCCGGATTATAATTTTTGAAAAATTCAGTTAATCCTTCTGCTACATACGCTTCGAAAGAAATGCCATAGCCGCATTCATTGTGATGAAAAATTCCGTGCAGATAAGTAATGTAACCTATATCTCCGGCTTTAAGCTCAGTGCGGATTTTAATATCGTTAATTGAAATACCCATATACAATAATAATGCAAAATACTCATTATTGAAATTAAAAAAATATTTATGTAGCTTGATTTATACATAAGGGCTTATGTAAAATTTAAATTATATGGAAAAATTTTATAAGATTATTTTAATTGCCCTCTCACTTGCAATTTGTTCGGGATTATTTTCTCAGACTACAACACCTCAAAGGCCAAAAGATTTTAGTTCAATGCCTGTTGTAAAATGGAAATTTAAAGCTCAGCAGCCGTTTATTTCCTCGCCTGTTGTTGATGGAGAAACGATATACGCGGGAAATCTGGATGGATATTTGTATGCAATCAATCTGAAGTCCGGTGAATTGAAATGGAAATTCAAAACTAACGGTGAAATACGTTCAAATCCAAATGTCACAGATAATACAATTTTTCTTATAAGCGGAGACGGAAATCTTTATGCAATTGACAAAAATACTCAAAAGCCTATGTGGATTTTCAATGCATCCGATAAACAATATGATACTAACGATTACCATCAATCCTCGCCTATACTTTATAATAATGTTCTTTATTTCGGAATGGGAGACGGCAAAGTTTATGCAGTAAACTCTACCGATGGTAAAGAAATCTGGAGTTACCAAACCGGAGATGTAGTACACTCCACTCCGGCAATATTAAAAGAAAAACTATACATAGGTTCGTTTGATGGTAACGTTTATGGTTTTGAAGCTGCGAATGGAAATTTATTATGGAAATTTAAAACAGTAGGGCACAGTTATTTTCCGAAAGGTGAAGTTCAGTTTTCTCCTACTCCTGTGAACATTACAGTTTATATTGCAGCGCGCGATTATAATTTATATGCAATTGATTTTGAAAAAGGTGTATGCAGATGGAACAGAGAGTTCCCTCCGGGATGGGCAACTTCAATTACTCATTTGCCGGAGAGAGATTCACTTATTCTATTGAGTACATCTGATCCCAGACATTTATATTGTATTAACCGGGCAAATGAAAAAACCTATTGGCAGGCTAATCTGAAATCGCAGGCATTTGGAAAATGCGCTTTGAGTGAAAATATGTGTTATACAGGAACCGTAATGGGAAAATTATTCGGAATTGATGTTAGTACAGGGGAAATAAAGTGGGTTTTCAGTACTGAAGGTTATAACAAAAATCATTTAAAATATTTTACATCGGAAGATGAGTACAGAGATGATATTTTTTCAATTATAAAAACAGACAAAGACTATTTAGATATGGTTTATAGCTGCGGAGCAATTTTTTCTACATCTGCAATTACTGACAATGAAATAATTTTCAGCAGCGCAGAGGGAATAATATACTGTCTTGGAAGATAACACACTCACTTTCGCCTTTTAGTTCAGCATTGTAATATTTAGTTTCTCAAAAAATTTTACAATGCTGAACTTTCTTTCCGACATTCTTAAAATCGAATCAACAACAGGTTCTGAAAATACTTTGGCTTATTTCATAGCGGAGAAGTATACACCTAAAGGAATGATGTGCAAAATTCAGGATACTGATGACGGCCGGGTAAATTTATTCTTTTCTATAGGTGAACCGAAGATTGTTTTTAATTCGCACTTGGATACAGTGCCACCATACATTCCGCCGACATTTACCGATGAAATAATTTACGGGCGAGGCTCATGTGATGCGAAAGGACAGCTTGCTTATCTTTGGCAGGCAGCAAATGAGCTGATTAAAGAGGGAGAAAAAGATTTCGGACTGCTGATGACTTTCGCTGAAGAAACAGGTTCTGCAGGAGCAAAAGAAGCAAACAAGCTTCTTAAAAATACAGAGTATATTATAGTCGGCGAGCCGACTGAGAACAAACTTATACTGGCATCTAAAGGAACGAATCTTATAAACGTAACTATCAGAGGGAAAAACTGTCATTCAGGTTATCCGCATTTCGGCGATAATGCGATCAACAGAATGCGAAAATTTCTTGACCGGCTTGATAATATCGGTTTTCCGGTTGATAATATTATGGGAGAAACAACTTATAACATCGGCTGGCTGAGATCTGATAATGCCCAGAACGTTGTGCCTGATCTTGTTACATTCAATCTTTTTATCCGGACAACATTTGCAAGCCATGATACGTTTAAAGAAAACCTTGAAAGCATTAAAGATGAGGCGGGTGACGGCATGATTGAGCTTGAGTATCCGTTCAGTAAAGGTCCGTTGAAATTTTATTCTGTAGAAGGATTTGAAACGGGAGTTGTTGCCTACGGCACCGATGCTCCTTCGTTCACTAATGTGCCGAATAAAATTTTATACGGTCCCGGTACAATACTGGTTGCCCATACAAATGATGAACATGTTTATATAAAAGACTTGTACAGAGCAGTGGAAGATGTAAAGAAGATTTTCAGAAAGCTGAAAGAGGATTAAATTAATAATCCTCTTCTAGTAAATTATTTAAGCTGCTTTCAATTTAGTTTTGTAAACACTTCTGCGTTGCAGTAAAGCATCTATGGAAAACATTCCGCTGCCTTTAATAAACACAATCAATGCAAGGGCTGAATATAATATGTGATATTCAAATCCTTCACCGGCTTGATTACCAAACCAATTCATAAAAAATCCGTTAGCAAAGTGAGTAGTTGCAACTGCACCTATCATGGTAGAAATAAGAAGCAGCGAGTTTAATCTTCCGGCAAACCCAAGAATTAATAAAACTGAGCCGGCACTTTCTGTAAGAATAACTACAAGTGAGATAATAAAAGGAATGCCTAATGTTCCTGTGAAGAAATTTAATGTACCGCTGAATCCGTATCCGCCGAACCATCCGAGAAGCTTTTGCGCTCCGTGAGGAAACATTACAAGACCAATGACTAATCTTGTAATAAGAGCGATGTAATCATTGGAATCTGTTTTGATAAGTTTGTTTAACATAATAACGAAGTTTAATTTTAAGATACTTCAAAATTATGCGGTACGGTTTAAATCACCAATAAAGCAGATTAATAAATACTCTTAATGTAGATTAAGAGTTGAATTACAGTTCTTTTTTCATTTTGCTGAGAAATTCCGGTGTAACGCCTATGTAAGAAGCTATTTGATTCTGAGGTACGCGCTGTTCTAATGTCGGATATTTTTCTATAAAAGATAAATATCTTTCTTTTGCCGACTGGCTTAAGTGAAGCAGAACTCTTCTTTGTTTTACTACAAATGAGTTCTGAAATAATATTCTGAACATCCTTTCAAACTTAGGTATTTGTATATAGAGTTTTTCCATCTCTGACTTTTCTATTCTGAAAAGTTCGGAGTCTTCTATTGCATCAATGCTTAATGTTGCAGGTTCTCCTGTGAGAAACGCGTATGCATCGGATATCCACCAGTCTTCCATTGCGAAGTGCGATATATGCTCGAAGCCGTTATTATCAAGATAGTATGCTTTCAGACAGCCGGATATCACATAATTTTCGTAGTTACACGGCTCACCTGCTTCAACCAGAAATTGCTTTCTTCTAATCTTTTTGTATCTTAAAATAGAACAGAAATATTCCTGTTCATCTTTGGTAAGCTCTATGAATTTGGCAATGTGATTTAATATTTGTTTGTAATCTTTTCTCATTTTAAAAACTTCTCTAAATTGTTTTCTTCACATCCCGTGAAAATGGTCAATTCATCAATTCTTTTTTTAAAAATCTCTTTAAAGTTTTTATCCGGCTTAGCTTTATCCTCAAACCAGAGATTTATTATTCTCAATAAATTGTTCCCTCTATCTGCTTTTGCATCTAATCTACCTATGAATTTATCACCATAAACAATTGGCAACACATAATAACCGAATTTTCTTTTAGCAGCGGGGACGTAGCACTCAATTACATAATCAAAATCAAAAAGAGTTTTTAATCTCTTCCTTTGTATTACAAGGTTATCAAACGGTGATAAAATATGTACGTCTTTCGTAAATTCTTTTTTATTTAGCTGCTTAAGATTTTCTTTTGTTGTGTAATATTTTTCATCTTCTACTCCGTTTATTTTTACAGGAATTATTTTCTTTTCTTCAGCTAATCTGTTTATAACGCTTAGCGGAATTTTAGAATCACCTCTTCTTAAATAAAACATTTCTTTCTGTGATGCAAAGCCGTTTGCATTGATTGCATTCATTATCAGATGTTCGCAATGCTCTTCATAACTAGGAGTAATTGTATCAATTTTCTTTGGGAGAACTCTTTCAGTTAAATCATAAACCTTTTGAAAATTTTTCCTTTCGGCCACCATAAACTGGCCTGCATGGAATAAATACTCGAGCGCTTCCTTTGCCGGCTTCCAGTCCCACCATCCTGATTTTACTCGGGGCGGATGTTCAAAATCTTTTGACTGAAGCGGTCCTTCATTTGTTATTCTGTCTCTTGCAAAATCTATTATCTTTTTATTTTTCTTTGCCCATGCTTTGTATCTCTCTTTATAATTTTCTTTTCTTCTTAGTGAGAATCTATAATCTTTCATAGGAAGAAACGCGGCAGCATGGCTCCAGTATTCAAAAATTTTCTTTTCTTTCATTAAATCATCCAGCATGGATTTTTTATAAGCCGGTAATCTCGTCCATAATATATGATGGTGCGCCCGCTCTACAATAGAGATTGTATCAATCTGTACGTAGCCAATCTTTTCAATTATCTTGAGTAAATCTTTTTTGTTATGATGGTCATCTCTTTCAAGCAGCTTCTGATTTTTAAGCGCTAAGAAGCGCGCATCTTCCAATGATAATTCTATCGGTGGCTTCATATTTTCGGAAAAGCTCCTAACTGCATAAACAAAGTAAGGAAATCATTTTCATCCCATGCTTTTATTATCTTGCCGTCTTTTATTTGCAGTATTGCGTTTGCCCGCCACTCAACATGTTTGCCAGTGGCTGATACTCCAAGAAAATTTCCTTTGTGTGTGCCGCTCCATATATTATGAACGGTGACTAAATCATTTTCACAGACAAAAAATTCGCAGTTAACTTTTATATCGGGAAAGGCATCGAAGAAGTTCTGCTGGATAATTTGTTTCTGTCCTTCAAGTCCGCGTGACTCACCGTTATGAATAAAATCATCAGTAAGAAAATCTCCTATGGCATCAAGATTTTTTTGATTGATTACAACGTCATAAAAATTTTTAACTATATCGGAATTTGCAGGCATAATTATTTATTTAAATGTTCGTATAAATCCAGGATCCATTTCGGTTCGTCAGGGTCGGGCTTCGGCTTCATTCCCTGCGCAATCATCCACCTGTGAAGCCATGAGCGCCCCCATTTCATCTGCCCGTCAGGCATTGAGTAAGCAGAGTCAGTCATCGCTTCATCCAATGATACAAATTCGTATCCCCGATTTTTAAACATCGAAATTACTTTATCAAAGTGATCTGCGTTCAGCATGTTTGCATGCACAAGTAAGGTCTGGCTTACTTGTCTGCCTAAAAAATCCTGTGAAAGATTTTCAAAGAAGTCAGACATCATATTCATATACTCTAAATATGATGCAGCAATAGAATCGGCAAGCTGCTTGTTATTATCTTTCACTGCGTTTAAATAGCAGGCAGCGAAAAGCCAGTCGCTGTTATCAAGTGTAACAGGCGCAACAATATATCCGCGCTCTTTCAAAAATTTATCAAGCGAATCTTTCTGTTCAACGGTTTTACCAGTGTATAAGAATGGATGGCGGTAGTATTTCATCTTCTTCCCGGCATCTTCCATTAATTTAATTACAAGGGGCTCACCTTTTATAACATCTTCTTCGTATTTCTGCAAGCCCACTCTGCCGATATCGGAGTGCGCATAGGTATGATTTCCTAAATCATGTCCGTCAGCAAGCCACTTCTTCAATTGATTAATTCTCAGTTCGGAGTTACTGTCAACTTCAGTTTTTCCTGCGTTTACAAATCCGGTAAGCTTAATATTGTTGTCCTTTAAAATCTTTAAAAGATGATCAGTTGTATAAATGCAGTCATCAATATTTAAGTGCGGAGAGGGAAGGTCATCAAATGTTATTGCAATTTTCTTCTGAGCGAAAGAAACATTGCTGATGATGAGAATAAGAAACATTATTATTTTTTTCATGAAGTAACTTATATTTTTTGAAAAGAATATTACAGTAATAAATATTTCTATTGATTATAATATGTTATTTAAAGCGTGCTACTCAAAAATGTTGATAAATTTCCAGCCGATTTTCATTCTATCAATTCCCGAAATAACTTTGATTTTCATTTAAAAATGAAGAATTCACTAATGTTAATTCTCTAATTGCTGCTGATTTTCATCTGATTATATTGATAATTTTTCTTTTGAAAACCGGAATTATCAGTATACCTTTGTAACAGATTTAGTTATTAATGAAATCTAATCAAATGATGAAAACTGCATTACCATTTTTCCTGTTCATTAAATCTCTTCATTCGGGTAAGGTAACCTTTTTGTCATTTCCGGATTTATCAAATAAGTATTTTAAAAAATCTGATTCCAAGATTTCTAACCCCTCTTTTGTGCTGCGCCGGGCAGCTATCCAATTTGCAAGGCAGATACGGGCAATAAATCAGTTCCTGAATCCTGTTACAGCTAACTCCGGGAATAATGAAGTATTTTGTTCTTCCCTCAAATTTAAACATCTGATAATAAGCGCTGCAAATGCAGGTTTGTGTGAACAAATTCTGATACCTAATCCAAGCTGTAACAGGTCGAACTGTGCCGGACAAATTGAAAGCAATTTCCGGATACTAGCTGTATGAGTATAGTTTCAGATTTTACTTATGAAATTCTAAACCTAACGGACAAAAATTAAACCGGAGTAATGTATCCCGCTAAGGGAGCAGCCGGGCAGAAAAATAAATGAACTCATTAACCTATTACCCAAATACCTATTCCATGAATCAACCGGATAAAAATACATCTGCAGATAAACCTGTTAAAATGCGCAGCAGGTCCGCAGTAATAATTTCGGAATTAATATGTATCTACTCTCTGGATACGATCTGCTGCGAAAATATTTTAGTGAAATGGATAAAAAGGATTTTCAATAGAACATTTAACAGAACCGATGCTCAAATAAAATAGTTGTATTTATCCATGCTCTTTTAGATGTATTGTATAGATGTATCGTATTTGTTCACCGGGAAAAAAATCCGGTAGTGCATTTTTAACGTAATTACAATGATTATTAATTTAGAAAAAAATAAGATGGAAGTACTTAAAAAAATAGTAAAGGGGTTTCTTTTCGTTGTGCTTTTTCTTGTAGCGATTTATGCTTTGTTTGATATTCTCTCATGGTCGTGATTTAAGTTTAAAATCCGAAGGAACCTTTTCTTCGTAAATGAATTAGATAGTTAAGAAATAAATAAAAAATATAAGGGGGACTAAATTGGGAAACATTTTTCTTCTCATTTCCAATGGATTTATGAAAAGCCTTCTCCAGGGCTTTTCAGCAGTAGTTGTCGCAGGAATTCTTTTTTACGTTTTACTTGGGTTAATTTAAATCGTGTTAAATTTAACGTGTGCAGAAAGCGCTTTATCATTGGACGATAGTGCGCTTTTTTTTTACGCCTCAAACCGCAACTAAAAATTGTTGAATATATGGCACCGAAATTGCAATTTTTGTGGTTTTTGTCATAATCATAAACACCAAGGGGGAACGTTTGGGTAACATTTTTCTTCTCATTTCTAACGGCTTTATGAAAAGCCTGTTACGCGGATTTTCAGTTTTAGTTATTAGTTTATTAATAGTTTATGTGATATTCGGACTGTTTGATATAGTTTAGTTCACAGGGGGTTTTATAATGGGCGCCAGGCTTTAATCAAAGTTAGCGCCCTTTCTTTTTCTGAAATTAGCAGTTTTGATACTTCCAATGCCGTGACTTTCCTTCGGCAAGCCACTCCAGCGCCTGCTCCATTCTTTTATCACGGGTTGCATCAGTTTTGGCTTCTGTGAGCCATTCCACATATTCCTTTTTCTTTGAGTAGGTGAACTCATCAAATACTTTCTTTGCAGCCTTATTTTTACTCAATGCCTTTGTAAAATAATCCGGGATTTCCAGCTCATTTTTTGCTTCCGGAGAAGCTTTTTTCTTAGCCGGTAATTTTATTCCTTCTTTGTTTAATCTAGCAGCTTCTTTAATATATTTAATCATTATTTTATCGGATGGCAGATCCTTAATGCTTATTATTCTTCCGAAATGCCCCATAGCCTGCTCGCGCCCCACATCCAATATCTTATCCGGGTCATTCATTATTGAACCCTTCCAGAAACTCACGGCCACATGCTCTTTAAAAGAAGCCATACTGCACATCATTTCTCCGAGGTAATCGAAATGCGGCATACTCCACTTCATTGTTTCTTCCACATCGGGAACAGCTTTGTGTACAATTTCACGAACATGATTGAGGATTGGTTTTGCAAAGTCTTTTGATTTTTCTATGTATGCGTCAATTCGCGGGTCTTTTTTGCCCAAATTGTTTTATTTAAGATTTAAGAAATAAGATTTAGGATTTAAGATTACATTTCAGAGTAACAAAAAAGTAACATTTCTTCCTCGTTCCGATGCTCCAGCGTCGGAACGTAAATTGAATTAGTCGGAAAAAAGTCGGATTCTTCTTTCAATTACGAGTTTCAAATTACGAATTACGAGTTGATTTCACTATCTCACTTCTCACTATTTCACTATTTGAAATAAGTCGGATTTTCAAAACACCGGTATTGAAAAAACAGTGTTGTCAATTTTACTTTTCAAATCTTGACGGGTTTTTGACGGATTTTGTTTACATCCCGACTTGGCGGGACGGCAAAATAAGATTTTCCTTTCTGCCAGTAAAACACAAAGCCACTAAATTACACGAAACATAATTCTGAATTCAAAAAACTGGGGTTCTGTAATTGTTAACTGTTAACTGTTAACTGTTAATTACTAATTGTTAATTGTCCTCATTAATATAATAAGAATAAAATTTTAATAAAAGAAAATCTTCCCTATTAGTAGGGAAGAAAAATTAAGTGAGGCATTGTATTTGTTACAAAAATCCCACTGTAAACGACCTCCTCTTTTTAAGTGTAATTATTTGCCAGTTAGGACGAACATAAATTCTCCCCTTGAGGGGAGTCCGACCGCAGGTCGGGAGGGGTGTTTTATAAATCATATTTGTTCTCATTCCCAAACTCCTGTTTGGGAATACCAGTGTGCGCGAAACTCTGTTTCGCATATAAGTGAAACGGAGTTTCACCAGCTGGTTCCGTCCCAAACAGGAGTTTGGGACGGAGTGCTGGTTTTAGACGCAAGTGTAAGTTACTCTGCTAACAAAAATGAGAGTTGCGGAAATTCAATTTATAATTCATAATTCAGAATTCGTTATGAACTGCTTATCCCCTTCTGTTTGTTTATCTTATAAATATGAAGATTACAAAAAAGAACTTATTGAATTTTTCCTTAGAGGAGCTGAAAGATATTGCGAAGGAACTTGGCGATAAGGCTTTCCGCGGAGAGCAGATATTCGAGGCGCTGCATAAAAGAAATGTTGACGAACTTTCCGAAATAAAAGCTATAGGCCAGGCTCTGATAGAAAAATTAGAAGAAGGATTTTTCATAGGCAAAGATAAAAATCAGTTAGTAACAAACTCAGCAGCAGATAAGACACAAAAATTTTTATTTGAGATAGAACCTGACAACAAAGGAAAATCATATTTAATCGAGACTGTACTAATCCGTGAAGAGGGAAGGAACACTGTATGCGTTTCTACACAGGTTGGATGCAATGTAGGATGCGAATTCTGCGCAACGGGCAAGATGGGATTTTTAAAAAATCTTTCAGCAGCGGAAATTGTTTCGCAGGTATATCAGGTTAAAAAATTATCAGGGGAAGAAATTACGAATATAGTTTTCATGGGTATGGGCGAGCCGTTTTTGAATTATAACAGCATGCTGAAATCTTTAAAAATTCTTACTCATCCTAAAGGTATGGATCTCTCTTCAAAAAGAATTACAGTTTCAACAGTAGGATTTGTAGATAAGATAAAAAAGTTTGCAGATGACTTAATAGCTGAAGAGAATAAAGAAATAAAAAATGTAAAGCTTGCGCTCTCACTGCACTCAACTGATAACGGCATACGCGAATCAATTATTCCTACATCGGTAAAAAATAAATTAGGATTGATATACGATGAGCTGAGTTATTTTTATCAGAAGACAAAGAACAAAGTTACCTATGAATATATACATTTTCCCGACCTTAATGATACTGATGATGATGTAAAGAGGCTTGCAAGAATTTCACGCATGATTCCGAGCAATATAAACATTATTCCTTTTCATCCTATCCATTTCGAACTCAAAACACCCTTAAATATTTATAATGGTTCGGATATTGATATTTCACTTTCAAATAAAAAATTAATTGAGTTTATTGCTAAGTTGAAAGATGAAAAGGTTGTGGTGAATTTAAGGTCTAGCGCAGGAGTTGATATTAATGCAGCTTGCGGGCAACTTTCAATTACAAACCAAGGCACTCTCAAAAATAATTAAGAAATAATCTAAGAAAAAATTTGTATCAATTAATTTTATTCGGACCTCCCGGAGTGGGCAAAGGAACTCAGGCGGAGATGATAGCGTTAAAATTAAACCTGTTCCATTTATCTACAGGTGAAGTTTTACGAAAGGCAGTATCGGACGGAACGGAATTAGGGAAACAGGCAAAGGTGATAATGGACTCAGGGGCATTGGTCTCCGATGATATTATGATAGGAATAGTACGCGATGCGCTTAAGGCAAATGATAAAAGCGGCGGTTTTATTCTGGACGGATTTCCCAGAACAATTGCCCAGGTAGAAGCGCTTAATGTTTTATTTAACGAACTTGGTTTTAACAGTGTAAGAGTTTTAAATCTTACAGCAGATGACAGTGAACTGATAACACGATTATTAAAAAGAGGAAGAAGCGATGATACCGAGGAAACTATTAAACATAGATTAGAGGTTTATTATAATTCCACTGCGCCGGTAAAAGGTGTGTATGATAAGCTGGATGTAGTAACAGACGTGAACGGACTTGGAAGCAAAGAAGACATTAATAAAAAGATACTGGAGATTTTAGAGTAAAGCGAATGCTTTAATTTTAAAAATAATTATTCCCTTAACATTATTGCCCTCTCTTTTATTCCACCTCAGACGGAAATAAAACGGATTATATATTTGTAAAGAGTTTTTAATTTATTGCAATTTTAAATATAATCTCATATTTTGTAACAAAATTTTAATATTTGCTTATGTCATCAATTAAAATTACTGAAATCAAAGATAAAGACATCGTAGTTATCGCGCCAAAAGGCAATTTTGTGGGCGGCGATGAAACTGATGAATTAAGAGATACCATTAAAAAGCTCTCTGATGAAGGTAATAAGAAATTAGTAATAGATTTAGGCGAAGTCCTTTATTTAAATTCCACAGCATTAGGTGTATTGATTTCCGCTCATGCAAATTATTCGAAGCGTGAAGGAAAGATTAAGCTTTGCCAGCTTAATAAGAACCTTGAAAATTTATTTGTAATTACCAAATTGGCGTTAATATTCGACTCATATCCTACACAGGAAGAGGCGATACAAAGTTTTTCTTAATAAAAATATAAACTACAAATTTAATTAATTTAAACAATCAAAGACTCTTAGATAAGGGTTAATGGAGGTTAAACTTTAACAATGAAACAGTCAGTCTTTATTACTGTGCTTCTTATCGTCGCATTAGTTGCTTCAATCTTAATTTTTCAATTTGGATTCGGAGCCCCCGGAAATTTTAAAAACCCAGAAAAAACAGTACCTCTGAATCTTATGGGCGCAGTATATCTTGGCGGTGCAATAGTTCCGATTCTTTTGACCCTTATCATCATGGTTATCACTTTCACTATTGAAAGAATGTTATCTTTAGCCAAAGCTAAAGGAAAAGGACCGATTGAACCATTCCTCAAAAAAGTGCAGTCAGCTTTATTGGAAGGGGATGTGGACGGCGCAATCGCGGCGTGCAACCAGCAGCGGGGCTCGATAGCCAATATCATTAAGCAGGGTCTGGATAGATATCAGACACTTGTTGGTGATAACAGACTTGAAGCCGAGCAGAAACTTACAGAAGTTTCAGCAGCTGTCGAAGAAGCAATGATGCTTGAAGTACCGCTACTTGAAAGAAACCTGGTTGCCTTATCAACCATCGCTTCTGTTTCAGTGTTAGTAGGTCTTTTCGGAACAGTAGTAGGTATGATCAAATCGTTCCAGGCTCTTGCAACAGCAGGTACACCTAATGCTGCAGAACTTTCAGCAGGTATCTCTGAAGCTCTTGTAAATACAGCAGGCGGTCTTCTTGGAGCTATCATCGGAACAATTTCTTACAACTTCTTTGTTACCAAAGTAGGAAACATTACTTATATGATTGACGAAGCAACTTATAACATGCTTCAGATATTAGCAGTAAAAGGTAAGAAATAATTTTAAGAAATTGTCATTTAACAAGAAAAATTTTAAAAGGAAACAATGGGCAAAAGCAGGTCAATAAAAAAGCCGGGTGTAAAGATAGATATGACTCCCCTTGTGGACGTGATTATGCTTCTGTTAACATTCTTTATGTTGACAGCTACCTTTAAAGCTGAGATGAGCGAAAACATAGAAGTTAAGCTCCCGAAATCTTTAAATGTCGATACCACTAAACTTCCCGAAAAAGACGTAATGACGCTATCCCTCACAAAGCAGGGTGACATTTACGTAGACGTTGATAACTTCAAAGTCAAGAAAGATGTATTTGGAAGCGAGTTCGGTATTGGTGTATATCATCCTGACAGCAGCAGCAAAAGCGAATTTGAGCTAACGCAAAAAATCGCAGGTAAAGATGTTAAACGAGCAGTTAAAGTTCTTAACAAAGAGCAGTTTGAAAAAACGCTCAGCGATTTAAGATTATCTTTAAAAAATATGACTCAGAATAAGTCTGACTTTAAAATTGTACTTAAAGGAGACAAAGATGTTGACTTCGGAGTTGTAGAGGATTTGATGCAGTCTTTGAAAGACACCCGTAATACAAGGTTCTCACTGGTAACGGATATCGATGCCGGAGAGCCGGATAAAAAATAACAAAATAATTTTATAAATTTTTATAAGGAGAATACCTTATGGCTGGTGGAGATTTTGACGCCGGGGATTCCGGGAATAGCCGGAAGAAACAACCCAAATGGAAAAAAGGTAAAAAAGTCGGTGTTCGTATTGATATGACTCCGATGGTTGACGTGATTATGTTGCTTTTAACATTCTTCATGTTGACTACAACCCTTGCTATGCCTCAGGTAATGCAAATCAATTTACCTAAGGGTGATCAGGAAGACAAAGTTAAAGTTGATATGGGTAATGTGCTTTATGTCAGAGTATCTGAAAAAGGCAATATATATTTCTCCCAGGGTATATCAAACGGAACTGAAGCTTCACCTGAAAATATCAGCTTTGCTAATATGAAGAGTAAGCTTGAACAATTGTATGCAGCAAATAACAATCTGCTTATACTTCTTAAATTCGACAGAAAGATGAAGTATAATACAATGGTTGATATCCTCGATGAAATAAATAAAGCTAAGATTGAAAAAAGATATTCATTCATGAAAATGGAAGATATCGATATAGAAATCGTAAAGCGCGCAGAAGGCTAAAAAATAATTTCAATAAAGCCGTTGTTGGTCTCCAGACCAACGACAATTAATATAGTTTTTCAAAAAGCGAATTCGTGAAAGCGGATTCGCTTTTTTTTATGGTATCAAATTTAGAGAGTTAAAGTTTTGCATCTCTACAGTGAAATTGCCACGCCTTTTAAGGCGTGGATTAAAAGAAACTCCCATAGAAGCCCTTTAGGGCAATATGTATTTGGCTAAAGCCAATACAATATTATCTGTTTATCCACCACGCCTTAAAAGGCGTGGCAATTATTGTTCTCTTTGCAACGGAGCTTGGTAAGGAGTATGTGAATATTAAAGGAACTAAAGTTACTCCATACAGTATAAAGTTTTAACCAAACCAAAGCTTTATGGCAGACTTCAACAGCAGTTCGGCAGAAGTAAGCAATACCCGTCATAAAAACCCTCGCAGTAAGACAACAGGCGTACGAATCGACATGACTCCGATGGTCGATGTAATAATGCTTCTCCTAACATTTTTTATGCTCACTACAACACTTGCATCTCCGCAGGTAATGCAGATAAATCTTCCGAAGGGGGATGAAACAGTTGCAGTAAATATGGGAAATATTTTGAACATCAGAGTTTCAGAGAAGGGAAATATTTTTTTCTCTCAGGGATTTGAAAGCGGCAAGGAAGCAGCGCCCCAAAAAGTTCAGCTCGCTGAAATGAATGAAAGACTTACGCAGATATCGAAAGCAAATCCGGATTTATTATTGCTACTGAAGTTTGACAGAAACTTAAAGTATACAACTATGGTAGATATCCTTGATGAAGTTAATAATTCTATTGAAAAAGAGAACAGAAGATTTTCAATAAAAAAAATGGAAGATGCTGATATAGAAATTATAAATCTTGCAGAAAAATTTTAAACAATTTTAATCCATAAATTCTCGAAAGCGAATTGGTTAAGTCTGATTCGCTTTTTTATTTTAAACCGATTATCACGGATTTTTTAAGTATATTTGTTAGTATATTTATAGAAATTGAGAAAATTATTTTTAATAATTGCACTATTATTTACAGGCTTAAGCTATGCACAGGTTGATAGTACGAAAAAATCAACAGGTGAGAATTCCTATTACGGTCGCCGGTATCCTGTATTTCCTGAAAATGAAACGTTTCCGGAAAAAAGTTCTGCAGTACCAATATTTATTCTGTCGTTATTCGGGATTGGAATTTCAGCACTTATAGTATTTATTATCAGGAAAGCCAAAGGCAGCAGAAGCAGGATAATTATCGATGGATTTGAAAGAATATCAGATAAAAGATTGGGTTCGCATAAAATTTCAGGACCTATTTATGTTGGCACTTCGAGTATTTACAGCAAACGTAAAGGCGGCCGGGGCGGATATAATAGTCGTAAGAGTTCAGATATGCCGGGGGGATTTGGCAGCGGCTGGTAATTTTACAATCAACAATTAGCAGTTAACAATTAACAGAATTATTATTCGTACGTATACATTATAAAATAAAGCAACGATAAAAAATTGAGAAAAATATTAAGAGATATATTATTAACATTAGCATTATTATTAATAACGGGGCTAGGATATTCGCAGGATGAAAATTCTGCTAAGTCTCTCACCGATGCGCCTCCTACAGTAAAAAAATATGTTGTAGATGAAACAGGAACGCTTACGTCATCGCAGATAAATTCTCTGATGACTAAGCTTGTTAACTTTGAAAAGGCAACTACAAATCAGATAATAGTTTATTTAATACCAAGCCTTAACGGCGAGCCGATAGAAAACGTAGCGGTAGAAATTGCCCGCAAAAATAAAATCGGGAAGAAAGATAATAATAACGGAGTGCTGGTACTTGTGGCGATAAAGGACAGGAAGATGCGGATTGAAGTCGGGTACGGGCTTGAAGGCGCGTTGACCGATGCGATATCATCTCAGATAATAAGAAATGATATGCAGCCGGAGTTTAAAAAAGGAAATTATTATGAGGGACTTGATAAGGCAGTAGATGATATTATTGCAGTAACAAAGGGTGAGTATGCCGCAGATAAAAAAGGAAAGAAAAACGAGACAGGTTCAATAATTTTTGTAATCGTAATGTTTTTGATGGTGATTGGTTTTATCATATTTGCAATCATAAGAAAGGCGTCACGCTTCGGTAAAAGAATGGTAACAGGAAGCAAGGGCAGCGGATTAGGAGATGTGGCTACAGGATTTTTGATAGGCTCCTTATTCAGCGGCTCTAACTGGGGCTCGGGAAGCTCAGGCAGCAGCGGAGACAGCGGAGGATTCGGCGGATTTTCAGGCGGCGGCGGTGATTTCGGCGGCGGCGGCGCAAGCGGTGACTGGTAGTTTTTTCAATTAATAATTAGTAATTAATAATGAATAATTTTAAAGCTTGCCACTAAAACACAAAAACTCTAAACACCACAAAAGTAAAAAATATTTTTGTGAATTTTTGTGATTTTGAGTTTTAGTGGCAAGGACAACAGATAGATTATGAGTAAGAAAGAAATAGAAAAGTTTTTCAGCGATGATGATTTGAAAAAAATCTCACAGGAAATTTGTGAAATTGAAAAACTTACATCGGGAGAAATTCGTCTAAGCGTGCAGGAAGAAAGAGGCAAACTTGAAAAAGATAAAACTCCAAGGGAGATTGCTTTGCTGGAATTTGTACGTCTCGAAATGCATAAAACAAAGGACAGAACGGGAGTGCTAATTCATATATTAATTAATGAAAGAAAATTTGAAATACTCGCTGACGAAGGTATCAATAAAAAAATTGAAGAACATATCTGGCATGAAATTAAAGAGCATATGAGAACAGAGTTCCGAAAATCAAATTATCTGGAAGGTGTATTGTTTGCAATAAAACTTATAGGTGAAAAACTGAAAGAGGAATTTCCCTGCAATGATGATGATACCGATGAACTATCCAATGATGTTATAATAAAATAGATTTTCTATACTTCCGCTATTGTGCGGATTTATATAGTAACGATTTACCTTCAGTGTAAAATTTAATATGTTATCTTACACTGAATAATTCCATTATGTTTATCTTTGGACCCCATCCTAAATGATGGGGTTACTTTTTCGTGTGAAAATTATTGTAATGAACAGATAAATAATTTTTGTAATTTACTTATTTGAAGAAAAAAATCCTGTACATATTATTCTTTTTAGTAACTGCCTCTGCAACAGCACAAACCGATAGTCTTAAAACATTTCCGTTAGACTCATTAAACAATTTAAAATCCACAAGTGATACAGTTAAAAAACCTTTAACTGATTCCATAAAGAATTCTATACAGAACTCTGTTGATACGCTCAAGCAGGTTCAGTCAGATATTACTGCGCCGATAAATTATTCAGCGCGGGACTCCGCTATCTTTGATGTTAAAGCAAAAAAATTATATTTATACAATGATGCACAGCTTATCTATCAGGATTTAAAACTGAACTCAGGAATTATCCTTCTTGATAAAGAAGATGAAACACTTGAAGCATACGGAATACCTGACTCAATGAATACAGGTGTATTGGTACAAACTCCCATTATGATACAAGGCGGTGATAAACTGGAAGGCACAAAGCTGCTTTACAATTTTACCACTAAGCAGGGAAATATTTCTATGGGATTCTCAGAGGCAGATGTAGGCTATTACTATGGAGAAAAAATAAAAAAAGTAACTGACGAAGTTTTTTTTATAAAAGACGGATTATATACAACATCAACGGATAGAAAAGACCCGGAGTATTATTTTCTCTCTCCGAAGATGAAGGTAATAAAAGATGACAGAGTAATAGCTCAGTCAGTGTTTATGTACATAGAAGGCGTACCTGTTTTCTGGCTGCCGTTCGGAGTTTTCCCGAATAAAACAGGAAGGTCATCGGGACTTATTCCCCCTACATACGGAGATGACGGAACATACGGAACTTACATTGCGCGGCTCGGCTACTTCTGGGCAATGAGTGATTATTATGATCTTGCATTAACGGGCAGCTGGTTCTCCAGAGGAAGACTGGACTTTAACGGAAGGTTTAGATACGCATTGAAGTATAATTTCACGGGACAAATTGAAGGCGGATACTCACGCATAAGGCTGGGAGAAGAAACCGACGTTGATAAATTCGGTTCTGATGAATGGGCATTTACTGTAAATCATTCACAGGCATTCAGCCCGACTTCAAGGCTTGACGGTAACTTAACCTTTGCCAGCGGCAATGCATATTATCAGAATAACTCAAACAATCTGAACACACTTTTAAGACAGAATATTCTTTCGAATTTAACATATTCTAAATCCTGGGAAGGAACGCCTTATATCTTTTCATTGAATTATTTCCGCGACCAGAATTTAATAACGGGAAGCATTAATGAGAATATTCCTTCATTGAATTTCACGATTACGCAAACTTATCCGTTTCAGTCGGCAACATCAACAAGCGATAATAAAAGTCTGTTCGAATATTTTGCATACAGCTATCAGGGCTCATATCTAAATAACAGAGTTAAGACCGTAATACAGTCAGTGAACGGCGGCGACAGCCTTGAGCTTAGAAATAACAGAATGGGCGCTGTGCATAAGGTGAGTTTCAATTTATCCCCACCGTCTCAGTTTGTGAGTATCAGTCCGTTTTTGAATTACACTGAATACTGGTACAGCAAGTCAGTCGTAAAATCTTATGACCCGTTTACAAATACAATTTTATCACAGGATGTTGACGGATTTAAAACTGCGCGTTCATTTAATATGGGCGTAAGTCTGCAGACAAAACTGATTGGAATTTTCAATCCGAACATACTGGGCATTAAAGGGATAAGGCATACACTTACTCCGAACATAACATATAGTTTTACTCCGGATTTTTCGAAAGACTTCTGGGGATATTATGGCAACTATGTAGATGCTACGGGTAATTTAATAAAATACTCTTTTTTTGATAACGGATTATTCGGCGGACCTCCTCAGGGTGAGCAGCAGCAAATTAATTTTTCCGTAGGCAACGTATTTGAAATGAAAACAAGGGAGACTGATTCTACGGATAATAAATTTCAGCTGTTGAATTTAGATGCAAATATAGGCTATAACTTTGCAGCGGACTCATTAAAATTTTCCGACCTGAATACATCTTTCAGAACGCAGATAGGGAGCTTATTAAATATATCAGGGGGAGCGACGTTCAATCTGTATAAGTTTGACCAGTCAGTTGGAACGAGAATAAATAAATTTTTATTAAGTGATGGAAAGCTCGCAGAACTGACTTCTTTCAATATCAATTTATCTACAAGTTATAATTTTCTTTTGTCGAGTGATGATAACAGCAAACGGGATACAACTAAAAAATTATTCAGAGATACTATAAATGTTGTGAGTTATAATATACCGTTCACGGGAAGTTTGAATTATAATTATTCCGAATCCCGGTCAATACCGACTCAATATTTCCGTTCATCATCGTTATCAGGAAGTTTGGGGTTCAGCCCAACAGAGAAGTGGAGATTTAATGTTTCAGCGAGTTATGATCTGGTAAATAAATTAATATCTGCGCCGTATGTAACAGCTTACAGGGATTTGAACTCATGGGAAATGAATTTTAACTGGTATCCGCTGGGAGCGTTTAAAGGATTTAATCTGGAAATAAAAATAAAAGCACCGCAATTGAAAGATATAAAAATTACAAAGACTACTAATCCGGGAGGACCGTTTGGCTTCTAGAATAATAATGAAATACACCGGCGCAGGAAATAATTTTATAATGATAAATAATCTTGACCTGAAAATTAATAACTATGAATTTATTGTGCGTGATTTATGCGCTCAGAATGAGAACAATGAAATTGACGGAGTGATATTTGTGGAGACTACAATGAAGGCCGATTTGAAGATGAACTATTTTAACCGAGACGGAAGCAGCGGCTCATTATGCGGCAACGGTTTAAGATGTACAGTGAGATATTCCCTGGATGAAAAACTTACTAAGAAAACTAAATTAACTGTTGAGGCAGTTGATAAAATTTATGGATGCGAAGTTGTTGATGAAAAAAATATTCGGGTTGAAATGCCGGACCCGGCAATAGTAAATCCTTCGTTTAAGCTGAAAGTAAATTTCGGTGAGTGGTGGGAAGAGCTTGAATGTGCCTATGTAGATTGCGGCTCGCCGCATGTAGTAGTATTTATCGATGATATAAAAAATCCGAGAGTGAAAGAATTAAGCGATGTGAATATAGAAGAGTGGGGAAGAAATATAAGAATGCACCGTGACCTTATGCCTGAAGGCGCGAATGTAAATTTTGTAAAGATTGCCGGTGACGATGAAATACATGCAAGAACATTTGAACGCGGAGTAGAGAGGGAAACCTTATCGAGCGGTACAGGCTCAATATCCAATGCTATTATTGCTTACATAAAAAGAAATGTTAATACTCCTGTGAAAGTTTTACCTAAGTACGGTGAGTATATAACAATAAATTTTTCTGAAAAAGATTTTGAAGCTGAAGGTAAGATAAAATATCTTACTATCACCGGCGGCGCAAACAGGATTTAAATTTCACCCCTTCAGATACTATAACTTTTCAATAAATCTTCCGTAATACTGATTTATATAAGGGCTTATGCATAACCTGTAAAAGTGTTCTTTTAAAATAGACAACATTTTTACCTGAAAAAAGGACTTGACAAATAAATGAAAAAAAGTCAAATTGCTGATAGACGTAAAAATGTTTTAAACCTAACGGACAACAGATTTGCAACAGGACAATTTAATAGAAAAATTACAGAGCTTAGGATTCAAGGAATATGAATCTAAAGTCTTCATGGTTCTCCTGACAAACTCCTCGCTTAGCGCATCCGAGATAGCGGAGAAGGCCAAGATAAGAAGAACTGCTGTGTATGAAATATTAAAAACTTTTGCCGAAAAAGGTTACTGCAACGTTATAGAAACAAATACTATTCTTAAGTACGAGATTATAAATCCAAGGATTATCCTAGATAAGATTCAGGCAGATTTTAACATAGAAAATGAGCAGCGATTAGGAAACTTAAAGGATACCTTTAAAAATCTGATGCCGCTTTATAAATCTGAAACTGATGAAAGCGATAATACTGTTAACATAGAACTTATAAGAGGTTTTAATAAACACCGCACAGCAAAGTTTATTGAGCTTCTTAACAATGCAAAAGAAGAAATTCTTTTTATGGTAAGATTTGAAATGTTTGTTTCAAAAGAACTTGACCAGACTGCAGTGAATTTTATTAAATCCGGCGGAATGATAAAATCTATCTATGAAGCCAGTTTCAATTTTAAAATCATTGACAGAAATGAAAATGTTTCTATTGCAACTGTTGACGGATTTCTTGACCTTTGCGAATATTACGAGAAGAACGGTGAAAAACTTAAAATATCGCAGTTAGAGCTTCCTAATATTACAATTTTTGACAGAGAGATAGTATTTATAAACATCGACCCCAAAGACATACCAAGACACAGCAGAGCCGATATAATAATCAGGAATAAAGATTTTGCAATGCGAATGATGGATTTATTTAATTATTATTGGAGCCAGGCTTACACCACGAAGGAATTTAAGAAAATTCAAAAGCAATTCGATTTAAAAGAGAGTATTAAAGAAGTTTTAGAAAAATAGTTGTCACTTTAATTTAAAATTAGTGTCAAAGTAATAAATTAAACAATATCTCCCTCGGAGGATTTATGAAAAAATTATTCACTATTTTATTGCTTACAATAGTTAATCTCAGTTTGTTCAACGGGCTATTGAAAGCAGGCAACAATATCGTTATAAAAGGAAATGTGTATTATAAAAATACAATAACTCCCGTAAATAATGCTGTTGTGAAACTGTATTTTGTAAATCCTGATCTTACAACTTATAAAGTTTTAGAATCAATATCAGTAAATAGTAAGGGAGAGTATTCTTTTACATCTTTACAATTGAAATCAGAAGATAAAGTAAGGATTGGAGCGTATGCAAACGATATCAATGAATTCGACAGAATAAGCATTGGTAATAATCCGTTGACCACAGATGAATTTGCGGAATTAGGAGCATATGCAAACGATCTGACAATGGATTGCGGACATCAGTTAGGCGAGATTTATTCAAAAACTACTTCAGTAGATTTAAATTCAGTCAGTACAAGTAATGTTAATTTATATATAGAAAAAGAAGCACTTGTCACAGATGATTTTGGCGGCGGCATAGGTACTTATCCAAGAGAACCAATATTAAATCAGAATTACCCGAATCCTTTTAATCCGACAACAAACATACAGTTCGGAATTCCGCAGCAGTCTTTTGTATCATTGAAAGTATACGATATGTCCGGCAAGCTGGTAGCTGAACTTGTAAACGAAATAAAAGATAAAGGCTATTACACAGTTAAGTTTGACGGTGCGAATTTAGCATCAGGATTCTATATCTACAGATTATCAGCAGGTGATTTTACCTCTATAAAGAAGATGAGTCTTATAAAGTAAGAGAAGTGAAACTTAGTTAGAAGTTTGAAGTAAAAAGAAAAAGCCGGATGAGGGCATCCGGCTTATCAAAAAAGAGAATTTAAAAATCGTAACCCGGCAAGGTTAAATTTCACAAAGATGACGAGGCATCTCTGTTTTCTCTTAATAGCAAAATAGACAAAATTTTTTATAAATGTAAAGGACAAAACCAAAGCACCAATAAAGCTTTTAAAAGGTTCACTTTACATCAGATATATAAAAGAGTTCTTTATTATAAAATAAAGTTTGAAAAGTTTTGAGTTACAACTTATGAGGGGGTTGTAATTCAACGGGGAGAATGAAGCTGACAAAGTTTACCGGAATTCACGGGTTGAGGGGCTTTGTAGTTTTCCACTAAAATGGAATATCGACTTTGAGGGAAGTAGATATATCCGAAGGTTGGCGGAAATTCTCCCAAAAGTTTAATGAAGTTTTGATTTCACGGAGTTGAGGGGCTTTGTAGAAATCAGCTAAGAAGCGAAAGCTTCTGTACCCGTGCATATCAACTGTGAGGGGAGTTGATATGATTAGGGCTCCGGGAGAATCTATGATTCTCCCCCAAGTTTGATGCAGGTTATGTTTAAGTACTGCCTGCCTAAACCACCCGGAGAAGCATCAAATCTCCGGGATAAGTGTGATACTGTAAAAATAATTCTTCAAAACTGTAATCCTTTCTCCTAAAGCATCCTGATTGTGCAGGATGCTTTTTTTATTACGATAAATTTTCCCGCATTTCGTTTTTCCTTTATAAGATAATTTGTAAATGTTAATTTTGGTTAACATTAAATCATATTAATGAACTTCCTTAATAAAGCCCTGGTAAATACCATTCCGATATTACCCAAAAGTTTAGTAAGAGTTTTTGCAAATAAATACATCGCCGGTGATAATATAGGTGAAGCCGTTAAAACCGTTAAGGAACTGAACGGGAAAAAATTCATGGCTACTATGGATGTGCTTGGCGAAAGTATAACTTCTAAAGAGGAAGCAATAAAGTCCAAAGATGAATCAATAGAAGTTCTTGATGCAATTAAAAAAAATAATCTTGATTCAAACCTCTCGGTAAAGCTTACAATGCTGGGACTGAAAACTGATTATGCTATGTGCACAAGCCTGTTCAATGAAATTCTTGAGCATGCAAAGAGCCTGAATATTTTTGTAAGAATAGATATGGAAGAATCTGCGGTAACGGATATTACTATACAGATGTTTGAAGAGATGAGAAAAAAATTTGATAATGTAGGATTAGTTTTACAGGCATATCTCAGAAGGACTGAAAAAGATATTATAAGACTTACTGAACAGAAAACTAATTTCAGGATCTGCAAAGGAATTTATATAGAGCCTGAAGCAATCGCTTTTAAAGGTTATCAGGAAGTAAGAGATAATTATTTGAAAGTTTTAAGACTCGCATTAGAGCGCGGAGCTTATTGCGGTATTGCAACGCACGATGATTATTTAATAACCGGAGCTGAAAAAATTGTTAGCGATATGGGTCTTACTAAGCAGCAATATGAATTTCAGATGCTGCTTGGCGTGAGAGAAAATCTCCGTGACCAGGTACTAAGCAGGGGACATAGAATGAGAATATATGTTCCATTCGGTCAAAGATGGTACGAGTATTCAATAAGAAGATTTCAGGAAAATCCCAATGTTGCAGGTCAGGTGCTGAAGAGTATTTTTTCCAACGGCTGATAGTCTTGAGTAGTGAGTAGTGTGTATTGAGTACTATGCATTGAGTTTTTTTCTCAATACTCATTACCCAATACACAATACAATCAATGAGGCTGATTATTTTCAAACCAGATCTTTGTTGTTTCAGGGTATAGTTCCATCATCATCTTTTTCATAGCGATAGCATATTGTCTGATCTCCCACTGGGCTGTATCTTCATCACGCAGCTCAATAAAATTCATAATTGCCTGAAAGGAAGCAGTCCAGTAAACTTCAGTATATTGATTTAAAGGAAGAATCAATCTCGCTTGTTCTTTAGCAACGCCAAGTTCTAAAAGTTTTTCATAGGAGCCGACTATTGACTGCATTATGCCGTCAAAAATTTTTGTAGCTTCATCCTGATTTTCTATGCTTCCTTCGGATGCCTGTTTGTTATTTTCAGATTGAGCTCTCCAGTTAGTCGGTTTGTAGAAATCAGTAACAGGAACGTACCGTCCGCTGATTTCATTCCATGCATGATCTTTTGTCATCGAGCTGGAAGTAGTTTCGATGCCGACTACGTGCTTATACCACTGACGCATTACAAATTCAGGGGCTTTAATATGGAACTGAACTATTATATGTCTGAATGGAGACCAGTGTTTATTTTTTACAAGGAATTTTACAAGTTTTCTGTCACCGTCAGTGTATTCGGTTTTTCTTTTTCCGAATGAAACACGCGCAGAATTTACTACAGTTAAATCATTCCCGAGCTTATCAAGTATCTCGAGAAAACCTTGGTCAAGGACTTCTTCTTTCAATTTTTTGACTCCGTTATTAAGTGATTTATGGTTAATTTAACGATTTTAATTTTGTATTAATATTAAAAAATTCTGAAATTCTTAAATATTTTTCTTCTAAAATGACTGATAATAAAAAATATTTTATCGGAATAGATTCCGGTGGCACGAAATTTGAGATAGTAATTACTAATGCCCGAAAAAAGATTCTTTATAAAGCTAAGTATGCCGCTTGCCATTACTCCGTTTTTGGGGCAGAAAAAACTGCTGAAGTTCTAGGCGGCTATGTTATTGAATCAATCAGAAAAAAAGGATTAAATTTTGAAAATTGCGCGGGAATATGTTTTGGAATTGCAGGGGCCAGGGAAGAATTCGACCGGAATAAACTCAAAAAACTATTTAAGAACAGGCTTAAAGTCAAAAATATTACAGTTGTTACTGATGCCCAAAACGCGATTACGGGCGCTTTTGATGGAGGTGACGGAATTATACTGATTGCAGGAACAGGCTCGGTTTTGTACGGTAAACATAAAGGTAAGCTTAACAGAGTCGGCGGATGGGGAAGAATTTTAGGCGACCAGGGAAGCGGATTTATAATGGGAAGAGAAGGACTTCGTGAAATTGTAAAAGAATATGATGAAAGGGGAGCAGGAAGAAAGGAAAGTATTCTGTCTAAATTAGTAAGTAAACGCTTTGGAATTACGTCTAAAAATATTGTCGATAAAGTATTTGCAAAAAATTTTGAAATACAGAGAGTTTTTGAATGCTTAGTTGAAGCAGCTGAAAAAAAAGATGCTGCAAGTATTAAAATTTTAAAACAGGGAGCCGATGACTTACTGGAAAACATTAAATTATATCTGAAGCTGGCTAAGATAAAAGGTAAAATTGAAATTGCTTTTATAGGCGGTGTAATAGAAAATGATAATTTATTATCAAGAACTTTAAGGAACGGAATAAAAAAGAATTTGAAGAATGTAGTTGTTGTGCCGAAGAAAAATGAATCAACGATGGGAGCAATTCATATTGCGATGGGAGAGGCTAAGTGAAAAAACTGGATATGATTCTGATACTGGATTTCGGTTCACAATTTACTCAGCTGATTGCAAGACGGCTGAGAGAAATGAAAGTTTATTGTGAAATCCATCCCTACAGTTTAGACGTTTTAAATTTTATAAAGGGAAACAAATTTAATTTAAAGGGAATTGTACTTTCCGGAGGACCGTCGAGTGTGCTTGATAAAAATGCTCCGAAAATAAGTGAAACTTTAGTCGGGTATTTTACGAATAATGAAATTCCTGTACTGGGTGTTTGCTATGGTATGCAATTGATAAGCTATCTTGAAGGCGGAAAAATTCATAAGAGCAAATACAGAGAGTACGGACACTCCCAAATAAATCTCGCAAAAAAATCTTCACTCTTTCAGAATGTAAAAAAAGATTCTGTAGTGTGGATGAGCCATGGTGATTCACTCGATAAGATTCCCAACGGATTTATAATTACCTCTAAAAGCAGCAATGGAATTATAAGCAGCATTGAAAATGCAGAAAAAAATATCTACTGCGTCCAGTTTCATCCTGAAGTGCACCATACAGTTGAGGGAAAAAAAATATTAAAGAATTTTGCTTTTAGTATTTGCAGAGTAAAAAATAAGTTTACTGCAGGTTCATTTGTTGAAGATAAAATAGCAGAGATTAAACAAATTGTTAAAGGTGATAACGTAATTTGCGCATTAAGCGGCGGAGTTGATTCTTCTGTAGCTGCGGTTTTAGTTAGCAAAGCAATTGGAAAACAGTTACATTGTATACACATCGATAACGGACTAATGCGGAAAGATGAAAGCAAAAAAGTAGTTGAGCTTTTCGCAAAGAATTTTAAAATTAAAATTAAGTTAGTCGATGCCTCTAAGTTATTCCTGCAAAGGCTGCACAACGTTAAAGACCCCGAGAAGAAAAGAAAAATCATAGGTAAAACATTCATTGATATATTCGAACAGGAAGCAAAAAAAATAAAAAATGCAAAGTACTTAGTTCAGGGGACTCTTTATCCGGATGTGATAGAATCTGTTTCATTTAAAGGGCCGTCTGCCGTGATAAAAACACATCACAACGTAGGTGGCTTACCGAAGAAAATGAATCTGAAATTGATTGAGCCGTTCAGAGAATTATTTAAAGATGAAGTAAGAGAGATAGGATTAAAATTAGGACTGCCGGAATATTTTATAAACCGTCATCCTTTCCCCGGACCCGGATTAGCGATAAGAATATTAAGCGCAGTAAGCAAAGAGAAATTAAATTTACTGAGAGACGTTGATGAAATTTATATGAAAGAGCTTCATGATAAAAATTTATACTCAAAAATATGGCAGGCATTTTCTGTATTAATGCCGGTTCAGACTGTAGGAGTGATGGGCGATGAAAGAAGTTATGAGAATGTAGTCGGGATAAGAGCAGTGACTTCATCCGATGGAATGACTGCTGATTTTTATCACTTTGAACAAAATTTTTTAAGACATTTATCTAACAGAATTATAAACGAAGTGAAAGGTGTGAACAGAGTTGTATACGATATCAGCACTAAACCCCCTGCAACAATAGAGTGGGAGTAAAGAATTTTACTGCGGCGCTAAATAGGCTTGACATTTCACACTAATAGAATTAATTTTGTTGTAGTTCAAGCTACGACAAAATAATAAGTCTTATTTTGCAAAATAAATATTGAATGTTTTTAATATTAATATTTAATAAAAATTCTATTTTATCTATATTATAAAAAATACTAAAAAATTAATTTAATTCATTAATTAAAACGAAAGCAGTAATGGAATCAACACAAATCTATTCCGGAGAGTCATTGAGCGTTGAGGAGAGAATAAATTCACTCCAGAATTATGACAAGGAACTGACTCAGATACGGGAGCACCTGATTGAAAAAAATATCACCAGGATAAAATCGGAGGGGAGCAAAGCGATTTTATCGGCAGCGATACCATCTTTCATTCTTTTAGTTTTGTCATTCTTTATTGACGTTGCAAACGTGCCTTTCCTTGGTAAGGTAGCAGTAAATTTTGCAAACTCTTTATTCCCGGGAACACAATTATTGAATACCGGTGTAGAGCCATATCAGTTCTGGTGGCTTCCAATATTAATGTATGTAGTCTTTGTTATGACTGCAATACTTTGTAACATTGCCCTTAGAAAAGAAATCACAGAGAAGGGATTGACAGAAGGAAGTATATCAAGAATTATTGATAAATACTCCGGAACAGTTGATGCTTTCGCAACAGCTTTACCTCTTTTAGGAGCAGCTTTTCTATTGGTATCTATTAAAGAAGGTCCCACAATTTTCTTAGGTTTCTCAGTTCCTTTCGAAATTAAATCCATTCTTATACTTGCTATCGGAAAATTGTTTGAATCTGTATTCGATGCTCAGGCAGTAAAATACAATGAGATTCAGGATGAGATAAAACAAGTTCAGACTGAATATTATTATGAAAAAGAAGAGAGATTACAAAGATCAATTTTAGCAGAGCTTACAAGAGCAAAGGCTCCTGAAGCCGCCGCAGTTCAACAGCTGAAAGGCTTTGATATGAAGAAAGAAGACGTTGAACAAATTTACAAAGTTATGGAAATCACCAATAAGATTTCTGAAACTTTCGCAAAGAACATGGCTACACTTGATGCAATATTAAAAGACCTTGGCAATTCAAAATTAACAGATGAAAAAGTACTGAACCAGCTGCAATCAACAGCTCAGTATTTAAATGAAACAATAAAAGGAATTAAAGATACAAATGCGTTAAAGGGATTGGATAATTTAGTCTATCTCGCAGGTAAGAGATAATCTTTTAAAACAAACACAAAATTATTTTAAAATGGCAGAGCGCAAAAAAAATAGAGACGTTAAGTTCATCATCTATCAGGTGCTTTATATATTTGTAATTTGTGTCATTGCTCTTAAAGGAGCTAATCTCGACCTTACGGAAGTAATCAATAAAGATAAAGTTGTAGAAAAATCTTATGCAGATTCTTTGAAGGCTTATCTTGATTCTTTAATTGCACTAGGTTTAGTTCCTAAAATAGAATTTGACACAACAAATGTAAGCAAGATAGACCCGACCTTGATAGCACAGCTGCAGCAAAGAATACAAGTGATGCAGACACAGGTGCAGGTTTCTTCGGTCAACACAAATACCTCGACAATCACTCAGCAAAATCCTTTGGTAGAACAACAAAAACTACCTGATGTGCAGAAGAAAGATCCGGGTGAAATGCAGGAAATCCGAATTGGTAATATAATATTAACACAATACACTCAGAATACTTTAAATAACCCATATGATACACCTCTTGAAATAGTGGGCATTACTACAATACCGCCAAAGAGTACAAAGTCATTTGAAACCGGCGGACAAAGCTCAGTAACTATTAAAGTTGGAAGTTCTACAAAAACTGTTGAATTAAAAGGTAACGAGAAGCCTAAGATTTCTATCTCCAAAGTTACAAACATGGGAGAAGGGGTTTCAGTAAGAACATTACAAAGCGTAACAGGGTTCAGAGTTACAATTAACGATGATTTCCCCGGGCAGCTTGATGTAAAATTCAACGGTCCTATTGAAGTGAAGAATGCCGGACAAAATACATACGACATAACAATGAAGGCATTCGGAAGCCAGTCAGCTTTTGACAACTTTTCATCGGGAAAAGATTCACCATATTCAGTCGGTTTTACGGTAACTGTAAAAGATAAGATTAAAGGTGAGACTGTTACAGGTCAGCAAAGCTTTACCTTCGGAGATTGGTAAGATTATAACTATAAAGGATTCCGTTTTCGACGAGAAACGGAATCCGATATTTTCCCCGATGTAACTTAAATTTTATACAAACAAAATTAAAATTATGAAACAAAACTTTATGGTAAAATTATTCTTACTGATTTTTGGATTAATGGTGTTTTCGTTCGTGGGCTTACAGAGCGTTAACGCTCAGGAAGAGGCTTCAGATAATCCTGCTACATGGAAATATTTCAGAATTCTTGCAAGAGCACAGGACGATAGCGTATTTATAAAAGTTCAGGATCAGATGGGTATCAGCCCGCTTCTGGAATCATATAACTTAATAGTTAACGTGATGGATCCTAATCCGAACAACCAATACGTTGTAATCGGTGATGAAACAGATCCTTCAGCTGTCCGTGCTTCATGGTCACAGCTTACTCCTGACGTTCAAGGTAAGCTTTTAGGCTGGACAGGAAGCAATAAAGAAAACTTAAATCAGAAAAGACTGAACTACGGTTCTGTATTTCTTGATGTTTTCAAAAGCATAAAAGTTAAAGATGTAATATCTCCGCCAAGAAGAGCAAGAGATATCAGAGGTACCACAGCATATATCAATCCTTACTTCCAGTTCTTTGGCGGTGACCCTGTAGGTCTTCCACTTAAAGGTTCATTAGGATTTTCATTCGGTACAGGTACACCTTACTCATTCCCGTTAGAAACCGATTTAGTGGGAGCTCAGTTCCATATACTTGGTGCATGGGTTGGAGTTAATTCAAGAATTAAAGAATTAACAACAAGAGCAAAAGAAAATGATGCCGGTTCAGGACTTAGCGGAAACAGTTACAACAATATTTATGCTCCGAATCTTATGCTTAACTTAGGATACCACATTCCGTTCGGTAACTTCTTTGAAATTGGATATCATACAACAATTGATACCGGAACGCCTGACCTTCCTAAAAATTATAAAAACGAAGTTACAGGTGAAATAATGCCTAACAACGTTTTATTAGGTAGCTACTTTGATTTTATGTTCTCATATCCGTTCAGAACTTTTGGTTCAACAAGAGCAAAAGTTTACGCCGGTAAATATTTAGGTGAAACACACATCGGATTTGTTGGTCGTGAAATGAGAGCAGCGGGTTCAGTATTTGATACAAGAATCGATGCTACACTTGCAGGATTAAGAAACTTCCAGATTTCTATGGATATTATGATATCTCAGATTGGTGAAGGTTTTGCGCTCAGCTCATTTGCAATAGGACCTTCGATACGTTTATCGAAGCTTACTGATGATAGTTTCGGAGTTCTGACTGTAGCAGCGAACGTCAGGTTCAAGCTTGGTGATTTCTTTGATGAAGTAAATAAATAAACTAATAATTATATTTATAAAAAAGCCGGTCTTTCCGGCTTTTTTTATTTCTGTTCAGATGTTCATCTTAATAGAGAAATAAAAGTTATAGTTATAAAAATCATTGAATATTGGTGATTTTTAAAGAAACTGACTTGACATCTCATTTATATTAAGGTATTTTGAAAAAAATTTTAACTTAAAATCGGAGGATTTTTCAAATATGCTCAAAATTAAAAGTTTGATTTTTACTCTTTTAGCTTTTTTAATTTTGTCCACTTCAGCAGTTCTCACAGGATGCAGTTCATGTCCGACAGATGAGCAATTAGCCGAACTGGAAACATTAAAGGCAGAGGTATCTCAAATGATGTCTACCAATTCTGGTTTAGACGGTCAGATCAGCCAGTTACAAAGCGATATAAGTTCAATTGACAATTCAATGTCAAAGCTGCAGTCAGATTTCGATGCTGCACGCAAAAGATGTCCTTAAATCATTTTTATAACTTATTAAATTAAAAAGTTCAGGAGTTTAAATTCAACATGAAATCAAACAAACTATTTTTAGCAATTTTAATTTTATCTTTAATTGCTTTCTTTAAAGCTCCCGTTTCTGTGCATGCGCAGGATGACGGCGAATGCTGTGATGAGATGGACGATGCTTGCGGAACTTACATGAGTGAGTGGGCAAGATATTCAAAGATGAAAGATTCTTTGAATGCAGTCATAGCATCCAAGCAGGCAAGCCTTGATGGTTTAACTGCTCAAAAAAATCAAAAGCAATCTGCTTATGATAAGTTAAAAGGTGACTTCAACAGCTGGGTTGGTGAAGATATCGACGCATTCAGAAAAAGATTCGCCGATGTTGAAAGCCAAATCAATTCAAGAACAGGAAACTGTGAAGACGCAAAGAAAAAACTTGATGCAATAACTGCATCAAAAGGCAGATGTCTCAATGAATTCTGGGACAGATACAATGCAATGGTTAAGAAATATGCCGACTGGTGTTTAGGCGGAACTGTTGCTAAAAAATGTGATAAAGACTACACAGTTGTTAAAGGTGATTGTTTATGGAAAATTGCCGGCAAGAGTTCAATCTACGGAAATCCAAGATTGTGGCCAAAGATCTGGGATGCTAATAAAAATGGCATAGTCTCAGGTACACCGTCAACAATTCCGAATCCGAACTTAATCTATCCGGGACAAGTATTGTGCATTCCATCTATGACAGATGCTGAAAAGCAAATGATGCTCAATAAGTCCAAAGGAACGATGAAAAAAAGAAAGAGCAAAAGCAAAGGTGATGCTACATTTGACAATACTAAAAAAGATACAAAGAAAGATGCATCAGATATAAAGAAAGATGAGAAAAAAGACGTGAAGAAAGATGAAAAGAAAGACGTCAAAAAAGATGCGCCTAAAGAAACAAAAAAAGACGCACCTAAAGATGTAAAGAAAGAAGAAAAAAAGAAATAAATAGTTAATATATTGAGACTATAAAAAAGCCCGGTTGAGCAATCTTCCGGGCTTTTTGTTTTTTGTGGCATTTTTTATACAGACATGATATTCCTGCAAAACAAATGCAAAACTAAAGATTTTACTGTCTACTTTTTGAGAATTCTTGACTTGACACTGTGTATTAACCAATGTATATTTGTAAGCGAATTAACTTATTTTTTAACAGCCAAAATCCAATTACAGGAGGAATTTTAAAAATGGCAAAAACAAAAAATCTTTTGTTTGTTCTATTGGCAGCCTTAATGATGACTGGTTCAGTCGTTATCACAGGTTGTAGCTCAGGACCAAGCGAAGAGCAAATGCAACAGCTCAATGATTTAAAAGCTGAAGTAGAATCTCTATCTTCACAAGTCAGTTCTAAAAATGATGAGAAATCATCCTTACAAAGACAAATTGCTGACAAAGACTCTAAAATAAAACAGTACATGAATGACATGGACGCTGTTAAAAAGAGATGTCCGTAATTAAAACAGTTTTAAAAATTATTTTTACACAAAATTTTAAAAATTTTATCAAAGGAGATATTCAAAAATGAAATTACATAAATTATTAGTATTTATGTTAGTTTTCTCCTTAGCTGTAATGACATCAAAGTCAGTCTTTGCTCAGGATGAACCAACTGAGATGACCATGGAAGATTGGCAAAAAATGATGGACGAGTACACAGCTAAGAAAGATCAGTTAACGATCGAACTTAACAATCTTAACACAGAAATAGACGGTCTTAAAAGATCAAATGCAGATAAAGATGCAGCTTTAACAAAAGCTGAAAACGATCTTTATGCAGCAGTTGGTTCTTCAAAATCAGGTGTTGCTGATTACAGAAAAAGCTTTGAATCAACTGAAAAGATGATCAACAGCAAATCAGGTAATGTAGCTGACGCAAGAAAACAATTTGATGCTTTAAAAGCTTCAAAAGTACGTTGCTTACCAGAATTCTGGGATAGATTCAACGCAATGGAAAAGAAACTTCTTGATTGGGAAAAACCAGTTGAACCACCAAAATCAAACAAATACACAGTTGTAAAAGGTGATTGCTTATACAAAATCGCTGCTAAAAAAGAAATTTACAACAACGGCAAAATGTGGCCAGTATTATGGGATGCTAACAAAACAGTTACTTTAGATCCTAAGGCTAACAAGAAAACCAAAACAAAAATCACCAACCCAAATCTTATTTATCCTGGACAACAATTAGTTATCCCAACCTTAACCGACAAAATGAAACAAGATGCAATGAAGGTTAAGAACACATGGATGAAAAAGAGAACAAAAAAATCTGACACAACTACAGGAACAGAAACAAAGAAAGATGCTCCTAAAGATGTGAAGAAAGATGAAAAGAAAGACATGAAAAAAGATGAAAAGAAAGACGTTAAAAAAGATGAAAAGAAAGATGTAAAAAAAGACGCTCCTAAAGACGTTAAAAAAGATGAAAAGAAAAAATAATTGACTAGCTCAATTATTCTATAATCATATTTTTAAACCCTTATGCTGGAATTTAGCATAAGGGTTTTTTGTTTTAAATTGTAATTATAAACTTACTTAAGAATTTGGACATAATAGAAAAAAGAATAGAACTGACAGGAATTGACCTGCTAAATTTTTGCGGAGTTAATGATAAAAATATTGAGCTTATAAAAGAAGCTTTCGATTCTACCATTGTAGTAAGAGGAGATTCAATTTTCATTAAAGGAGAAAAATCCGAAGCTGAAAATATTGAACGCGCTATAGAAGAGTTAAAGTTCCTTCAAAAAAGACAAGGTCATATTACACCGCATGATGTAGAGCTTGTACTTGATCTGCTCGATAACACAAAAGAGTTTGAAATAAAAAACAAAGTAAAGCCGGGAACTAATGAGCTTCAGGAAATCATTTTATTCAAAAAGAATGATTTCATAAAGCCCAGAACTGCTACTCAGCTTGAATACGTAAAAAAGATAAAAGAGAATGATATAGTATTTGCTATCGGTCCTGCAGGTACCGGTAAAACTTATCTTTCCGTTGCCTTTGCAGTCGCAGCATTGAAGAGTAAAGAGATAAATAAAATTGTTCTTGCAAGACCGGCAGTAGAAGCGGGTGAAAGCCTTGGCTTTCTTCCCGGAGATATATCAGAAAAAATTGATCCATACCTTAGACCGCTTTATGATGCTCTTGATGATATGCTGCCCAGTGATAAGCTAAAAAGCTATATGGAAAAAAACGTAATCGAAATTGTCCCACTTGCATACATGAGAGGAAGAACACTGAATAACGCTTTTATCATCCTTGACGAGGCACAGAATGCCACTACAACACAAATGAAGATGTTCCTTACCCGTATTGGTGCAAACTCTAAAGCAATTATAAACGGAGACGTTACACAGATTGATTTACCGAGAAAAGATATGTCGGGCTTGATACAGATAAATGAAATTCTACAAGGTATAGCCGGAATAGGATTTGTATATTTCAATAAAACAGATGTTGTAAGACATAAGCTGGTGATGGATATAATTGATGCTTATGAAAAGATGAACGATAAGAAATAATTTATGCCTGATTTACTAAACAACATATACGAGAAAAACAAAAAATGGATTGTCGCTTTCCTGATAGGGGGCAACAAGTATTATACTATTTGGGGACTAGATTTGTCAGAGAAGGAAAATCCACAGGATAAATTTCTTTGTAATTCATCGGATGAAATAGTAATTTTCAAAAATAAGAAGGACATAGTAAAAAATCTGAAATATTATGAATCAGATTTCTTCGATAAAGATAATTTTAAAAAATTTGCAAACGAAATTGCAGAAACAGAGCCTGCTAAGATAAAATCAGATGTTATTGACTGCGATTTTATTCTTACTGAATTTTATAGAATGAAATTCACCGAGGATTTTTTAAAAAATTATGCATTCTTCAGTGGTTATGTTAATTTGATAAACATTATACATGACTTTGTACAGCAGTTCAATGATGAGTTATTATTAATACAATTGGAAGATAAGGATATTCGCAATTTATGGGAACACTTCTATGATTTATTTATTTGGAGAGGAACTCCATATAATTACAAAAATATAGAAATAAAAAAGACCACTTCATCAAAGGATAAAGTGGTCTTGAAATTTGAATTGCTGCTTCTGAACTTCAGCTCTAAGTTAGCTTCCTTTCACTAATCTTATCGAGAACGAACCGTCTATATAATTCTTAAACGGATATGTTTCAATATAGCCTTCCTTCGTAACAATTTTCTTATTCTTAACAAATCTTTCTGCAGAATCAATTTTAAAATCAGGATTTTTTTCTAAGAAACATTTTATCACATCAAAATTTTCTTCCGGTTCTGTTGTACAAGTCGAGTAAACCAATACTCCCCCCGGCTTTAAATATTTTGAAGATTCCATTATTAATTCCATCTGCAGCTTCTGCAGCTTCTGAATATCTTCCAGCTCTCTTTTCATTTTAATATCAGGCTTCTTTGTGATTACACCCAGACCTGAGCACGGAGCATCAAGAAGAATTTTATCAGCTTTACCAAGTAGCTCTTCTCTTAACAAACTTGTTTCCGGAGCTAAGATACTATCATAAACAACCTGTGTATTCGTTACATTTGTTCTTTTTATATTTGTCTCAAGTGCTTTTGCTCTGGAAGAATATTTTTCTATAGCAATTATTTTCCCTTCGTTATTCATAAGCTCTGCCATGTGCATTGTTTTGCCGCCCGGCGCTGCGCATAAGTCCATTACTAAGTCACCCGGTTTAGGGTCAAGCAAAGTAGATACAAGTCCCGCGCTTTCATCCTGTACGGAAAAATATCCGTTCTTAAAAAATTCATCAGTGTAAATTCTTCCCATAGATTTTATAGTGAGGAAGTAATCTATATTAGCACCGCGCCTCGTTGCAATACCTTTATTGTTCAGATAAGTTTCAACTTCGTCAATATTAGATTTCAGTCTGTTAACTCTTAAACCGAGTATCGGACGCTTATTGTTGAACTCACAGAATTTTTCCGCATCATCAAAGCCAAGTCTTTGTATCCATCTCTTTACCATCCAGTTAGGATGCGACTGAACCATTCCGAGATAATTTACTTCGTCAACATCCCTTGTTGGCCATACTAAGTTTTCAAGCGTTCTGATAATTGTACGGAGTAATCCGTTCACAACGCCGGCATGTTTATCGCCATGTAATCTTTTTACAAATTCAACTGCTTCGTTTACTGCTGCAGAGTATGGAATTTTATTAAGGAACATAATCTGATACAACGCTACTCTCATTGCATTACGGACTTCCGGCTGGCACTTTTCATAGCTGCCGCGATAAAATCCGTTCAGGAACCAGTCAAGCCTTCTCATCCATCTAATAACACCGTGTGTGAGTTCATTCAGTAATGCTTTATCAAAATCATTTAGAGTATCGTTCTTTAATTCAGTATCGATAAGCTTATCAAGATATGAGTCCGTTCTTTCACAGCGTGTAATTATTTTTACAGCGAGTGAACGCGCATCAGCATATAAAGGTTTTTTGTGTTTATCTTTGAACTGTTCGTCAAAATCATAAGGCAGAACTTCAAAGCCATGTGATGCTTCCTGCTGCGTTTCCTGTTTTTGTTCCTGTTTTGATTCTTCGGGAGATGTATTCTCGGAATTGTTTATCTTCGGTTCGGCAGATGGCCTGTTGTTATTATCTGTTTTGGATTCATGGCGTGTTTTGCCGTTCTGGTGTTTGTCTTTACTCATATTTTAGGTTCTTTCGCTAACTTTAAAAACTAAAATTAAAGAATGTGTTTTTTAAATAAAATCCAAATAGAATTCAATTACAAATATTTTTTTCCCTATTAGTAGGAATAGGTTACACTACATTGAGTTCTATAAAACTTGTAGTTATATTTCATAAGAATTTGCCGGATTGAATTTAATGTTCTTATTTTGCTGTCCCGCCAAGTCGGGATGTAAACAAAATCCGTCAAAAACCCGTCAAGATATGATGAATAAATAAAGGAGTATTGTTTTTACAATACTGAAAACGTGAATCCTAGCCATAGCATTTAAAAATGTTACAATAATGTTACTATAATTAATAGTAAAACAAAAACTTCGCAAGAAAATGTTACAATAATGTTACTCTTACTACACTATGTTGTTTTTATAGTAGTAGGTTAACTATGATAGAATTTTTAAAAAATTTAACAGAGTGTAAAAATTGCGTGAAATGCTAATAAATATTAGGCATAGTATTTGCACTATGAAAAATAAAGTTATTTTGTTTTAATTATTATTTTATTAGATTTACTTAACAAATATTCTGCTTATGAAAACACTAAAACTTACCCCGGTTTTATTATTTGTTTTACTCCTTTCCAATTTTTCTTTTTCACAAACAGGCTGGCAAAGAATTAACGATTATCGTTCTTATATTTATAACGATGGTCAATACGTCACTAATAATACAATTTACTTATGCGGTTCATTTAACGGTATTGCTAAAAGCACGGATAACGGGATGAACTGGAACTGTAGATTAACCATTCCTGAAAATGTCGGCTTTACTGATATGCAGTTTTTTGATGCTCAAAAAGGAATAATGTCAGGAGAGTACAGCGGAATTTACAGAACATTGAATGGAGGTGATTCATGGACAAGGATTTATTATCCGGTCAGCTCAAATTATGTCGGTGCTGTATCATTTGTAAATGAAAATACAGGATACCTTCTTACAAAGATGGGTGCTAAATTATTAAAGACTCTTAATGGGGGATTAAATTGGACAGAAGTAGTATCTGAGCTTCCCTCTACAAATAAGATTTTTTTCATAAATGAAAATACAGGTTTCAGGAATGATTACATGGGAACAAACCAACCATCAGCAATTCAAAGAACAACTGATGGAGGGATAACATGGAATTTTGCAAGTAACGTTTCTTACGATGTAAAACAATTTGATTTACTTAATGATGGAAGTATTCTGGCATTGACCTATACATCAAAGCTTTTAAAGTCTACTGATTTATGTAATACATGGCAGACACTCCTGGAAGTAAACACTTCTGCAGGAAAACTTTCAATAATAAATCAGAATAGTTTCGTTGTAACTCACTATGGTAATAAAGCAAAAATAACATCTGACGGCGGACAAAACTGGACAGAGAAAAATCTTCCAAGCAACGGAAACATAGTTGCCAATTCTTTGGGAGATGCAATTTTCACGGCGGGAGATTTTAACTCTGGGCTTTATAAAATCAGTAATAATTGGAATGAGTTTACAGATGTTTTTCAAAATAAAATCAGAGAGAATCTTACCAGTGTAAATATATTTGATGCAAATAATTTTTATATCGGCGCAGATAGCGGATATGTTGTGAAAAGTAATAACGGTGGAGAAACTCTCTCAAAGCAATATGTTGGGTTTCCAACTAATTCGATGAGTTTTACCAATATAAATACGGGGTTCGCCGCATACAGAAATAAATTATGCAAAACTGTGAACGCAGGACTTAGCTGGGATACATTATACAGATTCACTCCAAGTCAGCCGGGATTATTTAATAAAATTACTGAAGTGAATTTTACAAATGAAAACTTTGGATATATAGTTGCGATGGATCACGCTGCATCATCATTTACAAATAATTATTATAAGCTTACAACTAACGGGGGAAATACATGGTCTAATGTCGCTCAGGCAAACAGTTCGGGTCAAAGTTCCGGCTGGCATACCAGCAGTGTTGGTAATTTTAAAATGTTCACTTCAGGAACGGGTTATTATATTAACTGCGATGCATCGGGAAGTTACAATAATTCCACCGAATCATTTCACCTTTATAAAACTTTAAATTATGGCAGCAGCTGGACTGATATTCTGGTAAATACTCCATATACAAAAATATATTCCCTAAGCTTTATTAATGAGAATACCGGGATTGCATTAGTTGAATCGAATATAGTAGTTAAAACAACCGATGGAGGAAATAACTGGACTGTTCTAAACAACGCCCCGGCAAGTGTGGATAAATTATATATGATAGATGCTATGAATGCATATGCAATTGACCTTATTGATTTCTACAGAACAACAGACGGCGGAAATACCTGGAGAGTTCAGCATCCTGATTTAAACATTACAACTGGCTTTAATAAAATTTCGTTCTTAAATCCTATTATAGGACTGATAATAGGTAGAGATGGAATAATTCTAAAAACATCTAATGGCGGAAACGTTTCAATCGGAAATTTGAATTCAGAGTTAGCCGATAAATATTCTCTCTCTCAAAATTATCCGAATCCTTTTAACCCTGAAACTAAAATTCAATTCTCAATACCTAAGAACGGACTTGTAAAAATTGTTGTGTATGATATGTTAGGGAGAGAAGTGAAAGAATTAGTAAATGAATTTAAGCAGCAGGGAAGCTACAACGTCTCTTTTAATGGTGCAAATATTTCAAGCGGAATTTATTTTTATAAGCTGATTACTGATGACTTTGTTGAAACAAAAAAAATGATTTTAGTAAAATAATTTGATTTATATATTCTCCCCTATGAAATTTAGGGGAGAAAATTTATTGTACGTTTAACTTATCAACTGTAAAGTTCTAAACGATATTAACTTCACACTCTTCTATAGAACTTAAGAAGTATTTACCGTATGGTTTTGTGATAACTCTGTTATCAAGTATTGCAACAATTCCTTCATCATTTTTATTTCTGATAAGCCGTCCGAATCCCTGTCTGAATTTTAAAATGGCTTCAGGCAGCGAGTACTCCATAAAGCTGTTGCCGCCTTTGGATTCTATGAATTCCATACGAGCCTCTACCACCGGATGGTCCGGCACTTGAAAAGGAAGTTTAGTAATTATAAGATTACTAAGAGATTCTCCAGGGACATCAACACCCATCCAGAAGCTGTCCAGTCCGAACAAAACAGAGTGCGTATCTTGTTTGAATTGTTCCAGCAGTTTTGTTCTAGGTGTTCCGTCTCCCTGAGTAAATAAATTTATGCTCTTCTCTGCGAGACCGAATTTCATATTCTCAGATGTCTTTTTCAGCAATGAAAAATTCGTAAAGAGCACCAGCGCTTTTCCTCCTGTCATATCGATGAAATGGTCAATCCAGTATTGCAAGTCATGTTCGTATTCGGGAGTGATTTTATTCCCGGGGGAATTTAATTCTTTTGGAATATAAACTTTAACCTGGCGGTAATAATCAAACGGCGACTCTAGTTTCAACTCCTCAACTGCTTCAGCTCCTAATCGTTTTTTGAAATAGCTGAAGTTATTATTTATTGTGAGAGTTGCGCTTGTAAAAATTGTCGAGTTATTCGGTCTGAAAATATTTTTTTTGAAATATTCTGATAAATCAATTGATGAAGATGACAGAGTTATATTTGAGTCAGGTCTTTTATTTGCAAACTCAACCCAGTACACAAAATCTTTTCCTTTTGTATTATTTCTTTGTTCCAGAAATTCGTTAATAGTATTTTTGAACGCATTAAATTTGTTTATAAATTCAATCAGCTCGTTTGCCTGGTTTTCGTCTTTACACGTCGGCACAAGCATTCGTAAATTTTTTACAAGATTTTCAAATTCATCCTCCATTATATTCTCTTCAAAGTACTTCTCGTAAATGCGGTATGTAAGCTTATGATATTCCTTCTGATGCTCTGTAAGTTTTGCTCTTATCCTATGAAAAAAAAGATTATTTAAATCCAAAAGATTTGTAATCGTCGGGAAGATATGCATAGCAGGCAGCGCTGTTAAAATTCCCGTTTTCTTATTGGGATTATATAATCGCATCAGGTGAAATCTTATCATTTCACGGGTAACATGCGGAGCAATATGCTCGGCAGCGACCTGCTCGACTGTATGCGCTTCATCGAATACAATAAAATCATTATGATATAAATAACCTTCAATATCTTCTTCCCCTTCGGGTGGATTCACGCCGTCATATAGAGTAAAAAACAAATGATGGTTTACAATTATAATATCTGAGTCAGCAAGCTCCTTCTTTGCCTTATGATAAAAGCATTTTGTATTTTCTCCGCCGCAGGTTTTATTTGTGCAGATTCCCATTTCAGAGCAAACCGTTGCCCATACAGCAGGAGGAATTTTAAAATTTATATCAGATAATGTCCCGTCAGTTGTTTTTAAAAACCATTGATAAATTTTATCAACGATACTTCTCTCTTCTTCATCAAATAGTGAATATGAATTTGACATTGCCTTTGCAAGTCTGTTAGGGCATAAGTAGTTCGAGCGGCCTTTTAAAAGAGAAGCTTTGAATTCTATAGGCAGAATTTTTTGAAGGAACGGTATATCTTTTTCTATTAGCTGTTCCTGCAAATTTATTGTGTGTGTTGATATGATTGCTTTTTTCTCATTCTCTTTAGCATAATAAATTGCAGGAATTAAATAAGCAAAACTCTTACCGATACCTGTTGGCGCTTCAATAAATATATGCCGCTTTTCTTCGAGAGTATCTAATATCTTTATCGACATCTCAAGCTGACCGTTTCTGAACTCGTAATTTTCAAACTGAGAGGAAAGAAGCCCCCCATCCTTGAAAAATTTTTTAATTTCAGTATGTATATTCATTCAATTACCCTTGGCACTTATTAAAGTTATAATTATTAGCAATTAAATCCCTGAAAATATATTTTAAAAACATGATATGAATCATTTTTGAATTCTCAATTTTTATGTAATTTTACATAGAAATCAGGCGAGAAATACAGTTGTAATCTACAAAAATAAATTTGTTACTGCAATAAATATAAGCAAGTAATAAACAATATGAACGATAAAAATAGCATAAAGGTTGTTGATAGAAATGCTATTGATGGCATTATATCACTCCTTAAAAGTGAAGGATTTATTACCGTCGGACCCACGCTTAGAGATAAAACCATTATTTACGATGAAATTGAAAATACCTCCGAGCTGCCAATCGGATGGACAGATGAACAGGAAGCCGGACATTATAGAATAAAAAGAAGAAATGATGAAGCATTGTTCGGTTACAATGTCGGCCCCCACTCCTGGAAAAAATATCTCTTCCCACCCAAGCTTGAACTATTTGAAGCAAATAAAAACGGAAAATCTTTCGAAATAAAAACCATTCTTACCGATACTACTAAGTATGCATTCATAGGTGTCCGCTCATGCGAGCTCCACGCAATACAAATTCAGGATAAAGTCTTTAATAACTGGCAGTATAAAGACCCTAACTATGTTTCACTGAGAGATAGAACTTTTATTATTGCCGTTAACTGCACTCAGGCAGGAAAAACTTGTTTCTGCGCTTCAATGGATACAGGTCCACGAGCAAAAAAAGGATTTGACCTCTCAATCACTGAAGTTATAAATCCAAACGAACATTATTTTGTTGTTGAATCCGGCAGTGATAAAGGCGAAGATATCTTAAGCAAAGTAGAAACTAATTTTGCTACAGAAGAACAAATTTTCAAAGCCGATGCAGAAATTGATAGTGCTTCAAGAAATATGGGTCGTGCCTTAATAACAGATGGCATTAAGGATTTACTCATGAACAATATGGAGCATCCTCAATGGAATGATGTTGCCGCCCGATGTCTTACATGTGCCAACTGCACAATGGTATGCCCGACATGTTTCTGCAACAATGTTGAAGATGTAAATGATATCAGCGGAAATCATACTGAACGCTGGAGAAAATGGGATTCATGTTTTAGTCTGGATTTCTCAAAAGTTGCCGGCGGTAACTTCAGAACATCTCCAAAGGCAAGGTATCGCCAGTGGATGACACATAAGCTTGCATCATGGATTGACCAGTTCGGAACATCGGGCTGCGTCGGATGCGGAAGATGCATCACATGGTGTCCTGTCGGAATAGATATTACAAAAGAAGTAAAAGCTATACAAGATAATCCTGTTAATTAATTTTTTTAAAAATTAAATAAAGGAATTCAAAAAATGCATACTGAAGATATATCAATCCTGTTAAGAAATCATTCCTTCCTGGAAGATTTAAAACCGGAATACATTGATACAATTTTATCATGCGCATCTAATACCTATTTTCCTGATGGAACTAAAATTTTTAGCGAGGGCGAAGAGGCTAAAAAGTTTTATCTGATTAGAACGGGAAAAGTAGCAATTGAAATTAACGGAAGAGAAAAAGGTTCGATAAGAATTTTGACTCTCGGTCCGGGACAAGTGCTTGGCTGGTCCTGGCTTGTATCTCCGTACAAATGGCATTTTGATGCTTATGCAATTGACGATGTAAGAGCAGTTGCGCTTGACGGAGAGTGTTTAAGAAACAAATGCGAAGAAAATCACGACCTTGGTTACGAACTGATAAAAAGATTTTCAGGAATTCTTGAAGCAAGATTAAAAGCAACAAGAATACAACTATTAGATGTTTATACGAAAGAAATTAAATGATTTAATATTATGACATTCATCGAAGGAAATAATCCATTATTACCTGCTGAGACGAACACAATTATTACTGACCCGATGATTCCGAATTTATTCACTATAAAAAAAATATTCTGGGAAACCGATGATACATTCACCATTGAAATAGAGTCACATGATAAAAGCAGCTTTAATTTTAAACCCGGTCAGTTCAATATGCTTTATGTATTCGGCATGGGTGAATCTGCTATATCAATCTGTTCTGACCCCGCTAAAAACAAAACAATTCTTCATACAATTCATAGGGTAGGAAACGTTACTTCAAAATTATCACAGCTTAAAAAAGGTGATACAATAGGAGTGCGTGGTCCTTTCGGAAGTAACTGGGATGTAACAAAATTTTACGGCAAGGATGTAGTTATAGTGGTAGGCGGTATCGGTCTTGCCCCGTTACGCCCGGCAATATATTCAATTTTTAAAGAAAGAAAAAAATTCAACAGAATAATAATTCTTTACGGAGCAAGAACTGCGTTAGATTTGCTGTACAGAGTAGAGCTTGAACACTGGTCAAAAACAAAAAATGTAGAGGTGCTTACAACCATCGATAGAGGTGATAGTTCATGGCGCGGAAATATTGGTGTAGTTACAAATCTGTTCAACTACATTAAGCTTGATGCAATGAATACATACTCAATGGTCTGCGGTCCGGAAATTATGATGAAGTTCTCCATAGAAGAATTAGTAAAACTCGGTGTGGAAGAAAAAAATATTTATCTTTCACTCGAAAGAAACATGAAGTGCGCAATAGGGTTCTGCGGACACTGTCAGTACACATCTAAATTTATATGTAAGGATGGTCCGGTATTTAATTATTCACAGGTAAAAGATATTTTTAATCTTTACGAGGTCTAGCAAATATGAAAAATAATAAACCAAAATTAGCAGTATTTAAATTATCATCTTGTGACGGATGCCAGCTATCCATCCTTGATGCAGAAGATGAATTATTAGCTGTGCTTGGTGCTGTTGATATTGCATATTTTCCTGAGGCAAGCAGTAGAATGCTTCCCGGACCTTATGATATCGGGCTGATTGAAGGAAGCGTTACAACTCCGCACGATGTAGAACTTGCAAGGCAGATAAGAAAAGATTGTAAGACTTTAATTACAATAGGCGCATGCGCTACTGCCGGAGGAATTCAGGCATTAAGAAACTGGAAGGACGTAAAAGAATTTACAAAAATTGTTTACGCTCATCCTCAGTATATTTCTACATTGGATAGATCAATGCCCGTTGCATCTTTTATTCATGTAGATTTTGAATTGCGCGGATGCCCTGTAAATAAGTATCAACTTATTGATGTAATCGTTGCGTATCTTAATAATAAGAAGCCAAACATTTCATCTCACTCTGTTTGTATGGAATGCAAACAGAAAGGAAATGTATGTGTAATGGTTGCGCATGGTACACCTTGCTTAGGACCTGTAACGCAAACAGGCTGCGGTTCGATTTGCCCTTCTTATGACAGAGGATGTTATGGATGTTTCGGCCCGATGGATTCACCTAACACAACTTCACTTGCAAGAAACATTGAAGCAAGAGGAGAAACTAAATATGATATAATGTTAGCGTTCAGAGGATTTAATGCTTACTCAGAACCATTCAGAAAGGAAAGCGAAGTATATGAAAAATAGAACAATAAAAGTTGACTACCTCGCCCGTGTTGAAGGCGAAGGAGCTTTATACATAAAAATTAAGAACGGTGAAGTAGATGACGTAAAGCTGAAAATATTTGAACCGCCAAGATTCTTTGAAGCGTTTTTACGAGGAAGAAAATATTCTGAAGCACCCGATATCACTGCAAGGATTTGCGGAATATGTCCGATTGCTTATCAGATGTCGGCAGTAAATGCCATTGAGCACGCCTTCGGGCAGGTACCGGACGGACAGATAAGAGAACTCCGCAGATTAATTTATTGCGGTGAGTGGATTGAAAGCCATACCTTGCATTTATATATGCTTCACGCTCCTGATTTTTTGGGATATCCGGATGTGATACATATGGCAAAAGATTTCCCGGAAGTAGTTGAGAAGGCATTGAAGCTGAAAAGAATCGGTAATGATATTGTAAAGACAATCGGAGGAAGAGAAATCCATCCAATAAATGTAAAGGTCGGCGGATTTTATAAAGTACCTCAGAAAAAAGATCTGAGACAATTACGGGAAGACTTGCTCTGGGCAAGAGATGCAGCAATAGATACTGTAAAGTTCACATCTACTTTGACATTTCCTGACTTTGAACAAGACTACGAATTTATTTCTCTATGTCATGAAACAGAGTATCCATTTAATGAAGGAAGAATAAAATCAAACAAAGGATTGGATATTTCAGTTGAAGAATATGATTTTAATTTCATTGAGGAACATGTTGAGTATTCACATGCACTGCATTCCAAATTGCGAGAAAGAGATAATTATTTTCTTGGACCTATTGCACGATATAATTTGAACTTTGATAAATTATCTCCGATAGTAAAACAAGTAGCTGGTGAATTGAATCTACCTAGACAGATAAATAATCCGTTCAAAAGCATTATTGTAAGAGGACTTGAAACTCTCTACGCCTGTGATGAGGCAATAAGAATAATTGACCAGTATGAAAAACCTGATGAGCCGAGTATTCAGATAAATCCTATTGAAGCAACAGGAAACGGAGCATCAGAAGCACCGCGCGGAATGCTATACCACAGATACAGAATTAATGAAGAAGGACTGATAATGGATGCTAAGATTGTACCGCCTACATCACAGAACCAAAAAACAATTGAAAAGGACTTAAAACACTTTATTCCCCCAAGAGTAAATTTACCTGAAAAAGAGCTTGTGCTGCAATGCGAACAGGCAGTAAGAAATTACGATCCTTGTATTTCGTGCGCAACACACTTTTTAAAACTGCATGTTGAAAGGGAAAATTAAAATTGATGGATAAAAATAAATTCTTAATATTGGGAATTGGGAATAAGTTTCGCAGCGATGACGGCGCAGGAGTTGTTGCAGCAGAAAGGATAAAAAAATTCGGAATTGATAAATTTGATGTAAAAGTTCTCGACGGCGAAGGTTCTGAAATAATTGAAACATGGAAAGGATATGACAATGTAATTGTTATAGACGCAGTGCAGAAGAACGGAAGCGCAGGTAAAATTCATGAAATTAATGCTATTGAAGAAGAACTGCAGTCTGATTTTTTCAATTACTCATCCCATGCATTCGGACTTGCTGAAGCAATAAATGTCTCAAGAGTGATTCACAAACTTCCCAAGTTTTTAATCGTATACGGAATAGAAGGCGAGCATTTTAATTTTGATACTAAACTCACCGGAAAGATTGATAAAGCCGTAAACAAAACAGCGGCAATGATAAAAGAAAAATACGGGAACTAATTCTATGCACGAGCTCTCAATTGCCAAAAATATTGTTGAGATAATTAAGGAAACAGTTGAAGAGAAAGATTTAAGCAGCATAGAAAAAGTTGTTCTGAAAGTTGGTGAGTTATCGGGAGTTGTGCCGGATTCACTTCAGTTTTCACTGGAAGCAATTTCATCAGGAACTGAACTGGAAAGCGCAAGATACGAAATGATGAGAATTCCTTTTACGATAAAATGTAAAGTCTGTAGCAATGAATCTGATAATGAACTTGGAATTGTAAAATGCCCTGTTTGCGGCAGTAAAGATACTGAAGTTATTTCAGGTAACGAACTTTTGATTTCAGAAATAATCTTAAAAAATTAAAATTTTATATGAGCGTAATAACTGTAGAAAGAAAAGTTCTGGCTAAAAATGATGAGCTGGCAGAGCACAACAGAAACTTGTTAAAACAGAATGAAATTTTTACTATTAACTTAGTAAGCTCACCGGGCTCAGGTAAAACAAGTCTGCTTGAAAAAACTTTCGAAACTCTTGGAAGCAAAGTTGATATATCTGTTATAGAAGGTGATGTGCAGACAAGCCTTGATGCAGAGCGTGTTGCTCATTATAATGTACCTGTAGTTTCAATTGTAACTAACGGTGCCTGCCACCTGGAAGCAAAGCTAGTGCAGGATGCATTAAGTAATCTTGATCTGGAAAAAACTGAACTGCTGTTCATTGAGAACGTTGGTAATTTAGTTTGCCCTGCAGGATTTGATCTGGGTGAGAATATGAAAATTGTTTTAGTAAGCACAACAGAAGGTGACGATAAGCCTTTGAAGTATCCTAAAATGTTCAGGAATTCCGAAGCGATGATAATTAATAAAACTGACTTGATACCGTATGTAAATTGTAATATTGAGACATTAAAAAATAACGCGTTAAATGTTAATCCCGGATTAAAAATTTTTGAAGTAAGCTGCACATCAGGTGCAGGAATAAAAGAGTGGTGTAACTGGTTGGTTGAGAACGTGAGAACTAAACATAGTCATGAAAAGCAACTGATGTATTAATTTGTTTTATTCATTTCTCCTTAATGTTATTAGTCATTAAGACTATAGACACTATCAGCCTCCCGCAAGGGAGGTAATGGTAGTAAAATCGCCTTAAAATTTCTCACCTGAATTTCTAACTTCTATTAAAATACATTTATTGTTTTGAAGAACGTACTGATAAATATACAAGGCACTGTTCAGGGAGTTGGTTTCAGACCATTCGTTTATCGTCTTGCACACGAATTAAATATCAAGGGGTGGATTATTAACTCCTCCGCAGGAGTAGAGATTGAAGCAGAAGGTGATGAGAGTAATGTAGAAAATTTTCTTGTACTATTAAAAAATGAAAAGCCGGTAAACTCCATTATAAATGATTTTAAATATGTAAATTCTGATATAAAAAACTTTACAAAATTTGAAATTAAAGAAAGCAACAACACTTCAATAAAGACAGCATTAATCCTTCCTGACTTAGCTACATGTCCCGATTGTTTAAACGAAATATTTAATCCAAAAGAAAGAAGATATTTATATCCCTTCACAAACTGCACTAACTGCGGTCCAAGATTTTCGATTATAGAATCCATTCCATACGACAGAGCAAACACAACGATGAAAGAATTTGGAATGTGCGAAGATTGCAGAAGAGAATATGAGAATCCGATGGATAGAAGATTTCACGCAGAGCCAATTGCATGCCCCAAATGCGGACCGCAGATAAAACTATACAATGCCAATAAAGAAATAATTGCGGGAAATGAAGTAATAAAGAAAGCAGCTGAATTAATTCTTGATGGTAAAATTATTGCTTTAAAAGGACTTGGCGGTTATCAATTAATTATTGATGCAAGAAATAACAGAGCAGTAAAAAGATTACGGGAAAGAAAACATAGAGAAGAGAAGCCATTTGCTATGATGTTTCCTTCGTTGGAAATGATTAAAAAATATTGTGAAGTTTCGAAAGAAGAAGAAAAATTATTGTTATCCGTACAATCACCAATTGTTTTACTGAAGAAAAAAGAGAACAGTTTAATTGCAGAAGACATTTCTAAAGGAAACAATTATTATGGAGTTATGCTGCCCTATACTCCGCTTCATCATATATTAATGAAGGAGTTAAATACTCCTATCGTTGCCACGAGTGGAAATATTTCAGACGAACCAATATGTATTACAAACGAAGAAGCGTTTGAAAAGCTTAATGGAATAGCAGATTATTTTTTAGTTCACAATAGAAAAATTGTAAGACAGGTTGATGATTCTGTTGTCAGAGTTATAAAAAACAAACCCTTCATGATAAGAAGAGCCAGAGGTTATGCTCCTTATCCGGTAATTTTAAATGAAGATGTTCCCCAGGCAATTGCAGTCGGAGGCCAGTTAAAAAATACTGTCTCAATATCAAACGGTAAAAATGTTTTTATAAGTCAGCACATAGGGGATTTGGATTCTAAGGAAGCATATAGTGCATTTAAAAAAATTATTTCTGATTTTAAAAACTTATATGATATAAATCCTGAGTATATTATTTCTGATTTACATCCTGATTATGTATCAACAAAATTTGCTCAAGACACAGGATTAAAACTCGTTCAGGTTCAGCATCATTATGCGCACATACTTTCTTGCATTGCTGAAAATAATATAGAAGGAGAAGTTTTAGGAATTTCATGGGACGGAACGGGTTACGGAACTGATGGAAATATATGGGGAGGAGAATTTCTAAAAATTAACGAAGATAAGTTCGAAAGGTTTGCGCACTTTGATTATTTTCCTCTACCCGGAGGTGAGAAAGCAATTAAAGAAGTCTGGAGAATAGGAGCAAGTTTATTGTATGCTGCAACAAAAGACAAAAAATTAGTAAAAACTTATTATAAAGATTTTGATACAGACGTTATATTAAATCTCATTGATAAAAAAATCAATTCGCCATTATGTTCAAGTGTAGGAAGACTATTTGACGGGATTGCATCACTTATTAACCTAAAGCAAAACACTTCTTTTGAAGGGCAGGCAGCGATGGATTTAGAAAATATTTTAAGTGGAACTCTAACAGATGATAGATATAAGTTTGAAATTATAAAAGCGGGAGAAAATAATTATATTGTTGATTGGAGAAAAGTTGTATTAGATATTATCAATGACTTTACAAAAAATATTTCAAAACAGAATATATCGGCTAAGTTTCATAGTGCATTAACAGATATCATAATTGAAATAAGTAAGATTTCAGGAATAAAACAGATTGCATTATCCGGTGGATGTTTTCAGAATAAGAATTTAATAGAGAAAACAATTGACAGGTTGAGTGAAGAAGGATTTAAAGTTTATTGGCAAAGTGAAATTCCCACAAATGATGGAGGAATAAGTTTAGGTCAGATGAAATATTTTAGTTATTTGAACAACTTTAAAAATTAATTATATGTGTTTAGCGATTCCCGGTAAAATAATAAGTGTGGATAAAAGTGATAGTCCGATAATGAGGACGGGCAGAGTTAGCTTTGGCGGAATAATAAAAGAAGTGAATCTATCATATACACCTGAAGCAAATCTGAATGATTATGTTATCGTTCACGTAGGTTTTGCTTTAAAAAGATTAGACGAATCAGAAGCAAACAAAGTTTTTGATTACCTAAAAGAAATGGAAGATCTTGACGAATTAAAGGAAGGTGAATAGTGAAGTATCTGGATGAATATAGAGAAGCAGATGCTGTTTTAAAATATGCTTCTATGATAAAAAAAATAACAACGAAACCGTGGAATATAATGGAAGTCTGCGGGGGACAAACACATTCCATTGTAAAATTCGGAATAGATGAATTGCTTCCAAAAGAAATCACATTGATCCATGGACCCGGCTGCCCTGTTTGTGTTACACCTTTAGAGCAAATTGATAAAGCAATTGAGTTAGCTTCGAAAAAGGAAATTATATTTTGTTCGTTTGGTGATATGCTAAGAGTTCCCGGATCAAAAAAAGATTTGCTCACTGTAAAAGCAGAAGGCGGAGAGGTAAGAATTTTATACTCACCAATTGATGCTTTAAAAATTGCAAAAGAAAATCCTGATAAAGAAGTTGTGTTCTTTGCTGTCGGCTTTGAAACCACCGCTCCCGCAAATGCAATGGCTGTATATCAGGCAAAGATGCAGAAAATAAAAAACTTTTCAATTTTAATTTCACATGTGCTGGTCCCACCTGCAATTGAAGCGATTCTATCTTCACCGAACAACAGAGTTAACGGATTTTTAGCAGCGGGGCATGTCTGCACAATTATGGGATATGAAGAATATTATCCTATAGCTGAAAAATATAAAGTCCCCATTGTTGTAACAGGATTCGAACCTGTAGATATATTGAACGGAATTTATATGTGCATCAAGCAGCTTGAAGAAGGAAGAGCAGAAGTTGAGAATCAATATTCCAGAGTTGTGAATGAAGGAGGGAATATTCATGCGCAAAATATTATAAAGGAAGTTTTTAAAATCAGAAACAGAAAGTGGAGAGGTATAGGAGAAATTTCTCAAAGCGGTTTAGGATTAAATGATAATTACTCTGAGTATGATGCAGAAATAAAATTTAATTTAAATGAAATTGTAGTTGATGAACCATCTGAATGTATAAGCGGATTGATTCTGCAAGGGATAAAAAAACCCTTTGAATGTGAAGCGTTCGGGAAAATCTGCACACCTGAGCATCCCCTTGGAGCTACAATGGTTTCTTCTGAAGGAGCATGTGCCGCTTATTATAAATATAGAAATAAAGTGAGAGTTTAGAAAATTAATATAATGAACAAAAAAGATTTTATATTATCCTGCCCAATACCGACAGCAAATTATCCTAAAGTTATGATGGCGCATGGCGGCGGCGGAAAACTTATGCAACAGCTGATTGAAAAAATGTTTATAACAGCATTTGGAAATTCTTTTCTGGAACAAAGAACTGATTCAGTGTTATTAAATCTTGAAAAAAATAAAATTGCTTTTACAACGGATTCATACGTAGTAAAACCGCTGTTTTTCCCCGGAGGTGATATAGGAAGTCTGGCTGTTAATGGAACTGTGAATGACTTATCGATGTCTGGTGCTAAGCCTTTATATATAAGTCTTGGAATGATAATTGAAGAGGGTTTACCAATGGAAACTCTATGGAAAATAGTCAACTCATTAAAAACAAATTGTGATTTAGCCGGAGTAAAAATTGTTACGGGTGATACTAAGGTAGTGGATAAAGGAAAAGGTGACGGGATATTTATTAATACCAGCGGTATAGGAATTATCGAACATGATTTTACAATAGCACCTTCATCCATTCAGGAAGGTGATTTAATTTTTATTAACGGAGATATTGGCAGGCATGGAATAGCTATTATGGCTACGAGAGAAAATCTTGAATTTGAAACAACTATAGAAAGTGATTGCGAACCATTAAATCATGTTGTGCGGGATATTCTGAGCGCAGGAATAGAAATTCATTGTATGCGGGATTTAACACGCGGAGGATTGGTGAGCGGTCTCGTTGAACTTTCCAATACAAGTGGATATGAATTTGTAATCAATGAAAAAGATGTTCCTGTAAGAGAAGACGTTAACGGAGCATGCGAGCTTATGGGATTTGATCCAATGTTTGTTGCAAATGAGGGAAGATTTATTTCTTTTATTCCTGAAAAATTTTCTGATGAAGCATTGAAAATTCTAAATAAGCACGGCAAAGGGAAAATTATAGGAAGAGTTGAGAAAAAAAATAATGAAGGAGTTACTTTGATAAGCAGAATAGGTACAAAAAGAATTCTTGATATGATTTCAGGGGAGCAACTTCCCAGAATTTGCTAAAAATAATTTTATATATAATT
>CALJIG010000106.1 GCA_937974175.1 uncultured Ignavibacteria bacterium
TGAATTGTTTGAAATTGAGCCGGAATTAAAGAATGTTACAATAATGTGACTTTCCGTAAGACAATAAAAAAAGCAATCCGTCAAAAAGACGAATTGCTTTTAAGATTATAAATAAACAATTACTTATTACTTAGCCAGTATCATTTTCTTTGTCTCACTGAATCCATTTGTTTCTAAGCTATAGTAATACATACCACTTGTGAGTCCGTAAGTTGAGGCATCCATTGTAACATCATAGCTGCCGATAGATAAATTCTCATTCACAAGGTTAGCCACTAAACGGCCGAGATTATCATAAAGCTTCAGGCTTACAAATCCGCTTTTCACTATTGAAAAGCTGATCTTAGTTGAAGGATTGAAAGGGTTAGGATAATTCTGGCTAAGCTTAAAATCCTTAACTGTTTCCGTGTTCTTTATAATAGAAGTTGGAGGCGTAATATTAATTATAAAGTTAGCTGCGTAGTTCCAGGAGTCTCCGCTAGAACCACCGGTGTGATTTACCGAGTTTCCGTTTGCATAAATTGAGTCCTTTGTGTTCGGTGCGTTTGGGGCTTTGTACTTAAATGTCCAGCGGATTGTATCTCCGCCGGTTGAAAGCTTCGGACTTGTATGAGTAATTTCACCTGAGACGAGCTGAAGCTGTGATTCAAGATAGCTGGTTTGAAGTGTTCCTCTCTCGGCAGCTATATCGCATCCGCCTGCAGCTAACGGTCCGCCGAATAACTGAAGCCTGTACGTTGCAGTATCTCCGGCCTGAACAGATGTGGGTCCGGATATTTTTACGTTAACACTTTGTGTTGCGCTTGAGCCGTGACAAGTGCAGCCCGGAGTTCCTGATTTTTTTGTTCTACCGGTTATTCCTGCTCCAAAAGCAGAGAGGCTTTCATACAGAAAAAAAGAGCACGCTAAAACAAGTGTGACGATAATAATTTTTTTGAATTTCATTTTGGGGTTATAATTTATTGGAACGTTATTAAAAATAGGACATTGCTTTACAACCAAATATACAATTATAATGATGCTGAAATCTGTGCAGCAAGTTTTGCGTTATTCAGAACAAGTTTTATGTTTGAATCAAGACTCGAGCCGCCGGTAATATTTTTGATTTCTCCCAGTAAAAAAGGAGTTACATCTTTTCCTTTGATTCCTTTTTTATCTGCGTTCTTTAAGGCTTCTTCAATGGCGTTATCAATTTTGTTTTTATCCATTGAGAATTCTTCGGGAATAGGATTGGCAACAATTACTCCGCCGTTAAGTCCGAGCTCCCATTTTGTTTTTATCATACTGCCGATTTGTTCGGGAGTATCTAATTTGTAATTCACTTTAAATCCTGACTGCCTTGTATAAAATGCCGGGAATTCATCTGTACCGTAACCGATAACAGGAACGCCGAGCGTTTCAAGATATTCAAGAGTTAAGCCGATATCTAAAATTGATTTTACTCCGGCAGATACTACTGCAATATTGGTCTGAGTAAGTTCTGTTAAATCGGCTGATATATCAAATGATTCATTCCCGTTGCGGTGAACACCGCCGATGCCGCCTGTGGCGAAAATTTTAAGTCCGGCTAATGCGGCGCAAATCATAGTAGCGGAAACGGTTGTAGCTGCATTAAGTTTTTCGGAGACAATGATAGGAATATCTCTGCGCGAAGCTTTTAAAATATCATTGCTGTTTGAAAGGATTTGCAGGTCATCTTCACTAAGTCCGATTTTTATAATGCCGTTGAGTATTGCAATTGTTGCAGGCACTGCGCCGTTTTCTCTGACTGTATTTTCAACCTGCTTAGCAGTTTCATAGTTCTGAGGATATGGCATTCCGTGAGAAATGATTGTTGACTCAAGTGCAACAATAGGCTTGTTATCATTCAAAGCTGCTTGTACTTCATCTGATATCTGTAGAAATTTATTAAAACTTTTTTTAGAACTCATTGGATGTTTTCCTGTTAAATAATTGTATTAAATTTTCTTCTGTTAATTTTTCTGATACTGAATGGACTGATTTAAGTGTGTAATACGCTGCGCAGATGCCGAGATAAACGGAATCATATTCTTCATAGCTGTTCATAAGTCCGTATAAAAATCCGGCATTGAATGCATCGCCTGCTCCGTTCGGCTCAACTGCGTCCATCTGTATAGCATTAAATATTTTTATTTTCCTGTTCTTTACATTTATTAAAACGATTCCCTTATCACCGCGCTTGAGAATGATTGAATTATATTTTTGATACTCGGGATTTTCAATTTTAAAATTAATTCTGTCTATATTAAATTCACCAAATAGATTTCCAAACTCATTCAAATTAGGAGAGAGGTAATTAATTGTACCCGTTAAGTCTTTTACTTTATTTGATTTCTCTATTGAGACAGTATCAACGTAAATCGGAATATTATTTTCATTGGCAATCGTTACAATATACTGAAGTGCTTTGCTTTCAAGATTTGTATCTGCAAAAATTACTCTGCTGTTCTTTATAATTTCATATTTGCTTTCAAGGTAGTCGACTGTAATGAATTTTACAGAGTCTGACATATCATTAACTGCCGTAATTAATTCTCCGGTGTTATTTGAGACGGAAAGATATACGGAGGTTTTTACATCGGGATTTTTAAAAACGTGCTCAGTGTTTACTCCGGCAAGTTTTGTTTTATCATCGATAAGATTTCCGTTTGCATCTTCACCTATGCAGCCCAGAAGATAAATAGGGACATTAAGCTTTGCAAGATTTTCAGATATATTCCGCGCAACTCCTCCGGGAGTGAAATGAACTTTGCCTAAGTTTGAATCTGCCTTTGCATCGGAATCAGATATACCTTTAATATCTAAATTTATTCCGCCGATAGCGCATACGTATTTTTGCATGGCTCAATTTACCTTAATTGCAGGAAAGTAAAAATTCAGAAGGAGTTTCATCTTGCAATAAAAAAGCCTGCTTGTGACAGGCTTTAATTATAAACTTAATAGTGAAAATCTTATTTCAGTAAAATCATTTTTTTAGTCTCTGAAAAATCTCCCGCAGTTAATTTATAAAAATAAATTCCGCTGCTTAGATTTTTATTCGCAAACTGAATTTCATATTCACCAGGAGATTTGTTCTCATTCACTAAAGTCATTACTTCCGTTCCTTTGGAATCGAAAATCTTCAGCGTTACAAAGTTCTTTACCGGAATAAAATATTTAATTACAGTTGAAGGATTAAAAGGGTTCGGGTAGTTCTGCTTTAACTCAAACGAATAAACAGCAGAATTTGAGTTTGAAATATTGATTGTATTAGGTCTGAGGATTACATCCAGTATCGTAGTTGAATCATACTGCGCGCGGACCCCCGTTATAGTTTTAGAATAATGATTTGCCGATGAAAAAGTTAACGTATAAGTCCCTGCCGAAATAAGCCTGTGATAATCTCCGCAGATTGAATCGGAAAATATCCAGGTACTGTCCGGTACTTCTTTACCGAGTACGGATATTTTAGCTTTAAGAGGTAGATTGGTAATTGAATCTTTTATAATACCTCTGATGCCGTATAAGGATTCGCCGACGTGATTTATAAATGATTTAAAATTGTAGTTCCATCTGGAAGGGAGCTGAGAGGCAGGTAATAGTTTTACATCCGATATTTCTATTGTAACTTCGCGGCAGCCTTTATAATAGTTCATCCAGTCCTGTCTTCCGCCGGTTATTCTATACCATGCATAACCATTTACTAAGCCGGGATAACTCGGGTAACCTAATATTGCCGTCATGTATCCGCCTGTACTGTTTGCATGAACTGTATCAACGTACCGTTTGCCGACTTTAATGCTCCAGTCATCATCGGGATGAAGACGTGCCCAGGTATCCCATGGGTAATTAAAAACTTCTTCGCCTCCATGGAAATTTGCTCCCATGGTAAAATTGTATGTGTTAGCAATATTCATAAATGCAATTGTTTCAGGTTGGTATGCATTGCCGTCAGGATGAGGACCTGCAGCTGCATCGGGATAGTTTCTGTTTAAGTCAATGTTGTTTGCATTGAATCGCACTGCGCCGTTGACAGTATTATTACCGCCTTTATAAGTGCCGTCAGGATTTGCAAGCGGGCATATCCATATTTCGCAGTTCTTAACAAGATTAGTGAGCCTGTTGTTTGCGCTATAACTGCTGAGCAAGGTATCTATAAACCGCAGCATTAAAATATAGCCGGTTACTTCATCGCCATGTATTGACGAAGTGTACATAAATCTTGGCTTGGGTTTTCTTGAATTTACGCTGTCTGAAATAACAGCGAACAATAATTGTCTTCCCTGTACAGTTGTTCCTATATTTACGATTTTGCAAATGTCAGGGTGTGCCAATGCAAAGTTATTCATCAATGTTATATAGGCATCGTAAGTCGGGTATGAATCCCATGCAGATATTGATTGTAAATTATCTGTCATCTTCAAAGGCTCTTTTATGGATTCGCATGGAAGCGGAAGCAGTTCGAACTCAATGTTAAGCTTTAAGAATTCTTTGAACTCTTTTTCATTGGCAAATGCATTTACTTCGTAACCAATAATAATATCTTTTACATTATCGATGGAAATCAGCTCGGTGATTTTATTAACTTCATCTTTAGATGAACAAAGAAATTTTAAATAGACTTCACCTTTTTCTAAAAAGGACTTATTAATTTTTTCTTTATCATTAATGTAAGATTTTTGGCTTTGTGCCTGAATTGAAATGGAAAATAGCAGAAGTGTAAGAATAACTAAAATTGGCTTTTTCATAATCGTGCATAGTTATTTCCAAGCCTTAAAGAAAAGTACTTAGTGTGTTAAGCTAAATAAATTCAATTATTCGGTATAAATAAAAAAGCCCGCTATTAACGGGCTTTAATGTGGAGCGGCTCCCGCTAAAGCTGGATAAACTCCATTGAACCGGCGGCACATCCCGCTTCAGCGGGATTGCTCTAAAATAAAAAAGCCCGCTATTAACGGGCTTTAATGTGGACAGGGCCGGAATTGAACCGGCGACACACGGCTTTTCAG
>CALJIG010000107.1 GCA_937974175.1 uncultured Ignavibacteria bacterium
ATATATACTTATCTTAAAAAGAATCCATAAACTGCAAACAAAAAAAGAAACAAAATCTGTATTTACAAAAAAGCCAATAGAAGAACCAATATACCTGCCGAAAGAATATGACTTACGCTGGAGCAGATTCAAAAACATGGACCCCGCAACGATGCACCGGCTCTTCACTAAGGCTGACGGTATCTTTGATTTTTTACGGAATGTCGGCAGCAGAAGCGCAGCATTCACTAAGTTTATGAAGGGCGCTACATTTATGATTCCCACTGCGCGCTTGCTTGCTCAGGTAGTGGAGATGCTCTCCAATATAGATATGGTTGACCGCGATACGAAGGGCGACGTGTACGAATATCTTCTAAGCAAAATTGCCAGTGCCGGGCAGAACGGACAGTTCCGTACTCCGCGCCATATCATCCGAATGATGGTAGATATGGTTCAGCCGACTATCGAAGACATTATCTGCGACCCTGCATGCGGCACTGCGGGATTCCTTACCGTTGCCGGTGAATATATCCGAGAGCACTTTGAAAAAGAATTGTTCAAAGATAAAGTAAAGAAGCACTTCGAAGATTATATGTTTATGGGTATGGAGTTCGATCCGACTATGATACGTATCGGTGCGATGAATCTCATCCTGCACGGAATCGAAAATCCGCAGCTTACTGATGTCGATTCATTAAGCGAAGCCAATACAAATTTCACTAAGAAGGCAACACTTGTATTAGCAAATCCTCCTTTTAAAGGCAGCCTTGATAGAGAGGCAGTTGACGGAAAAATTTTAAGTGTTGTCGATAGCAAAAAAACTGAGCTACTTTTCCTTGCTTTGATTTTAAAAGGTCTAAAGCTTGGAGGCAGAGCAGCAGTTATTGTTCCTGACGGAGTTTTATTCGGCAGCAGTAAGGCGCATTTGCAGATACGTAAGGAGCTGATTGATAGGCAAAAACTGCAAGCAGTTATAAGTATGCCTTCCGGGGTGTTCAAGCCCTATGCCGGAGTAAGCACGGCTATTCTGATTTTTACAAAGACAGATTCCGGTGGCACCGATAACGTGTGGTTCTATGATATGCAGGCAGAGGGTTTCAGCCTTGATGATAAGCGCCAGCCAATCGAAGCAAATGATATTCCTGATATTGTAAAACGTTTCCACAATCTGAAGAATGAAAGTAAAAGAAAACGAACAGAGAAAAGTTTTCTTGTCCCTGTAAAAGAAATCATTGATAATAAGTACGATCTTAGCATTAACCGATATAAGGAAACAATACACGAAGAAAAGACCTACGAAGAACCTGTTGTTATTATTTCTCAGATAGAAGCCTTGGATAAAGAACGCGCGGCGTTATTGAAACAGTTGAAAGGTATGTTGGTATGATTTGGGAAAAAGTAAGACTTGATGATATTTGTGAAATTAATATGGGAAAGACTCCTTCACGAAGTGAACCCAAGTATTGGGATGGTAATTTCCCTTGGGTTTCGATTGCTGATTTAAAGGGAGATTATTTTATTTCTAAAACAAAGGAAGGGATTACTGAATTTGCTATAAAAAATTCAGGGGTTAAGATTGTGCCGAAAAATACTTTGTTGTATAGTTTTAAATTGTCTATCGGAAAAGTTGCAATTACAAAGAATGAGATTTATACCAACGAAGCAATAGCGGCATTTCCTATAAAAGATAAAACCAAAGTTGATTTAAAATATTTATATTGGGCAGTTCAGCAAATAGATTTAGAAGGTATTGGTGATAAAGCCGTTAAAGGGATTACATTAAATAAAGAAAAATTAAAAGAACTTCAAATTCCGCTTCCACCACTACCAATTCAAAAACGAATTGCAGAAATATTAGATGCAGCGGATGAATTGAAACGAAAAGACAATGAGCTATTGAATAAATATGATGAACTTGCACAAGCAATTTTTATTGATATGTTTGGAGATCCGGTGAGGAATGAAAAGGGATGGGAAAAAATGGAATTTGGGAGTTGCATAGAATACATAGGAGACATAGGCTCAAATGGAAGTAACGCGACAATATCAAAGAATATTGAAATGTTAGATACTGAAGACTATGCGATTATGATCCGAACTACAAATTTGAATGCAAATAATTTCGAAAAAAACTTGAAATATGTTTCGAAAAAAACTTATGATTTTTTTTCAAAATCACAAATCTTTGGAGGAGAAATTATTATGAACAAGATAGGAAGCGCTGGGGATTTTTGGATAATGCCACATTTGAATAAGCCCGTATCGTTGGGATTGAATCAATTAGTGATTAGATTAAAGAATTTAAATTCCAAATATTTGTATTATTATCTTTCTACAAATTATAGTAAAGCCAAAATAAAGGCTAGCATAAATGGAGCAGTTACAAAATCAATTACAAAGTCCGCTGTAAAGTCACTTCCTTTATTGTATCCCAAACTAGACTTGCAAAATAAATTTTCAGAGATAGTAAGTTTGATAGAAAAACAAAAAAATAAGTCTTCAACTATCCAAGTAAATCAATTATTCAAATCAATTATCCAGAAAGCATTTAAAGGTGAACTTACAACGTGAGTAACTTCTTTTTCATACCGGATAAATGGTCTGCAATAACAGAGACTCCTAAGGAAGCGGAGAAGCATGTGTACGGCGCGCCTCTTTACTGCGCAATGCTGTGCCGAAAAAGTCTTGAAGAGTGGGTAAGATGGATGTACGAAAACGATGCCGACCTAACCCTGCCGTACGATACTACATTAAGCTCGCTGATGCATGACCAGGGTTTTAAAAATATAATTGCCCCTTCGCAGTTCAACCAGATAAATCTTATAAGAAAGCTCGGCAATGCTGCCGTGCATACAGGCGCAAAAATAAAGGCGCAGGAATCGCTTTATGCGTTAAAGCTTCTGCACGGATTTATAAGCTACGTTACACAGCTGTACAGCGAAGAGAAAATTATAATACCGCCGTTTGATGAAAATATTTTACAAAAAGAGAGGACAAAAGAAAAAAGTAAAAGTGAACTACAGGAATTAGAAAAAAGATTTCATGACCAGCAGGAGAAACTTGAAAAACTTCAAACTGAGCTTGCCTCAATAAAGATAATAAAGGAACACAATATTTCAATTGTCGCTCCGCCTATTGACCCCGATGAAGACCTTACACGAAAAATTTATATTGATACATTACTGCGTGAAGCAGGATGGGATCCTTATGGTCCCAACTTTGCTGAGTATCCGCTAAAAAACTGTATGCCACAGGCAGACGGAATGAATGGTGACGGCTTTGTAGATTATGTGCTATGGGGAGACGATGGAAAGCCACTTGCGGTGGTAGAAGCAAAACGGACTAAAAGAGATGCGCGTGTAGGAAGTCATCAGGCAAAGTGTTATGCAGACGGACTTGAAAAGGAATTCGGGCAGCGCCCTGTAATTTTTTACTCGAACGGATTTAAGTCATGGATATGGGATGATGTAAATTATCCTCCGCGTGAAGTGTTTGGTTTTTATACAAAAGATGAACTTCAGATGCTTGTACAAAGGAGAGATT
>CALJIG010000108.1 GCA_937974175.1 uncultured Ignavibacteria bacterium
GTTTTTAAATGAAACCAATTACAGAAAATATTATAGAGGAATCAGCGATTGAAATTTTAAAATCGCAAGGCTGGAGCTATGTAAACGGAAAAGACATTTCGCCTGAGGGATTATTTTGTGAAAGAGAAAGCTTTGAACAGGTAGTTCTTGTAAATCGTCTTCGTGAATCCATTGAAAAAATAAATCCTCATATTCCGGTTGATGCACAAGAAGCGGCAGTTCAGAAAGTACTAAGAATTTACTCGCCTGTATTACTTCATAACAATGAAGAATTTCATAGAATGCTTGTTGAGAAAGTTAAAATTGCTTATCAAGAAGACGGCTATGAGCGCAGTCATGAAGTAGCATTATTAGATTTTGAAAACACTTCAAACAATCAATTCCTCGTAGTAAATCAGTATACCATTATCGAAAACAATCAGAATAAACGGCCTGATATTTTATTGTTCATTAACGGTCTTCCGTTAGTTGTAATGGAATTAAAAAATGCAGCTGATGAAAATGCAAATATAAACAGCGCATTCAGGCAATTACAAACATATAAAGCTATCATCCCAAGTCTGTTTACATATAATGCAGTTTGTATTATTTCAGACGGGTTGGAATGTAAGGCGGGAAGTGTTTCCGCTGACTTGAGCCGTTACATGGTATGGAAAAGTACAGACGGGATTAAGGACGCGTCACGGTTCAAACCACAATTGGAAACGCTGCTTGAAGGAATGCTGATGCCGGATACACTTTTAGATTTAGTCCGCAACTTTATCGTCTTTGAGAAAACAAAGAAAGAAGACACGAAAACGGGACTTACACAAATAGTAACGGAGAAAAAATTAGCAGCATATCATCAATATTACGCAGTCAATAAAGCAGTTCAATCTTCAATTATTGCATCGGGAGTAAATGGAGATAAACGCGGTGGAGTTGTATGGCATACACAGGGTTCCGGAAAAAGTCTTAGTATGGTTTTTTATTCAGGAAAGCTCATTACTTCCCCTGAAATGCATAACCCGACTATAGTTGTTATAACTGACCGAAATGATTTAGATGACCAGTTGTTTAATACATTTGCTGCGTCTGTACAGATGCTGAGACAGGAACCTGTTCAAGCGGAGAGCAGGGAGCATTTAAAAGAACTGTTGAAAGTGGCAAGCGGCGGAATAGTATTTACAACTATTCAGAAGTTCATGCCCGATGGAATAAAATCGGTGTATGATGAGCTTTCAGACAGAAAAAATATAATAGTGATTGCTGACGAAGCGCATAGAACACAATACGGCTTTGAAGCAAAGTTGATCGATGAAAAAGATTCAATTACAAAGGAAGTAATTGGCAAGCGGCTTGTATACGGCTTTGCAAAGTATATGAGAGATGCTTTACCCAATGCTACATATATAGGATTCACCGGAACTCCAATTGAGGGAACCGATGTAAACACTCCACAGGTATTCGGTAATTACATAGACCGTTACGATATTAAAGATGCTGTTACGGACGGAGCAACAGTTAGAATATTTTATGAAAGTCGATTGGCAAAAGTAAATTTAGATGAAGAAGGAAAGAGATTAATTGAGGAGTTTGATAAGGAGTTAGAGCAGGACGAAGAAGTTACTGATAAACAAAAAGCAAAAGCTAAGTGGACAAAACTAGAAGCGATAGTCGGGCATAAGGACAGAGTAAAAAATCTTGCAAAAGATATTGTTTCTCATTTTGAAAAAAGACAGACAGTATTTGAAGGTAAGGCGATGATTGTTGCCATGAGTAGGAGAATAGCAGCAGATATTTTTAAAGAAATTGTAGCACTTCGTCCTGAGTGGCAAAGTGATGATATTAACAAAGGGGTTATAAAAGTAGTTATGACAACTAACAGCTCTGACGGACCTGAAATTGCCAAACATTATACAACAAAGCAGCAAAGAAGAGATTTATCAGAGCGAATGAAAAATCCTGATGATGAATTGAAAATTGTAATTGTAAGAGATATGTGGTTAACGGGTTTTGATGCACCATGTTTAAATACAATGTATGTAGATAAACCGATGAGAGGTCACAATCTGATGCAGGCAATAGCAAGAGTGAACAGGGTGTTTAAAGATAAACCTGGAGGTTTAGTGGTCGATTATTTAGGTATCGGAAGCGATTTGAAAATGGCTCTTTCATTTTATAGTGATGCAGGAGGAAAAGGTGAACCAGCTGAGAACATCGAAAAAGCTGTAGCTGTATTTATGGAGAAATTAGAAGTTGTTCAACAGATGTTTAATGAAGATAGCTCCACTCAAAAAGATATTTTAGTTGAGGAGCCTCAGGCATATTATGAGAATACTTACAAATTTAATTATAGAAGATTTTTTAAAGTTGATTCAAAGGAAAAACTCTCGATAATATTACAAGACGAAGATCATATAATAGGCTTGAAGGAAGGCAAGGAAAGATTTGTACGTGAAGTCAGTTTATTGAGCCAGGCACTTTCGTTGTGCATTACTCGGGAAGAAGTACAGCAGCATTTACCTGATGTAGCATTCTTTCAAGCTATGAAAGCACGTTTATTAAAATTTGAAGGCAGTGGTAGCGGTTCAGGTAAGTCAGATATTGAAATTGAAACAGCAATTAAACAGATTGTAGATGAGGCAATTAGCTCTGATAAAGTAATAGATATTTTTGAAGCGGCTGGAATAGATAAGCCTGAAATTTCAATTTTATCAGATGAATTCCTGCAAGAAGTAAAAGGAATGAAGCATCAGAATATTGCTCTGGAATTGTTAAAGAAATTATTGAACGATGAAATAAAAACCCGGGCAAGAACAAATCTTGTGAAGAGTAAAAAATTATTGGAGATGCTTGAGGGAGCAATAAAGCGTTACCAAAACAATTTGCTCACTACTGCGGAAGTAATACAGGAACTCATTAATATCGCAAAAGAAATTAAAGACGCCGATAATGAAGCCTCAAGATTAGGATTGTCCAATGATGAAGTTGCCTTTTACGATGCACTTGAAATCAACGACAGTGCCGTAAAAGTATTGGGAGATGAAACACTCAAAATGATTGCTCGGGAAATTGCAGACAAAGTGAGAGCGAATACAACAATTGATTGGACTATAAGGGAAAGCGCTAAAGCAAAGTTGATGGTATTAGTAAAACGAACATTAACTAAATACGGTTATCCTCCGGATAAACAACAGAAAGCAGTTGATACAGTACTGAAACAAGCTGAGTTGATGGCAGGAAATATTTTAGAAACCTCATAAAATTTTGAAAATTACCCACAGCATTAAACAATAGAAAGATGAATTAGATACGTTTCTAAATTCATTAAGCTTAATAGACACTTTTGAAGTAAAATATTTTATGTTGAATATTTACACTTATTTTTATTTAGATATTATGTTAAATATTCGTTATAATTAAATCAATAATCTTTGTCAGAAATAATAGATATTACAAATTGGACTGAGGATACCTCATCTAGCTCTCAAGGTAGAAGAGAAAAAATTATATTATTTCATCCCAATGACAATCAAAAATATTTTTTCAAAAAATCTTTACAAAGATATCCTACTGAGTTTTGGTCTGAGATTATTGCCAGTCAAATTGGGCAATTATTAGATATAAACATTGTCGATTATGTTATAGGGTTTAAACAAAACACAGTTGGATCGTTGAGTAAAAGTTTACTCACTGGAAATGAAGAATTGATTCATGGTG
>CALJIG010000109.1 GCA_937974175.1 uncultured Ignavibacteria bacterium
CGGCGACAAGATAAGGCAGGAACTCTCAAAGACGAGCAACTTCAAAGGAGTAACGGGAAACATCACTATTAACGAGCAACGGAATGCAGTAAAGCCGGCTGTCGTACTGGAGATAAAAGACGGAAAGTTCAAGTATAAAGAGACGATAGCTCCATGACAGAATTCATACAGCAGTTTATAAACGGATTATCTCTCGGAAGCATATATGCACTTATTGCTCTCGGATATACGATGATATACGGTATTCTGAGGTTCATCAACTTCGCACACGGGGATGTATTTATGGTTGGTGCGTATTCCGGATATTATCTTGCAATGCTGTTTGCGTTTACAACATTTACGGGAGGTGCTTCAGTATGGATGGCAATATTGATACTTATAGGCTCGATGGCTGTTTGCTCGATACTCGGGTTTACGCTCGAAAAGCTCGCATATAAACCTCTGAGAAATTCTCCGAAGCTTACCATATTAATCACAGCAATAGGTGTTTCGCTGTTTCTTGAATACGGCGGGCAGCTTGTATTCGGTGCAGACCCGAAATCATTTCCGACATTGCTGGAAAACAAGTCATTGTTCAGTGTCGGAGGTGCAGCTGTTTTTTCAAACTCTGTTGTCGTGATAATAGTATCACTGGTGCTTATGGTTATTCTAAGATTAATAATCATGAAGACCAAAATAGGTACTGCAATGAGGGCTGTTTCATTCAATCATAACGTTGCAAGCCTTATGGGAATTAATATAAACGGGGTTATCAGTTTTACGTTTATTATTGGTTCTTCGCTTGCAGCCGCTGCGGGAATTCTATTCGGTTTGAATTATCCGAAAATTGACCCGTTGATTGGAATCATATACGGTTTGAAAGCTTTCGTAGCTGCAGTGCTGGGCGGAATCGGAAACATAACAGGTGCGGCACTTGGCGGATATATACTCGGAATTGTTGAGACGTTTGTTTCGGGGTATTTATCGTCAACTTTCAGGGATGCAATAGCCTTTGCTATTCTCATCATAATACTGCTATTCAAACCGACGGGTATTCTCGGTAAGAAAGAAATTGAAAAGGTTTAACACACAAACCCCCTGCTAAAAAGGGGGTTTGTTTTTATTTGTTGTAAATACTTTTTACCATATTCATGTAGGCTTCCGACATATCTAATCCGCGCCTTTTCATCACCATCTTAGCAGTTTCAAATGCCTTATCAAGATTATACTTTTCCTTTTCAGTACCTATTATATTCCATTCGAATGAATTAATGAGCTTATCGGGGAATCCGCCTCCTGCTACGTTTGCGAATATACCGCATATTGTACCTGTGTTCAGCATGGTGTTTATTCCGAACTTTGAATGGTCGCCGACTATGCTGCCAAGAAACTGCATTCCTGTGTTGATATTATTTCCAAATTGATTGACGCGGATTTTAGAATAATTATTCTTGAGGTTGCTTGTCACTGTGTCCGCCCCAAAGTTCACGAAAGGACAAGCGTATGTGTGTCCTATGAACCCGTCGTGCTGTTTGTTAACACAGCTGTGAAAAACAGAGTTTGATATTTCTCCAGAAACCTTTGAAGAATGTCCTATTGAGCATGGTCCGTATATCCGGGAGCCTGATTTGACAAGCGCATTCTTCCCTATGTATACAGGACCCTTTAAGTATGTTAGCGGCTCTATAACCGCATTATCATCTATAAAAATTTCGCCGCTTACAGTATCGAGTATTACTCCGGGGTACACTTTGGCAGAAGCGCTTACAAAGTTATTATCATTTTCCTGATTCACGTCGGGATTCTTTTCCTGTCCTTTAACACTTTCAAGTAGGTAGTTAAGGTCAAACCCGAGGTTTACGTCGAGAGATTTTAAGACATCCCACGGATAATTTATAATTTCGAAAATATTCTGGAATTGATAATTTGTATTATTAATCTTCTTAAGTCCGTCAAAGAAATTATTATTTAAACAAAAATTGAACCCGTCTTTACGTTTCTCGATTTCGCTTACCTGCATCTTTGCAGCTACAATCGTGTCTTCAAAGTCAATAACACTATTAAAAGACATTGATTCCGTAATCCAGTCAATAACCTTCTTTGAAAAAACTATTCTGCCGTTCAGGAAGATTGTATCCTCCGCAGGAAATTTGTTAACAAGGTTATTGTTATTCTGAGTAACATAATCGGCTATGGAGTCCCTGACGAAAAGCTCAACTCTTGAATCTTCGGGAAGGTAATGTTCAATCCGCTCTTTCATTGAAAAAACACCTGCTTTAATGTCGAACGAGGCTCTTAACAGGTTCAACGGAAAAAGATTTTCGTACTTTATATCTTCAAAAATTATGTACTTCATAAATTCAGATGTTTAAATTCTAAAAATAAAAAAGCCGGCTTATTTTGCGAAAATAAAAGAGCCGGCTTTAAAAGCGAGAACTATGTATTATGCGTCTGTAGTCTTCTTTGTCTTACCGAATTTCTTGTAATATTTCTCAACACGTCCTGCTGTGTCAACAATTTTCTGAGTTCCGGTAAAGAACGGATGGCATAGAGAACAAATTTCAACCTTAATCTCAGGAACAGTGGAACGAGTTGTGAATAAAACTCCTCTATTTTCACCACAATTGCAAATCACATTGCATTTATAATATTTCGGATGTATTTCCTTTTTCATGATAAACGTTAATCCTTTTACTTGTAAAACACTCAATATAGCATAATCACACTATATTTTCAAGGATATTTAGGACAAGATGGATTCCCGCCAAAAATGGTTTAGCTTGAAGGTATAATATTCGTACACCAATTGTTCCAATTTATTTCAAATCATCTAAACTTAGTTGTTAAAACAAGGTTTTATCTCATTTTTTAAGATGGAATTTACATATTTGACTTGCATAGAAAATTATTTATCAATAATATTGAATAAATATAATTAAAAAACATTACCTTGAAGAAGACCACACTGTTTTTTAGCGTATTTCTATTAATCGTTTCCTATGTTTACTCTCAGCAATTAACTCAGAATAATTTTACGGGAATTCTCGTTCCGAGGTATATTTGTTCTGGAACGAATACAAGATTGCCTTATGTTTTCAGGGCGCAATTAACAAATTTACAGCCAAACACAAAATATAGGTATTATACACAGGTATGCAGATTCACTGACCTCGGCAGTACGAATTCTGGAGCAGGCAACCCTGTAATGATAAACGGCGGCAACTTTAAATATACAACAAATCCCGGACTTTCAAATCCCGCTGGATATGATTCATTAATTACTAATGCGAGCGGGACTTACACAGGCTGGTTCGGGTTCGTCCACACGGGCAATGCAAGATTTACCGCGGGTAATTATGTGATTCCTGCTATTACTCTCGATAGCGGCGGAAGCGGCTCGGTGAGGTACAGGTTTGCTTTGAATGATTCTATACTCGTTCTCGGATTTAGCACTGATTCTGCCTTATCTACCGCAGCGACCGGTATATACGGAATCTCTCTTGCTTCGCCCAAAGATATTGTATCTTTGTATGACAATGTAAATAACACAGGCAGACCGCTTGCGATGGTGTATCTGGAAAATGAAGGAATAGATTCATCTGCAATGGCATCACTGGTCGTTTATTACAGAGACAGCGTAAATTTCAAGAACGGAAGATGGGGAAGCTTTTTGCCAAATCAACTTCCGGGTGGTTTGAGAAGAATAAACGTTCACGATA
>CALJIG010000110.1 GCA_937974175.1 uncultured Ignavibacteria bacterium
ATGCTTGAGTTTGAACGTCCTATTGTTGAAATGGAACAGAAGATTGATGAACTACGTAAAATGTCAGATACACTGGATTTATCTATAGAAATAAGCAAGCTTGAGATTAGATTGAAAGAAGCTAGAAAAAAAATATTTAGTTCGCTAACACCATGGCAAATAGTTCAGCTTGCCCGTCATCCGGAAAGACCATATACACTAGATTACATATATTTGATGACTGATAATTTTATTGAGCTGCACGGTGACAGACATTTCGGAGATGATAATGCTGTCGTTGGCGGATTTGCATCCATCAATGATCAGACAGTAATGATAATCGGTCAGCAAAAAGGTCGTGATACGAAATCAAATATTTACAGAAATTTCGGAATGCCGAATCCTGAAGGTTACAGAAAAGCATTGCGCCTTATGAAGCTTGCCGAAAAATTCAATAAACCGGTCATAACTTTAATTGATACTCCGGGGGCTTTTCCCGGAATCGAAGCAGAAGAAAGAGGTCAGGCAGAGGCAATAGCGAGAAACATTTTTGAAATGACAAAGCTTCAGGTTCCTATTATAGTTGTTATCATCGGAGAAGGAGCATCAGGCGGCGCATTGGGAATGGGGGTTGGAGATAGAGTTCTTATGCTACAATACTGTTGGTACTCTGTAATTTCACCTGAGTCATGCTCACAGATTTTATGGCGCAGCTGGGATTTTAAAGAGCAGGCCGCGGAATCACTTAAGCTTACATCACAGGATATGCTTGATTTAAAAATTATTGACAGAATTATAGAAGAACCTGAAGGCGGAGCGCATCGTGACCATAATCAGGCAGCACAAATTTTAAAAGCAGCATTGCTTGAAGAGATTGAGTTGGTGTCAAAAATTAAAAAAGATAAGCTTCTTGATAACCGAGTTAAGAAGTTCGGTGATATGGGATTTTTCAAAGATTAAAATTCAAAAACATAAAACAAATTTAAAGCCCGGTATTTAAAACATCGGGCTTTTTGCATTTAATACCGATATTTTTAACCTAAATCCCACATTCGTCCCTCACCTCGTTACGAAGTGGCACATCCCGCTTTAGCGGGGCTCCGGCTTCGTAACGCAAGAACAAAAATGGACATATTTTTAACTTAAATCCCACCTTTAAAATTATTAGTTTTCAAATATGTCAGATTCCAATTCAAAATTTATTGTTCAGGGTGGGAATCCTCTGCACGGTAATATAAAAGTTAGTGGTTCCAAAAACGCAGCACCTAAATTATTAGTTGCTTCGATGCTCTCCGATAAACCTTCGGTGCTACGAAATTCTCCAAACAAGATCAGTGATTTAAATATCAATAAAGAAATCTGCGAAAACTTAGGCGCAGAAATCTCTATCACAGAAGATACCTTAAAAATACAAACTGAAAAGTTTACAAAAAACATTATCTCAGAAGAGCTTGGCAATCTTACGCGCATAGCTGTATTGATGGCCGGACCATTGCTTAACAGAACGGGTAAAGCGGAAATACCAATTCCCGGCGGATGTAAGATTGGCGCAAGACCTGTTAACTTTCATATCGATGCTCTTGAAAAACTCGGTGCTAATGTTGATATCAAAAATGATTATTATATTTTAAAGACTGACGGCTTAAAAGGCGCAAACATCCATTTAGATTATCCCAGTGTAGGCGCGACTGAAAACGTAATCATCGCCAGTACACTAGCAAAAGGGAGAACGATTTTAACAAACGCTGCAGTTGAGCCTGAAATAATTGACCTCATAAAATTTCTTCAGAAGATGGGTGCAATTATTGAACTCAGTACCGATAGAAAAATTACAATCGAAGGTGTTGATAGACTTGAAGGCGCAGAGCATACAGTTATCCCTGATAGAAACCAGGTAGCATCGTTTGCTTCAGCCGGCCTTGCCTCACAAGGTGACATTTTTATAGAGAATGCAATTCAGGAAGATATTATTACTTTCCTTAACAACGTAAGGCGCATAGGCGGCAAGTTTGAAGTGAAAGATAACGGAGTAAGATTTTTTTACGATGGACCGTTCAAATCAATTGCTCTTGAAACAAACGTTCACCCGGGCTTCATGACTGACTGGCAGCAGCCGTTCGTTATTCTTATGACTCAGGCCAGCGGGATTTCAATTGTACACGAAACTGTGTATGAAAAAAGATTCGGCTACGTGCATGAGCTTAAAAAAATGGGAGCAGATATTGAACTTTTCAATCAATGTCTTGGAAGCACTCCATGCAGATTTGTTACATCAAATTATCTGCACAGCGCAGTAATAAAAGGTCCAACCCCTTTGCACGGAGCTGAGATTAATATTCCCGATTTACGCGCAGGATTTTCATACCTTGTCGCAGCAATTATTGCAAAAGGTGAATCTATTATAAACGGAGCCGTATATATAGACAGGGGATATGAAGACATAGATTTAAAATTAAAATCAATAGGGGCAGATATCAAAAGGGTTTAGTTGTATTTATTTATTAATGTTAATATTCAAATCTCATGACAAACCAGCAAAAAATAGACGACTTAAAAAAGAAACGCGCTGAAGCTATGCTTGGCGGCGGGCAGAAAAGAATTGACCAGCAGCATAAAAGAGGCAAACTCACAGCCCGCGAACGCATTGATTTATTATTGGATAAAGATTCCTTCGAAGAGACAGATATGTTTATAAAACACCAGTCCTATGACTTTGAACTTCAGGAACAAAGATTTTATACAGATGGTGTTATCACCGGAACAGGAACGATAGACGGAAGACTTGTTTGTGTTTTCTCTCAGGACTTTACTATCCTTGGCGGTTCACTTTCGGAATATTATGCAAAGAAAATTTGCAAGATTATGGACTTTGCTATGAAAATGGGTGCTCCTATAATCGGTATTAACGATAGCGGCGGCGCGCGTATTCAGGAAGGTGTTATTTCTCTCGGCGGATATGCAGATATATTTTTAAGAAATACTTTATCAAGCGGAGTTGTTCCGCAAATTTCTGCTATCGTAGGTCCTTGCGCAGGCGGTGCAGTTTACTCTCCCGCTATTACGGATTTTGTTTACATGGTAGATAAGATTTCTTATATGTTTGTTACAGGTCCTAACGTAGTAAAGACTGTTACGAATGAAGATGTTACATTTGATGAACTTGGCGGTGCTGCAACACATGCAATAAAATCAGGCGTAAGCCATTTCACCTGTGAAAATGAGGTAGAGTGTTTCCAAAGCATAAGAAAACTTGTTTCATATATTCCATCGAATAATATGGATAATGCACCTATGTACCAATATGACGGTCCAATTGACAATGAAATTCCTGAGCTTGATACCTTCTTACCGGATAATGTAAATAAGCCTTACGATATGAAAGAACTTATTGAAAAAGTTGTTGATGAAGATAGTTTCTATGAAGTTCATAAAGAGTATGCAGAAAATATTATAGTTGGATTTGCAAGAATCGGCGGACGCTCCATAGGTATTGTTGCCAATCAGCCACTTGTTTTAGCAGGTGTATTAGATTTGAACTCATCTATTAAAGGTGCAAGGTTCGTTCGCTTCTGCGATGCGTTTAATGTTCCATTATTAGTATTTGAAGATGTACCCGGATTTTTACCGGGCACTGACCAGGAATGGAGAGGTGTTATCCGCCACGGAGCAAAACTTCTTTATGCATTCTGCGAAGCCACGGTACCAAAGCTCACAGTTATCGTACGTAAAGCTTACGGCGGTGCTTATGACGTTATGAATTCAAAGCACGTTCGCGGAGATATCAACTTAGCATGGCCGACTGCTGAGATCGCAGTTATGGGAGCAAAGGGTGCTGCAGAAATTATTTTCAAAAAAGAAATCGATGCAGCAGAAGACAAAGTGAAAGCTTTGGATGAAAAGGTAGCTGAATATACAGAAAAATTTGCTAACCCATATCTTGCTGCTGAAAGAGGATTTGTTGACGATATAATTGAACCTAAAGATACCCGTAAAAAACTTATTAAATACTTCAAAATCGCTGAAAATAAGGTTGATTCTAATCCAAAGAAAAAACACGGAAACATTCCGTTGTAGATTAGCAGATTAATTTGTTTTCAGAGAGTATGTTTTGGTTTTCGTTATATTAAAGTCCGATAAAGAGTTGTAAACTCTTTTCGGACTTTTTCATATGCATTTCAATTGGTTAATTTAAAAAGTATTCGAATCTATAGGTATATTAATCTTTTGCCAATGCAGATAGCTAAATAGAGATGAGAGATTCTAATCCTATTATTCTATAACAGCTCTTTCATTTTACTTATCAACCAAAGATTTTTTGTTTCGGAGATAAATTTTTCCATACTATAATCTAAATCTGTTTTTTCATCTTTGTTAATGGGTGATAGTCTTGCTTTAATGAGCAGTTTCAGTCCCGCAATAAATTCCCTACCTACAATTTTATAGCTTTCAGAAACTTTTTTATTCTCTTTAAGGAAATGCGCAAATGCATCTATTGAGTAATTTAGACTCTCCAGATACGAACCTGAATCTTTTGCAAGTTCGTAATAGTTTTTAAGCTGCATTAGTTTCATATCATAGGTAAAAACTTCATTTTCAAATTTGAACTCTGAAATAAAATTGATTGATTCAAGATACTCCCGTTTGTAATGATTTAGATAAGCGTATGAGTACAAACGCATATTATTTTTTATATCCGGATTAATTTTTTCTAAGTACTCTTCTATATATTTTTCTGTCCACTCAGTATCATTGGCATGAAGCCCTGCAAGCATAAAAATTTTATACGAGGAGACTTGAACGTATTTCGTTTCTCCAGATGGAAAAAGTCCCTGCGAGAGACCAAACTTAATAAATTCAAATTTCAGAGGTATAATTTCTTCGCTGAGATTCAGAGTATAATAGTTAAGAACGAAAGTAAAATAATTCATCTTGCTCCATGTATTCAATGAATCAAAAGTATCCATATAAACTTCGTTTAGCTTCAAATACAGGTGTTCAAATTTTTTATTTTTCAACAAAGCGCAAAGCAAAATTATATCGAGTTTAATTCTTTTATAATTAGGATAATCAGTACGCAGGTTTTCCAGAAAAACATCAAAGTTAATATTATTCATCAGAAGAGAAAGCTGCTCTGTATTCCTTTGTATATTATAGATAATAGAATTTACATCGAGACTATTAAGCATGTGTGATGAAAAATTGAAAAGGAAAGCCAATAGGTCTTCGCTTTGGCTCTCAACCACATTATATATTTCCTGGTTTTTATTCGTTGCGCTTTTAAAATTTCTGTACAAATCTTTTAACAATATTGATTGAAGTCTTTGAATAAAACCCGCATCTGCATTTTCTACCATAGATAATACTTCTTCGGCTTTATTCTCGCCAAACTCATCCAATCCACGCTGAGAATACCCTGCGATTAAAAGATAATTAGAATAAAAATTCATACTCTTCATAGAAATTACAGTAATGTATTCATCAAGAGCTTTGCTGAAATCTGAGTTAACTGCCCGCAAAATTTTCGATTGTTTCCCTTCTTCATCATCTAATTTCCCGAAATATTTTTTCAAAAATTTTTCTTTATCTATCTCAAATTCGGGATGATATTTAATTATACAATCATAGTATTTTCTCAGGTCTCTTCCGACGCTAAAAAAGGGTGAGTCAAGAAATTTTTTAAAATTCTTTATATCAGATTTATCAAAAGTTTTAAGGATACTGACTATTTTTTCGTTCAAAATCGGGGGTTTTTATTGTGCAAAAAGATATTTGTAAACAACAATAAAAACAATCTATTAATTTTGATTTAACGAAGTGTTTATGTCGCGTTTCCGTGCGTAATATCGAAAATTCTCTTTGCATAAGCATACTCAGAAATAGTAAATTGTCAGTGTTCGAAATAAAAGTGCACAGATGTGCACAATAAAATGAAAAAACAAACAAAGATAGCAAGAGGATATAGATTGTACCCTAAAACACAGAATCAAATTGCAAAAATACAGAAGATGCTGAAATCAGATTCCGATACGGCAATATCAACTGCCTGTAAATTTTTCATAAAAGAACACAAAGAAAATAAAAATAAAGAACTAAGAATTTCAAAATAGAAAATAAAACGTTGCCTCTCTTAAGATTGGCGTTATAACATTTTTTATTAAATAAAAAAAATATACATGAAAAAACTAACATTGTTCTTGTTACTGTTCCTCACCGTACAATCTGTCTTCTCTCAGTCAGATAAAAAGTCGGGAACATCGTACTCGGAAATAATTCAATCGCCTGTGGCTGACCCTGTTATAACTGAAATTGTAAAAAACATAAAAACTGCCAGAGAGAACAATAATATCGAAGCTAAGCTTTACTGGGAAGGAAAACTTCATGAATTAACAAATCCGCAGATAATAAATGAATCTCCAAATGCTTCTAATTTTAAGCGAGTAGATGAAAATCAAAGTGTTTCGGAAGCGCTTAATGTTATAAGAATAACTCCAAGCGTAGTTGTTGCTAATTCTATTTCGCGGGAAAGAGTTAAGGGAGATATATATGCAGCGCTTGGTGTTTCCGGTTTGGCTAATGCTGATACATTAAAGGTTTACCGTTCAACCAATAACGGATTAAATTTCAATCTTGTAACTATTTATACTGTGATGGGTTTGAAAATAACTCCCAACGGTGTAGATGTGGAAGCTGTTTCCAATGGAGACTCTTCATACGCATTCATAGCAATGTCTTATACACTCAGCGGAGATAAATCTTCAATAATTCTCAGAACGCGTCAGGATGGAGCGATGACTAATTCGACCGGAAATATGATTGGAAATGCAACAAATAAATATACCAATATCCGCGTTACAAGCGATAATGCAAAATATACTGCAGCCACATTCATATATGTTTGTGTTACCTTGGATTCGTTGGTGAGTGGAACAAGAAGATTAAAATCAAAACTTTATAGAATCGAATCGCCTTTTAATTCTGGACTAAAGATGGTATCAGGGTATCAGAGCGCTGTTAACGGACAGTATGGTTATAACGTATCAGGCGCAGCGCCTGATACTGCAAAATTTGAAACCGATATTGCGTATGTAAGCAGTACGGTTAATGATGACATTCTATGTACTGTTACTATTGTAAGAGGTGTGCCTGGCTCATTCGGAAATGGAAGCAGTTTATACTTTACAAAAAGTAATGATTTTGGAGCTACTGCGCCTACATTGTTTTTTACCACGGATGTGCTGACATATATAAAAGAAAGTCCCCGGTTTGCAGCTACAGGATTAAGTAATAACTCTGCTATAGTTGTAACAAGAAAGTTATTTGGCGGTGGTGACTGGGACCCGTTTTATTTTTACACTTCTAATATAACAATTGGTGCGCCTGTTTTTAATTTTGGTTACGCTAACAGCTCATCAGATACAACATTAGGTGTTTCAGTTGTTGCTAATTATAGAAGCAATGGTTCCTATTTATTTGCATTCAACGAAAAATTAGGACAATTTAAAAGCAGTGTGTACATAAGGCCATTTACTAACGGGGAACTTGGAGTATTTTCAACATTGACGCAGGTAAATAATCCTTTGACAAATCCCGGAAGTAATTTAAATGGTTTGGTTGATGCAGGATTCAGAAACGTAAATAATGATTCATGTTTAACTATTTGGGGAGGAACCTCAGGAAGCGGCTGTTATGTAACAGGCGGCTGCAGCGGACCATTTATTGGCATTAATTCATCCAATACGAGAACTGACGGATATGAGTTAGCGCAAAATTATCCTAACCCGTTTAACCCATCAACAAAAATAAATTATACTATTCCTTTGCGAAGCAGTGTTTCTATAACAGTGTTTGATGTGCTTGGTAAAGAGATAGGAAACTTGGTGAATGAAATACAAACAGCAGGCAATCACTCAATAGAATTTAACGGTTTAAATCTACCTAGCGGAGTTTACTATTATAAAATTGAAGCAAACGATTTTATTGATACTAAAAAGATGATATTGGTGAAATAATTGATAAAATTAATGTAATTTTCACTCAAACGCTTAAACAAATGTTTAGGCGTTTTTGTTTGTGAAAGATTTAAAGGAGTGAAAGGCAAAAGATTTTTTAAATGTGATGTCCTCGACTCAAAATATATTGTAACAAATGTATTTTTTTCTCGTTTAATTAAATATATTTTTCATTTCTAGTAAACCTTTTTCTTTTATGCTGCATCTTACTAATATATTCGGTGATGCAGCATTTTAATTTTATCACCGCATTTGGCAAATATCACAGAAAATATTTCCGATACTGATTTAATTAATGCATGCAAGTCAGGGGATCCGCTTGCATTCAAATCCCTATATGAAAAATATTCGGGTCGTGTTTATGCATTAGCTTTAAGGATGTGCTGTAATAATGATATTGCAGATGATCTGACTCAGGAAGTTTTTATTAAAGTATGGGAAAGTATCAGTTCTTTTAAAGGTGACTCAGCTTTTTATTCGTGGCTTCACAGAATATGCATTAACTGTTTTCTTATGAAGCTTCGCACGGATAAAAATTATGAGAAAAAAATAGGCGATAGCTTTAACAACTCAGAGGGGAATGTACTAATGCTAGCTTATACAAAAGATGACTTCTCCCTTGATATGGAGAAAGCCATCCAAAAGCTTCCCTCGCAGGCAAAACTGATTTTTATTTTATTTGAAATAGAAGGTTACAAACATAAAGAAATCTCGCAGATGCTTAATATAGAAGAGGGCACATCAAAAGCCCACTTACATAGAGCAAGAAAAATTTTAAGGGAAAATCTAATTGAAAAAGATAAGATTTGACTAAATCATTTTATACAAACGCTTTACTTAAAACCCTAATTTGAAAAAGTACCTTTTAATTATTGCAACAATTGTTTCCTTGTTCACTAATGGACATTTGTTTGCTCAAACCGAAACTTCGTCAGAATTGTATATCGCGATGAAAACAAATGACAGCCTTTTGTTTAATGTCGGCTTTAATAACTGTGATATAAGTCAGTTTGAAAATTTACTTAGTGATAATTTTGAATTTTACCATGATAAGTCAGGAATAACAGATTCAAAAATTTTATTTATTTCAAGCTTTAGAGACGGGATTTGTAAAATGGCTTATAAGCCAAGGAGAGAATTGCTGGAAGGTTCTTTGCAAGTGTACCCGCTTAAAAAAGACGGAGTTTTATATGGAGCAATTCAAACCGGCGAACATTCATTTTTTGAAAGGAGAAAAGATGAGACAGAATATCCAACGAGTTCTGCTAAGTTTACAAATATTTGGCTGCTTGAAAACGGGAAATGGAAACTAAGCCGGGTTTTAAGTTACGACCATGTACTTTCAAAATAATTTAAACGAATATTAAATTTTAATAAAAATGAACTGCTCTCACGTTCAGGAATATTTCGATGATTTTTATAGTAACGAATTAGATTATAACACAAAGGATTTAATTCAAAATCATCTTATTGATTGCAAAGACTGCGCATCGGAATACTCTGCATTTATTCTTTTAAAAGACAGAGCGGCTTCTTTGAAAAAAGAAATTACCCCGCCGAAACAAATTTTTGAAAATATCGAAAAAGAAATAAACCAAGTAAAAGGTAGAATGAGCAACGATATCAAAATAACACCTCTCTCGAATAATATCCTTACAATAGATTTTCAGGAAGACAAAAAAGAATTTACTTCTTCCAAACAATCAAGTTTTATGGCAAAGAACTGGTACTGGTTTGCATCTGCCGCAGTAATTCTGCTTATTGTTTCAGTAGCTCTTATCAGTTATTCATCTAAAAATGTTTTTTCAGTTGAGGAAATGTCTAACTGGAAATTAATCAGCCTGAAAGGCGGAGCATTTGTTAACGGAGTAAAATCTGATAAAGTAAATATCGGCGACTGGATTCAAACAGATTCAGTCTCATCAGTGATTCTAAAAATTGCAAATGTCGGTGATGTAAGCATTGAGCCTAATACAAAAGTCAGATTTATTCAGTCAGACGGAAATATTAGCAGGATAGAGGTTCTTTACGGAACTGTAAATGCTTCGACATCACAGGCAGATAAATTTGTTCTTCAGGCAAGCAATATGAGAGTGCAGGATAAAGGCGGGTCTTATTCATTCAAAGTAGATGATAAAGGAAACGGAGTTATCTACGTAAATAACGGAGTTGCAAATGTTGAATCAGGAAATAAATCAGCCGTTGTTACCGACGGGAAATTCTGCTTGTATAAACCGGAGTATGGTATAGGTGTTCCTTTCAGAAAAGATGCAAAGCCGGAATTTCAGGATGCATTATTCCAGTATGATTTTAATAACGGAGGCGCGCCTTCGATTTATTATGCAATGGCAAATGCAGGACCGGAAGATTATGCATCACTGGTAAATCTTATTCCGAGAGTCGATAATCAGACAAAATACTTAGTTTTGAATAAGCTGGGAAAACTTGCTCCGCAAATGATGCCTACAATAAATATAGACAGTCTTGATGATTATGATGATGAGAATATTGAAAAATCTCTGAAAGATTATCACGGTAAAGTAAAAGTTCAGATGCAGTTTGATAAAGCAGAACTTGAAAAAGAAATGCAGGAGCTTGCAAAAGACCTTGCCGATATGAGAATAAGCATAAAGATTGACGGCAAAAAAATGGCAGATGATATAAGAAGGGAAATGAAAAATCTTCAGATAGAAATTCAGGATATGAATGAAAATTTTTCTGATACAAATGAATATTATTATGACTATAAAAATTTTGATAAGGAACAGTTCAATAAAGATATGGAAAAGATGAAGATTGAGCTTAAAGAAAATCTTGGCAAGATGAGCATTGAGTTAAAAAATAATGAGGCTGAGTGGAAGAAGAATGCAGAAGAATGGAAAAAATACGGAGAAGAGTGGAAGAAGTACGGTGAAGAAATGAAGAAAAATTTAGCTCCGGAAAATTTTAATTTCAATTTTAACTTTGATTCACTTAATATAAAAATTGAAGGACTTGAAGATCTTGAAAAGCTTGAGGACTTACAAGGTCTTGAAGAAATGAAAATTGATACGACAAACGGAAATTATAAATTTTATTTTAAATTTGATGATAATAAATACAAGAAGAATAAAAAAGATAAAGATGATGAAGATGAAAAAGATGACGATGAAACTGAAGAGATATAACTCGTAAATCAATTTAATTTGTTTCTTGAAATCCGTTGCAGAATAATCTGTAACGGATTTTTTATTTCCATTACATAGACAATGAACTATACTATGACGAATTTGTCAATTAAAGTTTGCAAATGTGCTAATTATGTCGCGGAATTGATTTTTCTTTTGGTATAAGAATTGTGCTATTATGTAGAAGAGTAAAAATAATTCAGGGGATGATAAATTCTTCAGATATTAACTTCAAATTATCCCGAAAATTTCTCAATTTTAATTCATTTTGCAATAAAAATTAAAATTAGATTTACATTACTTCACTTAAAATAGCCTTCCATTAAATTCAAATAATAGGTAATTTATGTACGAGATTAAAAACTCTTATTATAATTTGAAATCTACACGTTCTACAACAATCGACCCGGAAAAAGATGATTATTCCGATAATTCTGAAAATGAATTAGATGAATTTTCTGAAGCTGACCAAAATGAACTTTCCAAAGAAGAACTACAAAAGCTAAGAGAAGAGTTTAATAAAGAGGCAATGCCTCACATGAAGCTTCTTCATAACTATGCTTACCGCATGACAAATAATCAGCTTGATGCAGATGATTTAGTTCAGGAGACATACTTACGCGCATTCAGATTTTTTCATAAGTTTGAACGCGGAACTAATTGTAAAGCATGGCTGTTTAGAATCATGAAGAATTTATACATCAACAACTACCGCAAAGCTCAGAAGGAGCCGGGTAAAGTTGACTATGAAGAAGTAGAAAACTTTTTTGACAGCATACGTTCAGAGAAAATTGATTCCAATGATTTACAGCAAAAAGTTTTTTCGAACTTATTAGACGATGAATTGTTAATAGCATTAAACTCACTTCAGGATGATTTTAAAACTGTGGTGATACTCTGTGACCTTGAAGGTTTAAGCTATGAAGAAATTGCTGAATTCTTAAATTGCCCGGTAGGCACTGTAAGAAGCAGACTTCACAGAGGAAGAAAATTATTGCAGATGAAACTTGCTGATTATGCGCGCAACAAAGGATACGATGTCGATAATAATTTAATGTAATACTTTTACAATGTAGTACCATTACACCAGAGCAGGCAATACCTTATAAAATATACATTCAATTTTTAAAACAAAATTTTAAAATCAAATTCAAATTATTATTTGAACTAAATTTTACTTAATGGCTACATTTACTGAGCAGCAACTCGAGCTCCTGACTGACTATGTGGGAAATCGTCTTTCAGGTGAAGAGTTAAATCAGGTAGAGAGTTTAATAAACTCTAACCCTGATTACAAAGCGCGTTACATATTGGAAAAATCCACGGTAGAACTTTTTTCATCACGACTGAAAAATATCGAAACGCCTTTATACGTTTACCAGAACATCAATAAAGGAATTGATGAGTTTATATCATCAAGAACTTCTACCCAAAAAGTAACTGCCACCCCGCAATACAATATTCCACAGGTTTCAATTCAAAGCAAAGTCAATCTCAGCGCGCCATCACGCAAGTACTATTATGCTGCGGGTACATTAGCTGTTATATTAGTTGTGTTTTTTGTTTACAGCTATTATCTGAATAATGCCGTGCCTAAGGATAAAAATTTTATTGAAATTTCCAGAAGTATTTTCGATAAAGTTGATGCAGGTGAAGTAAAGCTTCAGTATGCAACTAACAACCCTGTTGAACTTGCAAATTTTTTCAAGGATAAAGTTGACTTCAATGTTTTTATTCCTGATATCAAAGATGCGGAATTAGTCGGAGGGGTGTATAATGAAATCAACGGGCAAAAGCTTGTTCACTTCGTTCACAAGTGCGGAAATAAATTGATTTATACAATGGAAGGCTGTATGAAAGATGTTATGAAGGATGATAAATTAGTTCTTCCTGACCACCATAAAGTTGATATACAAAAAGGACAGAACTGGACACCGTGCGCGCCTGTTGAAGGCGATAACATCGTTGTATGGTACAGAGACGGAGTTGTATGTTCATCAGTTTCAAAAATTGCTCCGCAGCAGATTGCCTCGGTTCTTACAAGCTATAAAAAATAATCTAATTTAATTATTTATATTAAAATGAAAAAAAATATTTTAATCGCCTTTGCATTAGTTCTTTCAATAGCAGTTTATTCGTGCGGAAAAAAAGATGAAAAGGTAACAGAAACCAAAAAAGATAACACTCCAACACCAACACAAACAACGGGCACAACTCAAACAAAAGCAGCTTCATATTATACAGTATCATCAGTCACAGGCTCTTCATCAAAGAACGTTGCTCCTAATTTTACTTGGGAAGAGAACGGCAAAAAAATGTCTATGGCTGACTTGAAAGGAAACGTTGTACTTGTAAATCTTTGGGCTACCTGGTGCGGACCTTGCAAAAAAGAAATTCCTGACCTTTCAAAAATTTCTCAGGATATGAAAGATAAGAATTTCAAAATGATAGGCGTGAATGTATTTCAGAATCCGAAATCACAATCAATCGGAGATTTCTTAAGCTCTAACCCTATTCCTTATACAATTTTAGACGCAGGCGAAGATTTTGTAAAAGCATTTTCCGATGCAACAAAGTCAGATATAGAAGCTGTACCTACAACATTTGTTGTTGATAAAAAAGGTAACATAGTTGAAACAATTGTCGGCGCAAGAGATGAAGAAACTTTCAAAACCACAATCAATAAATACCTGAACTGATTTTTATATTTACGAAGCCGGTGTTAAAATTTTAACTCCGGCTTTTTTATTTTAACCCCGTGATAGTTGAATAATACCAATCTTTCCTGTTTATCAATATTGGGCTCAACCGGCTCTATCGGATGTAATACTCTCAAGGTTGTAAAAAATCTTAACGAAAATAATTTTCCCGTAAAGGTAAAATATCTTTCCACCAATTCACAAATTGATTTGCTTGCCGGGCAGGTAAGGGAATTTAATCCTGATGCAATTGTAATTACTAATAAGGATAAAGCAAAAGAGTTTAAAGAAAAATATTCACAGGAAAAATTTTTCAGTAAATTAGAAATTTTATCAGGAACGGAAGGGCTTGAAGAGATTTCAAAACGCGATGATTACGATACACTCGTATGCGCATTAGTAGGCTTTGCCGGGCTTTCACCTGTAATCAACGCAATCAAATCAAAAAAGAAAATTGCTCTTGCCAATAAGGAAACACTTGTTGTAGCAGGCAGTATTGTTAATCAGCTTTTAAAAGAATTCAAAACAGATTTGCTCCCAATAGACAGCGAGCACTCTGCCATACTTCAATGTCTGCTTGGTGAAAAAGATAATGCAATTTCCAAAATCATTCTTACTGCCTCCGGCGGACCATTCAGAACTAAGTCGTATGAAGAGATGCAGAAAGCAACCATAGAAGATGCATTGAACCATCCTAACTGGAAAATGGGAACGAAGATTACAATCGATTCTGCAACGATGATGAATAAAGGATTGGAAGTAATAGAAGCAAAATGGCTTTTTGATTTGCCGATTGAAAAAATAGAAGTGGTTTTTCATCCGCAATCGATAATTCATTCGATGGTTGAGTTTGAAGATTCGTCAATTAAAGCACAGATGGGAATACCTGATATGAAAATCCCGATTCAGTTTGCTTTGACGTATCCGAAAAGAGTAAGGGCTGACTTTCCTAAGATGGATTTCAGGAATTATCCTTCACTAACATTTGAAGAGCCTGATTATAAAAAATTTGAATGCCTTCAGATTGCATTCGATGTTCTTAAAGAAGGAAAAACTTATCCCGTTGTAATGAATGCTGCTAATGAAGCAGCCATAGATAGTTTTCTTAACGGGAAAATAAAATTTACAGATATACCAAAACATATTCGTAAATGTCTTGATGCGCATAACGCAGTTACGGCCTTTACTTTAGAAGATATATTCGAAATTGACCGAAAAACGCGCGAAATTCTCGTAACCTAAACGTGCTCTTTTGAATATCTTTTCAACTTTAAATTTTGTACTTTTTTAATTGTTTTATTTGTTTTTACAAAAATTATGGAGCTTTTTAACACTATATTTTATTTTTTAATTGTAATCGGAATTCTTGTATTTATTCACGAATTCGGTCACTTTGCAGCAGCGCGATTAATGGGCATGCGGGCAGAAATTTTTGCTCTTGGTATGGGCTACAGGCTGTTCGGTTACAATAAAGTTACAGGGTTTACTTTCGGAAAACTTTCCGAAGATATTGTACTTGGTGAACATACCGATTATCGGTTGTGCGCATTTCCTATCGGCGGCTACGTAAAAGTAGCGGGTATGATAGATGAAAGCATGGATAAGAATTTTATTGACTCCGAGCCGCAGCCATGGGAATATCGCTCTAAACCGGTGTGGAAAAGAATGGTTGTAATTACTGCAGGTGTTATTATGAACTTCCTGCTTGCATTCATTATTTTCTATTCCATTACTCTTATCAAGGGTAAGACGATTACTGATTCCACTACAATCGGATATATATCTAACGGCTCTCCTGCAAAGACATCAGGACTTCTGCCCGGTGATAAAATAATTTCAATCAACAATCATCCCGTATCTTCATGGGAAGAAGTACAAAGCAATTTGTACTTTGAAAATCTTGGTGAAGCATTATCATTTGTTATAGATAGAAACGGCGCAAAGCAGACTATCAATGTTACAAAAGATAAGGTCGGCGATTTAACTGAAAGAAATTTCGGTATTGCAGTTGGAAACATTTCAGCTGAAATAAATGATGTTGTATCGGATAAGCCGGCATCAAAATGCGGTTTGCAAAAAGGAGATATGATAACTGAGTTTGCAGGCACACCTATAACTCACTCGCAGCAGCTGACGGACTTGATAAGATTTAATGCTAACAGGGAAGTTGATGTAAAATGGATACGCGATGGAAAAACATTAGACTGCAAAATTACTCCATCGGCTGATTCCACCATTGGTGTTATCATTGCCGGAAAATATACAGGACCAATAAAGAAAGAATCATACAACGTTATCACTGCTGCTCCTAAAGCAATTGGTGATATGTACTATTTAGGCGTTGAGTTATTCTTTAAAACTATAGTTAAAATATTCAAAGGTGAAGTTGCATTTAAGAAAGCAATCGGCGGACCGGTAAAAATAGCACAGGCATCTGCTCAATCGGCAGAAGGCGGTTTCTTAAGCTTCATAGGATTCCTTGCTTTGCTTTCCATCTCGCTTGCAGTGATAAATATTTTACCTTTCCCTGCATTGGATGGCGGTCACTTTATAATGCTTATGTACGAAGGTATTGTCCGCAAACCTGTACCGCATAAAGTACAAATTGTTATTCAGAATGTTGGCTTCGCAATTCTCATTCTCTTTATGATATTCGTTTTATATAACGATATTATATCTATAAAATAAATTTTCTAATAATAAGTTGTAATAAAAAAAGCGTCAAGTTTACTTGACGCTTTTTTTATTTATATAAAATCCAATTTGGTTTTTATTTCGTTATATGTGTAACCTCGCTTACACAATTCTTTTAACGGAATTCCTGTGACTTCACAGGAATTCTGTCCTCTCTTTATTCATTTACAAAATTCTTAAATATCACTACAAACTTAGAGCCTTTGCCAAGCGTGCTTTCTACGTGGATTTTTGCTCCGGTTAAATCGGCCAGTTTTTTTACAATGGATAGACCGAGCCCGACTGAGTTTTCTCCCCCAGTAGGCTTTGCGCTGAGCTTCGCAAATTTCTGAAACATCATCTCCTTATCTCTATCCGTAAATCCCGGACCTTCATCCATTATTTCGCATACAGGCTCATTCTCTTTATTTTCATATACACCGATGAAAACATTTTTATTTGGAAATGTGTACTTAATAGCATTGGTAAGTATGTTTGTGAGAATCTGCTCGATAGCAACTCTATACGAGTTAAATTTTATTTCATAGTGCGGCTTGCTTACGCTGATGCTGATGCCTTTTGCATTGGCTGACTTTTTATTTTCGGCAATAATTCTTGTAACAATATTGGAAAGATTTACTTCCGATACATTGCCTTCCATCTTGCCTGAATCAATTGCATTCAGGTTAAGAAGATTTGAAATAAGATTCAACATTTTATCCGAACTGATTTTTATCTCCTGCATAATTTCTTTCTGGTCAGGGTCAAGTCCTTCACCGTCGCCGAGATAAATTTCAGCGAGAGAATAAATTGCTCCCAGCGGATTTCTTAAATCATGCGCTAAAATACCTATGAACTCATTCTTTTCTTTATTTAGAGATTCAAGTTTATCGTTTAGCATTGTCAGCTTATTTTTTTCTTCTTTCAGCTTATTTGTTTCATAATCAAGTTTTTCAATTTCAAACTGCATTATCAAATTGCTTGAAATCCTGTCGATTTCTTTTTTATGTATCTCTTCGTATTTCTCGAATTGTTTCGTCTTGTATTCCAGTGAAGTTTTATGGTCGCCCTTCTCTAAAAAAATCTTGCTGAGAAATTCATAGTTGCAGTAAAGCAGTTCATTCATATTTTTCTTTGATGCGGAAAAAATGCTGTCGTATGCCAGTACAATTGCTTTATCCGTATTATTGCTTTTATAATGAAGCTCGGCAAGTATAAATTTTGTTTCAGCTATTGAGCGTTCATCGTTCAGCTGATTTGATATCAAAAGCCCGAGATTGCAGTTTATTAATGCATCATCGAAGTTCTCCAGTTTATTCAGCACTTTTCCTTTGAAAACATAATTTGCAGAGACCATAGATTTATCTCCTAATTCTTCAAACAGCTTCAGACTATTTTCCGAAAAGCTTAACGCTTTATCATATTCAGCCTGCTCAAAATATACATCTGCATAATTGTAAAGAATGTATCCTTCTCTGTATTTATCTTTTAATCGTCCGTTAAGTTCAAGTGCGGAGCTTAAATACTTCAAAGAATTTTTATAATCTTTCTGTTTTTTATATATCATCCCGATATTTACATAGCAGCTTTGAAGATCGAACCAGCTATCAATTTCCTTGGAGATTTTTATACAGTCCAGAAAATACTTCAAAGCCTTCTTAAAATTATCCGTATCCATATAAACCACACCGAAATTATTCAGCAGCCTGGCTTTTATAAGCGGAGAATTGTCAATCTGATTCAAACGATAACTTTCAGATAAATGTTTTAATCCCTTCCTGAATTCTTTTTTATGGATGTAGACATTTGCAAGATTGAGATGGCAGGCAACAAGGTTTTTTGTTTCGTTCTTTTCAGAATATAACTCTATGGCGTGAAGAATATTTTCTTCTGCATTATCGTATTCTGAAATTGCGTGAAAGCAGTTGCCTGACTGATGTGTGTAATAAGCGATGTAGTCCGGGTTGTTTATATCTTCGGCCAGCTTTAGTGCAGCTTTGCAATCCTGAAGAGCATCATTTGCATTCTGAAGAACTTTTTTTGCAATGATATCTTTATACTCTTCAAGTTTTTTACGCTCGTCAATGCCGGTATTCAGCTCCTTAACGAGTTTTTTAAAACTTGTATTCAAGTTTCCCCCCTATTGAAAACTTATTTTACAAATGTATCTGTAAACTTGTATTACAAATATATCTATTTATATCCGATAAAACAAAACGCTAAAAATCTGTTTTCTGCGAAATAAATTATACTATATGTTGCGGTTATTTGATCGTTCCTGTTTAGCCAGAATGCTTTTAATTTTATCGATGGCAAAAGATTTTTGAAAAAATCTTTTGGCTGCCTGCGCTTCTTTTAATACAGAATAATCCAGTTCCTTCACCTTCGACTCTGCCAGAATTATTTTTTTAAAAATTTTTAACGAAGTATTCATGTGTCCGTGAAGGTATTTCGGAATCTTATCGTTTGAAGATGTAAAGTGCTTTGCAGAATCGATTAGTGAAAGAGCTGACTCATAGTGTTTCATTTCTATATAATTGAGCAGAGTGTAAAAGCGCAAATTTATTTTCATTATTATATCCGAGTAATTTACTTTGCTGATATGCTCCAGAGATCTTTCATATTTTTTTAATTTAAAATTCAGCACTCCCAGACAATAATTTATCTGGTTATTCTGTACATTCGGATGAAGCGTCGGACCGTATTTTTCTATAAATTTTTCTGCCCATTTAAATTCTTTTTCTATTACAGCAGCGCTGAAAATATTTTCAAATACCTGAGGTACAAAGTACTCTTCATTTTCATTGGGATAGATCCCAAGGTTTAAAAAATATTTGTTAAGTTCAAAAACTTCTCTTTTAAAAGACAAATCTGATGGTATAAGCTTCAGATAAAGAGTTTCGCACAGTACAGCCCAAAGCATATATGTATCCGTTTCTTCAAATTCGGCTCCGTGATTTAAAAATATAGATTTCAGTTCTTTGTAAACCGGCAGGACATCTTTTTCCACTTTAATTCTATAGGTCAAATAATATGCCTTAAGATAAGGAAAATACTTATTCTTCGATTTTTCAAGATAATCTATAAAACTATCAGGATTAATTGTTTTTACGAATTCATTAAGGATATTATTTTTTTTATCATTAAAGTTAGTGGTTTCGTCGTATGTTATATGTTCACTGAGATGAACAAAGAATGTGGAAAAGAAGTGAGAAATAATCGGCTCGGCTTTTCTGGATGAGAACTCCATGCGCTCATAAATTTCCACCTCACTTAATTGCAGCGCATTGTAATGAAACGCTTCTTCAAGAACATGCAAATGCATAAAATACTCAGGGGAAATTTTTGTGTCTTCCAGCTTATTTTTATTTGAAATTACAATTTTGTTTGATAGTGAAAAACACTTTCTTTTTTGCAGCTCTGTAATAAGCAGTTTGTAATATCCGTTCTCATCTTTTTTCAATCTTTCGTTTGCAAGAAAACTTCTCAATAACTGAGAGAATTCCGTCAGCCTGTTTTTAATTGTCCTTTCGCTGAAAGTTTTTCCCGGATATAATTTATTATAGAGAGATTGATAAGTAAGTTTTTCATGGGAATATTCCGGATAAAACCTTCTGATTTCTTTGAAGAACTTGATTAAAACCTTATTAGTATTGTGATAAGGTGAGTTTATAAAGCTGTCAAAGCACTTTAAATCCTCTTTTTGAAAGGTTTTCAGTATTTCAAAGGTATTTACAGGTATCAAAATTTCGGTATTAAATTAGCTTAAAATTAATGCAATACAGCTATTTTAAGCTTTTTTATTATAAAATGCTAATTAATATTTTCGGTATTTTATTGTTTTTTCTCTTTGAACAGTTAGCTATACAATTCTATCTTTGTAGAGAAAATTTAAATAAAAATATCATGCAGGAAAAAATTTTAAAACCGGTTTCAACATTAATGTTCTCGGCAATATTCCAGGTTGTTAGAATTGTTTTAAATTTATCTTCTTCAAAAAAATAGTTTTAAACCAAAATTGTTTTTCAAAATCTAACCCATTTATGATGACGCATATGAATTTCAGCTTTTCTGAAAAAGCCATAATATTGCCTTAAGCAATTCCTGTCAAGTACTTTCTGCTTTATTTCCCTATTAGTAGGAATAGGGAGCATTGTATTTCTACATAAAAATTTCTTTATTACATTACTTCGGAAGGGAAATTATACCCGGACGGAGAATTTAGAAAGCACTTAAAAAGTGTATCTTAATTATAGTGGGGTGATTTAAAGGCAGGTAAAATATTTAAATGCCCGTCCCGAATTTTTCATCGGAACGGACATAAAATATAAAAATCTT
>CALJIG010000111.1 GCA_937974175.1 uncultured Ignavibacteria bacterium
TCTTCGCCGCGGTGCTGGCCTTGGTGCTGGTCGCCATCTTTCCCCTGGTGGGGCTGATGCTCTACCTGCTGCTGCGCCCCAAGGAGACGCTGGCTGAGGCCTACGACCGGGCGCTGGAGGAGGAGGCGCTGCTGCGCGGCATCGAGGAGCAACTGGTCTGCCCCAAACTATTTTTAATATTTTTTATATTTGTTTCAGCGGATTTATTTTCTCAGGAATTGCATTTCAGAGAAGTTTGCAAAGTACCGTTGAAAATTAATGAGACTTCCGGAATAGAGACAAACGGGAAAAACGAACTCTGGAGCTTTAATGACAGCGGCGGTGACCCTGAAATTTACTGCTTTGATACGACCGGCACGATGAAAAGAACTATCGTTTTGAAAAATGCAGTTAATATAGACTGGGAAGAAATTACTCAGGATGATAAAGGAAATTTTTATCTTGGAGATTTCGGCAACAATAATAATGAAAGAAAAGATTTAAGAATCTATAAAATTCCAAACCCTTCAAATTTATTCAACGATACCGTAGTTGCAGAAGTAATAAAATTTTCATATCCCGACCAAAAAGAATTTCCTCCTTCCGGTGAAAATAAAAATTTTGATATGGAGGCATTCTTTGCTTATAAAGACTCTTTATATCTTTTTTCTAAAAACAGAACCGAACCTTACTCGGGATTTCTCAGAGTTTATTCAATACCGGTAATTGCAGGGGAGTATAAAGCAAATTTAATCGACAGTATATACATAGGCTCAGGTCCTTTTTTCAATGACTGGATTACTGCAGCAGATATTTCTCCTGACCGTACCAGTTTTGTTTTGCTTTCAAATAATAAGTTCTGGCTCTTTAAAATAAAAAACGGCGTGCCCTTTACAAAATGGGAACACACCGAAATATTTTTGCCAACTATTTCTCAGAAAGAAGGCATCTGTTATATTTCCAACGATGAACTTCTTATAACCGACGAAGTTAATAAACAGCTCGGCGGAAATTTATATTACATTAATATAAAAGATTACCTTCTGCCGGGTAATTAAAAGCCGTCTGGTATTTCTATAGGTTCGTTGTTATTTGGTTCACGTTTCTTTTTTCTGTCCTGTTTACCTTCAGAACCGAATTTATATGTTAAAGTTAAAAATACACTTCTTGAATCTCTTCTTCTTTCAAATTCATCATAAAAATTTATATCTGAAATAGTACCATGAAATTTTTGTGAGTTAAATACATCTCCTACACGTAAGTTTAAGCTTAATCTTTTATCCATAAAATCCTTTTTAAGACTTATATCTGCTGAAGAAAAAGGATCTATCTGGCCTTGTGCAGAAATATTTTTTCCCGAGTAAAAATATGTGAACTGCAATCCGAAATCTGCCGGGAGCGACAATGTTGTGAACAATCTTCCATTCCACGAATAAGCAGTATTTGTAAGTCCTGTTAAGTTAGTAGCATCGTTTTCTGTTTTTGAGTAGCCTACTGTTCCGTTTATTGTCCATGCCTTTACCGGGCTGGCATTCATTGTAAGTTCAAATCCATAAGATTTTGAGCTGGCAAAATTCTCCTGCGTGTTCAGTGTAATTAAACTGTCATATTGAAACCTTACTCTTGAAATTTTATCATTCGTCTGTCTGTAATAAATAGAAGGAGTAATAATTGCCGATGTAAAATACTTAATGAAATTCAGCTCTAATGAATTTGTATACTCAGGCATAAGATCAGGATTTCCCGATTGATAGTTCAGCGGGTCAGAAGTATTCAGAAAGGGATTCAAATCATCTAGATCAGGTCTTCTTATCCTTCTCGAATAGCTAAGCTGTACTTCTTCTGTTGCACCGAGCTTTTGTGAAACACTTGCATTCGGGAAAATACTGAAATAGCTTTTTGTGAAATCCGTATTGGCTGTAATCTGATTGCCCTTTGAATTTGTCTGCTCTCCCCTTAAACCAAGCTGGTAAGAAAAATTTCCTATCTTATCAGTGTAAGCAATATAAGCCGAGTTTATCAATTCCTGATAATCAAATATATTTGAGTTAGCTCCCTGCACAAATGTGTTTGTATTGTAATCATAACTTTCGCTTCTTGAATCGTCGTATGTTTTTCTGTATATCGATTTCACACCTGTTTCCAGTTTGCTGTTCTCACTGAAAGGCGATATAAAGTCGAGCTGGAAATTTACTTCATCGTTCTTATCATTACTGAACTGATTATTTCTTGCCTGCGGAAAATTCAGAGGTAAGGAATAATCTATCAGAGTGTTTTGCGTTCTGTCGCCTTCACTTCTTGTATAGCTGAAATCACTCGTTAAAGTCTGCTTAGGTTTTTCAAACTTGAGCAGATAATTTGCGCCGATGCCATAAGTCTTTCCGTCGTTGTAGTTGAAATCTCTTGTAAGGTAATCGCTTGTCAAAGTACCATTGTCGAATACAGATGTTTCGTTGCTTCCTCCTCTGTTCCTTTGCCTGTTATTATAGCTGAACGTAAATCCCAGATTTTGTTTCTTTGTAAGAGTTAGGTCAATACCTGCTCTTACTAAATTAGAACGCATTCTGTTTTGATTATCACTTTCCGAATAGATATTTGTTAATGCAGAGTTGCCGAATGTATTTCTGTTATTATATCCTGTCATGTTCATATTGAATGAACGGAAATCATAGCTGCCGTTTAAGCTATAGTTCTTCGAACGAGAGTTCAAATTTAATGAGCCGTTATATTTATCATTATTGCCTGCATTCATTGTTACGCTGCCATTCATACCTTCATAGTTTTCTTCATTTTTCTTCATCACAATGTTTATGATTCCGGATGAGCCTTCTGCATCGAATTTTGCAGTAGGATTTGTCATAAGCTCAACTGATGAAACTTTATCGGCAGGAATCTGCTCAAGTATAGTCGAAAGATTTGAACTGTTAATTCCAAATGGTCTGCCGTCAATATTTACTTTTACATTCGCTCCTCCGCGGAATGTAATATTATTATCCTGGTCAACTGTTATGCCCGGAATATTTTTTAAAATATCAATTACACTTCCGCCCGTAGTTGTCATTCCTTTATCAACATTAAAAACTTTCATATCAGGCTTGAACTCAACGAACGGCTTTTCAGCAGTTACATCTATCTCTTCAGTAGTTACACCCGTCGTCATTTTAATAGTATCAAGAATTAAATCAGGAGTTTGCGGAGTGAAAACAATGCCCGTCATAACTGCTTTTTTATATCCGGCAAAGCTTGTAATTAATTTATATCTGCCTGCTTTTACATCTGTAAATACAAACTTTCCTGATGCATCTGTTTCGCCGCCTGTTGCAAGGCTGGAATCCTTTTGTTTAAATAACTGAACAGTTGCGGATTGTAATGGAGTATTATTATCTTTATCGTAAACAAATCCCGTTATTGTACCTTTAAAGTTTTTGAATTTCTCCCGCATTTCGGGAGTTATCTGTGGATTATCTTTTGGATTTTCTTGTGAGAAAAGTTGAAATGGTATCGTGAGTAAAAATAAAACAACTACAAAAATGTTTTTCATTAAAAAAGTAAAATTTATAAAAATAATGCTTACTATATGACAATCAGAATAGTTAAAGGTTTAACAAAATATACGGTTTTCACCATATAATTCCTTTAGCTTTTGTTTGAAATTACTTTAGAGAAGGCATTTATTTAAAGAAGGAAAATTAATAGTCTCTGTTCTTCCCGAATCTTTTTTTACCGTATTTGCTTCCTGATAAATAAACGATGATTGCTACCACAATATGAATCCAGAACCACGGGTTTTGTGTTCCCATGTGCTGGGCAATCATAATTATCACGAATATTCTGGGGAAAAAAACCGTCAGAAGTACACTTATGAGATTATTAAGAGTAGTTGTGGGAAGCGAATCAAAAAGAAAAAAACCAATGATGGAGATTCTCGGAAAAAATAGACTGAAAACTAAAAATACTACATCAATTGGGGTGTTAGTTAAAATCGGCGGCATAATTCTAAATTTAAATTTTGTAGTATACTAAAATATAAGTAAAATGTGGAAACTTCAATTAACAAATAAACTATTCAGACATGAACTTCTGAATCAACATATGAAAATGATGCACACCTTCCTCCCGGGCGGGAGAAAATCTTCCTGATTTATAAAGCTGTGAGTTAATTCCTTTCTGAACATTTTCTACAATTGCTTCATCTTCGCGCTCCACGCGGTCAAGTCCCGCGCCGGCTCCCATATTATACTTACTCTCATCCAATATATACGTTATAAAAGAAACTTTTGTTAAGTCTTTTGCAAGAGGGCGGACAATATTTATTGAAAGTCCCCACGGATAAAAATTGAACATCATATTGGGAAATATCCAGTAGTAGTAAGCAACAATTTCTTTTTCATGAGAGTTATCGAAAGTTACTTCACCCGATTTAGCCCTGCCTAACTGAAGATTAGAATACTTATAAATCTCCTGCGTATAGTTCGCATAGTCCAATGCGTCATTAAGGCTTTTATGAATATACGGAATATGAAAGCCCTCAAGATAGTTTTCGCAGTACAATGCCCAGTGAGCCTTCACAAGATATTCTTTAGAGCGGTTTGTATCTAATACAAGCTTATTAAACGGAAACCAGTGAAGCCTTTCCTTTATCTCTTTAAAAAATTCTTCGAAAGGAGATACAGGATTTAGTGAAGTAAAAATTAAATTATTAAAAATTTCAAAGTTCACTTTAGGAAGATTATCTTTTTCAGTAGGGAAGTTTTCACACTGCTCAAACTCAGGCATGAATTTAAATTTCCCGGTCAGATCAAACTGCCTTCCGTGATATCGGCATCTCAATGACTTCACGTTTTCAGAACCTTCGCAGATTATATTTGCTCTGTGTGTGCAGATGTTAGAGATACAGTTTATGTTGTCATCGTAATCTCGGGTAAGAAGCAAAGGCTCGTTCATAAACCCGTCAAGCCAAGTAAAAGGATGAACCTGCCCCGGTACTTTTATTAAGTCAGTATCGCCGATAAATTGCCACGACTTTGAAAATATCTTTTCTTTAGATTGCTCAAAATATTTTTCTTCTCTGTAAAATTCTGATGGAAGCGTGGAAGATTTTTTTATATCGGCATTTATGTTGAACATGGAAGTAAATTTAGATTAAAATCACTTTTAATAATCTTACGTTCTTGAAAATCTGCTGTCTAGCTCATCCGTTGTGATGCGAATTACAGTAGGTCTTCCGTGCGGGCAAACATAAGGCATTTTACATGCGAATAAATCGTCAATCAGCCTTATCATCTCTTCCTTTTTTAATGCATCGCCTGTACGGACTGCGCTGTGACAGGCAAATGACTTAGCAAGGTTATCACGCTTTTCAAGATTTAATTTTAATTCATACTCCTTATACTGGTCAATCAGTTCCTGAAAAATTTTATTTTCATTGCCTATCTTCACATCGGCAGGTAAGCCGTATAGTTCAATCGATTCATCTTTACCTTCTTTAAAATTAAATCCAAGATTGAATAGCTCCTGTTTTAATTCCAGCGCTATCTGAAAATCTATTTTAGTAAGTTTGAATTTTATTGGTATCAACAATTGCTGGGCAAACGATGACTGCGACTCAAGCATCAGCAAAGCTCTCTCATACAAAATCCTTTCATGGGCTGCATGCATATCAATTATCATCAGTCCGCTTTCAGTCTGCACCATAATATATTTTAATCTGTACTGCCAGACATTAAAATTATGCTCTTCGTTTCGCTTATGCTCAATTATGTTTGAGTTCTTACTCTTATCTTCTGCTTCGTTTTGCTCAAATACGGTTTCATATTGATTTTCATCTACAGGCCTTGATGCTTCAAAGATTGAAGTTATTTTTGCAGGCTCTCTGTTATCACTTCCGAAAGAAAAATTTCTGTTTTGTGATGAAGAATTACCAAAGTTATTATTCGAATTATTCTGGGCAGGGGACTTATAATGAAACGATTCTTCCTTGTCTGTTCCCGGAATTGTGTCCTGTTTATTAAATCCTACATTGAAAACTAAATCAGCATCTCGCAAAGCAGCTTTCACCGAGTTACGAATAAAACCAAAAACAGCTCCTTCTTCCTCAAACTTAACTTCAAGCTTAGACGGATGAACATTCACATCTACTTTCTTCGGGTCAGTTTCGATAAACAAAAAGAATGAAGGATAATCTCCCTTTTCTATCAAATCATCATAGCCCGAGTAAACTGAAAAGTTTAAATTCTTGCTTGTAAAAAATCTGTTGTTAAGATAAAAATACTGGTCCTGTTTTGACTTCTTTGTAAAGTTCGGCTTAGAGATGTATCCGTTTATTTTTATGTACTGATTTTCAGAGTGGACTTTAATCAGCGAATCAGAAAATGCTATTCCAAATAGTTCAGCAATTCTTTCTTTTAACTCATGTCTCGGCAGATCAAAAATAGTATCTTCGTTATTTATAAACTTAAATCCTATACCGGGATTTGAAATAGCAAGCTTAATGAACGTCTCGTAAATATGTTTAAACTCAGTCTGATTTGATTTTAAGAAATTTCTTCTCCCCGGAGTGTTGTAAAACAAATTCTTGATTGAAAACGATGTTCCTCTCTCACTGCTTACCTTAGTTACTTCCTTAAACTCGCCGCCTTCAATTTTTATCATTGTACCGACTTGTTCACTCTCCGTCTTTGTCTTCAGCTCAACTTGCGATATAGATGCAATCGAAGCAAGCGCCTCTCCTCTGAATCCAAGCGTAGAAATATTTTCGAGGTCTTCATAAGTTGCAATCTTGCTTGTCGAATGTCTTTCAAAGCTCATCAATGCATCTGCTTCTGTCATTCCTATGCCGTCATCAATAACCTGAATTAAATTTTTTCCTGCTTCTTTTATTATTAAGCATATATTCGAAGCGCCGGCATCGATGGAATTTTCCATCAGTTCTTTCACTACGGATTCCGGTCTGGATACAACTTCTCCTGCTGCAATTTTATTGGAGAGAACCTGTGGTAATATTTTTATTTTATCGGACAATTTTTATTTTTCAAACAAAGCTTTTACAAAATTCTCGCTGTCAAATTCCTGTAAGTCGTCTATCTGTTCTCCGACTCCTATGAATCTAACAGGTACACCCATTTCCTGATTTATCTTTATCACTATTCCGCCCTTCGCTGTTCCGTCCAGCTTAGTTAAAATTATTCCCGTAAGTCCTTCCATAGCTTTTGAAAATTCCTTTGCCTGGTTAAGTCCGTTCTGCCCTGTCGTTGCATCAATTGCTAAAAATATTTCATTGGGAATATCAGGCGTAATTTTTTGAATCACTCTCTTTATCTTCTTCAACTCTTCCATCAGATGTGATTTATTATGCAACCTGCCTGCCGTATCTATGATAACTATGTCGGTACCTTTTGCTACCGCTGACTTCACCGTATCGAAAGCCACCGCTGCAGGGTCGCTGCTCTTTGGATTCTGAATGATATCCACGCCTGCGCGATTAGCCCATATCTCAAGCTGGTCATTCGCCGCTGCTCTGAATGTATCTGCCGAGCCTATCACAACTGTCTTGCCGGCATTCTTAAAATTATATGCAAGCTTACCTATAGAAGTTGTCTTGCCCACTCCGTTAACACCGACAATCATTATTACATAAGGCTTCTTTGTAATATTGAAATCAAATGTCTTGAACTCCGATGTTGACATCGCAAATATTTTTCGCAGCTCATCCTGAATCAATCCGTTAAGCTCTTCTTCAGTTTCGTATTTGTCTGTCTTAGTTCTTTCCTTTATATTCTTGATTAATATCTCGGCTGTTTCAAATCCGATATCCGATGTAATAAATATTTCTTCAAGCTGCGCTAAAAAATTATCGTCTATCTTTCCGGTGGCTTTTATTAATCTGTTTACTTTTCCGAGAAGGTCATCTTTAGTTTTAGTAAGGCCTTCTTTTAGTTTTGAAAATTTGAACTTATCAAAAAATCCCATTATAATTTGTTGTGTTTAATAACGTTACGAAGCAGGAGCTTCGTAACGAGAAGTAGTAAAAAATTTTTGTAAAATGATTTAAAATAAAAAACCTGACAAATCGATAATCTGACAGGTCTTTTAAAAATTAATTAGATATTCAGTATTGATTAATTGTAAATATCAAGAAGATTTCTCGAAATAATCATCTTCTGAACTTCTGATGTACCTTCACCGATAGTTAAAAGTTTTACATCTCTGTAAAGTTTTTCTATCATAAATTCTTTCATATAACCGTAGCCGCCATGTATTTGTAATGATTCTGTTGTTGCTTTGCATGCAGCCTCAGATGCATAATATTTTGCCATTGAAGCTTCCATAGCAAACGGCTTGCCTTCGTCTTTTAACTTAGCTGCTCTTAAAGTAAGAAGCCTTGCAGCTTCAACTTCCATTGCCATATCTGATAACTTAAACTGTATTCCCTGGAACGAAGATAATGTCTTTCCGAATTGTTTTCTTTCCTTTGAATATTTCAATGCCAGATCTAAAGCACCCTGAGCAATACCAACTGAAAGCGCAGCGATGGCTATTCTTCCGCCGTTAAGAATTTGCATACATTGATTAAAGCCTGCGCCTTCTTCACCGATTAAATTTTCAGCAGGGACTTCAACATTGTCGAATACTAATTCAGCTGTATCAGAAGAACGCATTCCGAGTTTATGTTTTATCGGTGCATGCGTAAAACCTTTCATGCCTTTTTCCATTACAAAAGCAGAGATACCTTTGTTGCCTTTTGTCTTATCAGTTTTTGCAGTAACCACATAAGTTCCACCCACAGTTCCCTGTGTTATAAACATCTTACTTCCATTTATAATATAATGACCGTTCTTTTTTTCAGCTGATGTTGCCATACCGCCTGCATCACTTCCTGAAACTGCTTCAGTAAGACCCCACGCACCCAAACTTTTGCCTGAAGTAAGGTCAGGTAAATATTTTTTCTTTATAGCATCATTTCCAAATGAATAAATATGGTTTGAACAAAGTCCGTTATGAGATGCAACTGTTAATCCCACAGAAGGATCTATTTTAGAAATCTCCTCGATAATAATTGCGTATTCAGTTGTTGTAAATCCAGCTCCGCCGTATTCTTCCGGGAAAATAATTCCAAGGAATCCCATCTCACCCATTTTCTGAGCAATTTCCATAGGGAATTCTTCTGATTCATCATATTTAGCAATTACAGGTGCAATTTCATTATTAGCAAAATCACGTGCTAATTTTTGAACTTCGAGTTCTTGTTCTGAAAGATTAAAATCCATTATATATTATATGTAAAAGTGGAAAAATTTGGAAAAATGAATATACTTATTTTGTAGATTTCCTAATATGTAAAAATTAGGAATAGGATTTTATAAAATCAGTAATTCCTAGTTCAGTCAATGAGCCTAAAACACATTCTTTTGCTTCATTTTCTATCTCAGTATTTTTATCACCGTTCTTGCACCAGCATATAAATATCAATTCATAATTAGAAGGATTGAACTTTGAAAACACAAATGAAGGAGCAGGTTCATTAAGAACATCTGCGCATTTAAAAATATTTTCTTTGATTTTATTTTTAATATCGGCAGCTTTTATATCATAAGGAACAATAAAGGGGAACCTTATTTTGTAATTATAGGCATCGTAACTTAAATTGGTTATGCTTGTCTTAGTTAGTTCAGTATTGGGAACGATTAAAATTTTTCCGTCAAGAGTAATCAGCCGGGAAGAACGTATTCCGATTTGTTCAACAGTCCCTATTGTACCTGAAGTAGTTTTTATAACTTCGCCGATTTTAAACGGTCTGTCGATTAGAATTACAATTCCTGCAATAATATTTGCAAGTGTTTCCTGAGCGGCTAATGCAATTGCCAGCGAGCCAATGCCAAGTGAAACGATGAATGAATTTATATTAACTCCGAAACGGTCAAGAATAATTATTGCAGCTACAAGGAAAATTACAAGCTTTAAAACTTTTGAAAGAAGGGATGAAAAATTTGCATCAATATCCGCTTCCTCTCCTTTACGGCTTATATACCTGTGAAAAAAATAAACAATGCCGCGGAATACAACGTATCCTGCAAAGACAACAGCAAAAACAAATATAACGTTTTCGAGAAGTAAGAAAGTGGGTTCATATTCTAAAATGCCCTTGGCTTTTAAAGAGAACCTTACATACTTTACAGCAACAAGCAAACCGACAAACGGAAGTATAAGCCTTACGAATGTGGCAGAAAAAAATTTGGCTCTTTTGATTGCCGAGCTGTCTGAAAGTTTTTTATTAAGAATATAGGCGAAGAGATTTGCAAATAAAAACGAAGATAAAAAAATTGCAACAGCAACGATAAGATTATATCTTATCGGGTCAATGAAATTATAAAAATCGTTAAACATAAAATTTATGATTTTAAATATCTGCTTCCGGGCTTTGTGATTGGAATTTCATTCAGCCAGTCAGGGACTTCATCCGTAGGAAACTTTATTACTTCAACTTCGGCAAGAGCATGCTGCTCGACTCCGAAGTCCGCTCCGCTCTGTCTGTCAATCACATAGCCTACTCCCGTTATATTTACTTTCACAGGATAATTTTTCAGCATATCAATAACTTCCTGCACGCTGCCTCCTGTAGTAATAATATCTTCAACTACTAACACATTTTCACCTTCATTAAGTTCAAATCCTCTGCGTATGCTCATCACTCCGTTCTCTCTTTCAGCAAAAATAAATCGGACGTTTAATTGCCGCGCCACTTCATTTCCCAGAACAATTGCACCCACGGCAGGGGAAAGGACTACATCAATTTTCTTTCCTTTGAATTTTTCAATAATTCCTGCGGCAAGCTTTGAGTTGAACTCAGGATATTGAAACACTTTTGACTTCTGAAAATAGTGCGGACTATGATAGCCCGATGTAAGTACAAAATGCCCTTCAAGGTATGCTTCAGCTTTTTTGAAAATTTCGAGAACTTCTTGTTTGGTCATACTTTGTTTAAAATTTATGTATCTGCCACAAAATCTCTAAAACACTAAAATTCACAAAACTCAAATTATAATTAAATTTCTTCAAAAAAGATTTATTCAAAATTGCGTTATCAGTGACATCATATTCATCATAAAATCTGTGTTCCTGTAGTTTAATTCTATTTGTGAAATTTTGTGCTTTTGTGTTTTAGTGGCAGAGAATATCCAGAGTAAATCAATTCAGTTTTATCTTTTGCACCTTATTCAACTTCCGTCCTAAAAATCTCTCACTCACATCTTTAAACTTATGCTGAAAGTCAGTTACAAAAAATTTATGCTCACCGGCTTTCTTTTGTGTGTTAAGTAAATTCTTCTGAGTTAAAATAATCTTCGCCTGCTTAGCAGTCTCTTCTCCCGAATCAATCAACAAAATCTTCTTTCCTAAAACTTTCTGTATAGTATTTTTTAGGATAGGATAGTGCGTGCATCCTAAAATTAAAGTGTCAATGTTAAGCTTGGTGAATTCCTGCAAATATTCTTTTGCAACAAGCTCGGCAATTTTATTATCTGTCCAACCGTCTTCAGCTAATTGCACAAATAATGAGCATGCCTTTGAGAAAACTTTCGCGCCTTTATTTTTTTTATGAATTTCTTTTTTATATGATTCAGTCTGTACAGTACTCATCGTTGCAATTACTCCGATTCGTTCACTCTTCGATATATTCACTGCAGCTTCTGCGCCCGGAGTTATTACGCCAATCACTGACACCTTCGTTATCTTTTGTAAAAACGGCAGTGCATTAGCTGATGCAGTATTGCATGCAACAACGATGAACTTCACATTTTTCTTTAAAAGAAATTTCAGACATTCAATCGAATATAAAATAATCGTTTCTTTGGATTTCGTACCGTAGGGAAGCCGGGCAGAGTCTCCAAGATAAATTATATCTTCATTCGGCAGTATATCGAACAGCGATTTCGCAACGGTAAGTCCGCCTATACCGGAATCGAATACGCCAATCGGTCTTTTCTTTAGCTTGTTTTGTAGTTTTTTGTCTTCCAAATTTATTATAAGCTAGTAAAATACTTAATTAGCAGGAAAGGTTAAATGTATAACTTCACCCATGCTGTTCTGTTTACCAAGCTCCACATTGGAAAACCATCCGATACGAATCTGGAGCTTCGTATCGAGAACGGAGGAATGAACTCTTTATTGTAAATTTTGTGTTTAAATTCAGAGAAGAATAGCTTAAATTTAATTATGGATTACATAAAAGAAATATTAAATTCAAAGGAAGAAATTTTAAGAATTAAAATTCCTAAAGAATTTACTAACAGAAATCTTGAGCTTACTATAAAGCCTGTTGATGAAACAATTTCAGAATCAAAGAAAAAATTTCTAGAATCGCTTACGAATTGGCCTGAAATGTCAGATGAAGAATACAATAGTTTTTTAGAAAAAAGAAAACGATTGAGTGATTGGAGATAACATGTTTAGATACCGATGTTTTAATTGAGCATAAACGTGCATTAAGAAAAAGCAAAAAAGAAACTCTCCTTTACAAACTTTCCGAAGAATATTTAATAGCAGTTACAGTCATTACCGTATTCGAGCTTTTGCGCGGTGATAATTCAGATGAAGATAAATTCTGGATTGAATTTTTTGATTCAATTCATATTTTTGATTTCGATATAGAGTCTTGTAAGATGGCATCTAAAATTGATAAAGAATTAACCGGTTCAGGTAATAAATTAGATGTAAGAGATATTTTCATAGCGTCTATCTGCATTAAAAATAATATTCCGTTAGCTTCTAACAATCAGAAACATTTTGAAAGAATTAAAGAATTGGATCTTATCACCAGTTAACATCTTACAAAACACCCATTACGAATTAAGTATCTATTGGTATATATTTTTTGTATTTTAATTACAGATTAAATCTACTATAAATTTAGCCGTTCACAAAGAATCCATTCGCCGCGTGGCGAATCCCGCAAAACTTATTTTGAGACTTAATAATTTAAAAAATCTAAACAGATTAGAACGACACGTTCAAACTATGGAAACATTGAAATTCGAAGAATTATCCCTTTCTAAAGAAACAGAAAAAGCAGTTGCTGAAATGGGCTTTGAAGAAGCCACTCCGATTCAATCGGCAGCCATTCCTTTCATACTAGCAGGAAGAGATGTAATTGGTCAGGCACAGACCGGAACAGGCAAGACAGCATCATTCGGAATTCCCATTGCGGAATTTATCGATGCATCTTCCAAAAAAGTGCAGGCATTAGTTCTATGCCCAACCAGAGAATTAGCTATACAGGTCGCAGAGGAAATCTCTCAGCTTATCAAATATAAAAAAGGCGTTCACATCGTACCAATATACGGCGGTCAGTCTATCGATAGGCAGATAAGAACTTTAAAAGCCGGAGTGCAGATTATCATCGCAACTCCCGGTAGAATGATTGACCACATAAACAGAAAAACTGTTAACCTTGATAACGTGAAAATGATTGTGCTCGATGAAGCAGATGAAATGTTAAACATGGGATTCAGAGATGACATTGAAGAAATTTTAAAATCGGTTCCGTCAGAAGGAAGGCAGACAGTATTTTTCTCTGCTACTATGCCGCCGCCGATAATGCAGCTTACAAAAAAATATCAGAAAGATCCTGAAATTGTAAAAGTTGTTCATAAAGAACTTACGGTGCCGAACATCGACCAGTTCTATTTTGAACTCCGTCCGGGAATGAAACTTGAAGTGCTTACACGACTTCTTGATATTCATGACCCTGTGCTTTCACTGGTATTCTGTAATACAAAAAGAGCTGTTGATGATCTTGTTTCACACTTACAGGCAAGAGGCTATTCAGCCGAAGGCTTACACGGTGATCTGAAACAATTATTCAGAGACAGAGTTATGGCTAAGTTCAGAGCAGGTAAAATTGAAATCCTTGTTGCGACTGATGTTGCTGCAAGAGGCATCGATGTAGATGATATCGATGCAGTATTCAATTACGATATGCCGCAGGATGAAGAATATTATGTTCACAGAATAGGAAGAACTGCCCGCGCAGGTCGTAAAGGCGCAGCGTTCACATTCGTTAACGGAAAAGAATTCTACAAACTGAGAGATATCGAAAGATATACAAAGACAAAAATCGTTAAAAAAGAAATTCCTACAATATCAGATGTAAAAGAAATAAGAGAGTCACAACAAATGACTGAGCTTAAGGCTTCGATTCTGAAGGCAAGAGAAAACTCAGTTAAAGTAAAACCAATTATTGAAAGACTTCTTGAAGAAGATTTTGATACTATGGATATTGCTCTTGGTTTGATGCAGCAGATAATTGATTCAGTTCCTGAACTTCCAAAGCAGGAAGAGTTCAAGCCATCCAGCTTCGATAGAGATGATAGAGGCGGCGACAGAGGTCGCGGCGGTGATAGACGCGGTAACGACAGAGGTGGTGACAGAGGCGGAGATCGTGGAAAATGGGGCGATAAAAAAGGACGCGATGGCGGCGGAAGCAAATGGGGCGATAAAAAACGTGACGGCGGAAGAGATTCACGCGGCGGCGATAGAGATAGAGGCGGTTCAAGAGATTCACGTGGCGGCGATGACAGAGGCAACAGAGACGGATATAACAAGAGCAGCTTTGATAAAGGTCGCGGACGTGACGGCGATAGAGGCCGCGGCGGTGACCGTGACCGTGACGGCGGAAGAAGCTACAACGACCCGAACATGGTTCGCTTATTTTTAAACGGCGGCAAAAAAGATAACATTCAGCCTAAAGATATCGTAGGAGCAATTGCAGGTGAAACAACTGTACCGGCAAAAGCAATCGGCGAGATAAGTATGCTTGATAGTTTCAGCTTTGTTGAAGTCGATAAAAAATATTCCAAGGATGTTGTTGAACAGATGAAAGATAAAAACATTAAAGGTGTACGCGTTAATCTTGAAGTTGCAAAACCGAAAGAGCGCAGATAAACTTTGCTCAATTAATCCCGCTAAAGCGGGACCAGCAAAGCTGGTAATTAATAATGAGTAATTAATAATTCTAATACAACTCGTTCTAATGTGGTACATCCCGCTTTAGCGGGGCTTCGGCGTTGGAACGTTTTTTTTATATACTACTTAAGATTCTCATTCCCAACGTCCTCGTTGGGAATGCAATAGATATAAGAATATCAAACTCCATTCGATTCAGTTCGGATGGAGTTTTTTTATGGGGAAAAAACTACTCTCGTTGCGATGTGGTACATCCCGCTTTAGCGGGGCTCCAGCTTCGCAACGGAAAATCTCAGCATTCGCAATTTCTAAGGAAGGGGATAGGGGGAGGTTTGAAATAATCAACAAACACCCCTCCCGACTTCGTCGGACTCCCCTCAAGGGGAGAATTAGTTTTTGTGTAAGAAATATAATTCATTTCGGATGGAGTTTTTTTATGTCCGTATGATTCCATCCCGCCTTTGGCGGGACCAGCTCTCCTTGTTAAGGAGGGGGAGACATGTTGGTTTGAACATAATTGTCATTCGTAGAGACGCAAAATTTTGCGTCTCTACACAATTATTAATCCTTATTCATTTTTATCCTCACAATATAAAATTAAAATCGTTCTTATATATAAAAATTCTTACTTATCGAGTTTGTATAAATAAATTAAGAATTGTATTTTATATAGTACTAAAATTCCTGATTCAATTTAGGTAAGATATATTGAACAGCGGATTTCACCCTGGCAATCAGTACGGGAACTTATGGTTACCCCGGCGAAGTACTGATTAACTTTCCTCTGAAATGTTTTTCCCGCAAAAGAGGGGAGTGGCACTCAACTCCATTCTGCTCAATGCAGGATGGAGTTTTTTTGTTGGGGGGGGGGATTTGAACAGTATCAGCATCAGTAATTCTTCCCCCTCCTTTATAAGGAGGGGGATAGGGGGAGGTTTAAAAATATAGTGAAAAGATTTTTAACTTTTCCTTCCCTTCATTGAAAGAAAATCTATTAAACTTTTTTTCATTTTTAAATGGTTCATATGAAAGCAATTTGAGGTTGGTTAAAATTGAAAAATTGTTTTCAAATATTGCATTATAAAGTCCACCTATTAAATGATACACGTTGTACAAAGATTCATACAGCATTCGATAGGGTAATAATCCAGCAAAAAAAATATTCATTTCTGTTCTATTATTTAGTGCTTTTGTAACTTCTTTTGATTGTTTTATTATTTCTTCTGTGTTTAATATCTTCTCTAAACTTTTCAATTTTTCTACTTCTTTTCTTAATTGAATAAGGTTCTCACTTATTTGTAAATAATTTTTAGTATCATTAATGTTATCAATTTTCAAATAAAAACCGGAATCAATAATTTTTTCTAAATAAATTGTTTTCACATTAAAAGTTACACTGTATAGTAAGAAAAACCAAAAACCAATTAAATTTTCTTCATTGATTTTAATATGCTCTTTTATTTTCATATCTTCATTTTCCCAGTCTAGTGTTTCTAAAAATCTACCATACCAAAATATTGGCATAGTAGAAGATTCGTTTTTATAAGTTAGCAATATGAAGTTGTTAGTAAATTCATCTTTCAAATACTTTAAAATAGTTTTTGTTTGTAAATCATATTTCAAATTGTATTCCACTGAAAGCATGTCAGCAATATCTTTAAAAGTACTAAATTGATGAATCCAGTTTGACTTTGGATAATCTTTGCCTTTTGACAAAGCTTCGCTCATTTCCTTATTACGAGCCACTTCATTTATAAAATTAAATATAAAATCAGAGTCTTTAACTAATTTACCATCATGATTAATGATGTCTAACAAGTCTTCTTCAGAAATATTATACTTTTTAAAACTATCTTGACTTAAGTATTTTTTTAAATCTTTTCTGTCTTCTCTTATATCCCAGACAACTTTTCTGACAAAATTAATTATTCGAATTTTTCCATCCTTTGCTAATTCATATGCAGTTTGATATTCTTTTTGTGTAATAGATGTAGTTAAATCAAACATACCACCTTTTCTACTTCCAATTAAAAGTATAAAATAGTCACAATTTTTAATGTTATCTAAACAGTTATTATAGGAATCTTTTAACGGGTCTATTTTAAAATCATTAAATTCGGAAAGTTGTACTTCGTATCCTAGGTTTTCTAAATAATATTTAATAGCTGAGCGGAGATCGGCAAAATCATAAATTGTAGATGATATAAAAATTCTAGGGGTCATTATATTAAATTAATTTTGAA
>CALJIG010000112.1 GCA_937974175.1 uncultured Ignavibacteria bacterium
ACTTATATTGTCGTTAATTTTTTTTTTTTTTTATCTTATGTGAATTTATTTTAGTTCGGACTACATTGCCTGATACTGCTCACCCCCATAAAGCATTGTATTTAGAAATGAAATAGATTCCAATAATCATTTTATTGGGAGATATTTATGAAAAAGTTATACCCCGTTTTATTTCTGCTTTTATTTATAGCAGGAAATTCTTACTCACAGTGGAACTACGGCTCGCCGTTCTCAACTTCGCCTGAACAAAGCTCATGGCAGCATGTTGTAAACAAAATTCCGCTTAATAAATACATGGATAGTCTGACAGTTCCCTATCCGACCAATGCATGGTTCAATATGTTTTACCTGAGAGGAAACCCGTGGCCGGATACTTCAAGCACACTTGGTCAGAATAACATTTTTGTATATCCGTATCAGATAGGCATTGGAAATCAATACACCGGTAATCCGAATCCGAAAGCCCTGCTTGCTGTTCAGTATAAACCGTTCCAGATAGTGCAGAATGGCGGAGCGTTCCCGAATGTTGCATGGGATAACGGCCAATTTTTATTTTTTGGAACTCCGGACAACATTGAGAACTATACTCCTGTTGTACTGAATGACTATACTGAAATATCCTGCAACATAAAATTTTTTAATACTGCAAATACAAACCAGTATTATTACGCTCCGATAGTAAGAGGAATGCCTTATGCAACAATGATTTATAATAACGTTACTCCTTCAGTATATTTTCCGATACCTGCAATACTGGAAATAAATAATACCAATGCTCCTCCCGGCGCTTCATTCACAGGTACATCTTTTAAAATTAAAACGAATAACGGCGACCCGAACGGCCCATTCCGTTCGCAAACATGGATGATATATACATCGACTCCTGTAACTTTTACTGTAAGTAATGCAACAGGTAAAGTCGGTTTAGTATCATCTACACCATTTACAGGTTACATTCGCGCAGCGCATATTACATATAATAATGACCCGAAGGCTCAGGACTCAACTGCCCGCAAAACTATGCTTGATGCATTTGCTAAGTTTGTTCCTGTTAAAGGAAATGTACAGGTAAATGTTGCAAACAGCAGCGCAACAACTGCTACAATGAATTATGTTTTCACAAGATACAACGAAGCTTCATTCGGCAGCAACGATTCATTATTAATGATGGCAATGCCGCACCACGTTGATATGCTTCCTGCAGGTTCAACTTCTCAAACAATGAATTATCAGGTTATAAAAGGAACGTTGAGTGAAGTGAAGAAAAAAACATGGGTAATGACGGAACAGCTTCCGCAATACTCGTGGAATCCGCATCAAGGCACTTTAACAAATGTACCTCTCAGCTGGTGTGACTCTATAAAGCGTTATGCTCTTCTCGATACAGTATATTTTATGCCTCAGAATCAATGGGTCGATATTTACAGCGCAGGTAAAACTCTTGCAAAGCAGGGACGCATAATAACAATATGCGATGAATTATATGAAAGGGATAATGCGCGCTATGCTTCAATGCAGACAACCGCTGCTAACTACAGAGCACTCCTTGCTAACAATCTTGCAAGATGGCTTGACGGAAAAAGTACGCTGAACCCTAATACTCCTGCGGGAGACCGGGATTCGATGATGTTCGATTCAAAATACAGAGGAATTATTTCAAGTAAATCTTACGATAGCTACGATCAGGATTTCGGAAGCGCAAGATACAATGACCACCATTTCCACTACGGTTATTATTTATATGCAGCAGCAGTTATTGCAAGAAAAAATCCTTCATTCCTTACAAACAACAGTAATCAGTATCTTAACAGAATAACTGACCTTGCGCGGGATATTGCAAACCCAAGCAGAACTGATAACTATTTTACACTGCAAAGATACAAGGACTGGTTCGATGGAAATTCATGGGCTAACGGTCTTGTTCCCTACGGCGGCGGTAAAAATCAGGAGAGTTCCTCCGAAGCAGCCAATGCCTGGTATGGCTTGTATCTTCTGGGGCTTGCAGCTGGCAATGATAATATGAAGTATCAGGGAGCCGTAATGCTTCAGCAGGAAATAAGAGCTGCGCAAAAGTACTATCACATAAAAAATACTAACCCGACATATCCGACAATATATACTAATGCTTTCAAAACAATAACAAATTTATATCAGGGATATATTGATGCTAAAACATTTTTCGGTGCTGTAAACTATTATTCTAATGGAATACAGGTTGTGCCGATTACTCCTGTTACAGAAAAACTCTGGGGCGATATAAGTTTCTGCCAGACAATGTATGACTTCTCCCCTAACGGATGGAAATTTACCGACTGCTTTAACCCTTCCAATACAAATGTAATTGCAAAGCAGTGGGCGACAATTGGAATAGGTGTGCAGGCTATGGCATATCCCGATGTGGCATTAAACTTCTGGCCGAACTATGGATATGCTAACGGTAACTTCGATAACGGGCAAAGCCAGACAAATGCGCTTCACTGGATTGTTACAAGAAAGTATAACACACTTGGTATTAATGTTACTCCGTTAACATCGGAAATTCCGAACAACTTTAACTTAAGGCAGAACTATCCTAATCCGTTCAATCCTACTACAAAGATAGTTTATGATTTGCCTTTCAACAGTAAGGTTACTTTAAGAATATTTGATGCGCTCGGAAAAGAAGTATCGGTAATTGTAAATAATGAAACTCAAAGCGCAGGAAGCTATGCAGCGGAATTCAATGCGGCAAATCTTTCAAGCGGAATATATTTCTATACAATTAATGCTGAAGGCGGAAGTAAATCTTTTGCTAAAACACTGAAGATGGTACTTGTGAAGTAATTACGAATTTCAAATTACGAAATACGAGTTAAATCTAAATTCTAATTATTAATTTTAAAATATAAAACTCCTGTTGGCGCAAGCCGTCAGGAGTTTTTTTTTACGTGAACCTGTAATTTTTACAAAACAAAAATCCAAAGCTCAGCCGATAATATATGATTCGGTAATTTGTTAGGATTTTGTTAGGATTTCTTTTATTTTTATATAGAAATAGTTTTTGAAGGAAACTCCCTGCACACAAAAAACCGCTTCTCCGTTCAAAAAATGAACTAACTACTCTAATAATTTTCCGGATTATTAATTTTTTTTAA
>CALJIG010000113.1 GCA_937974175.1 uncultured Ignavibacteria bacterium
ATCCTACAGTGTTAAGAGATAACAATAATTTCAGTGATTTTACAATTGATAAAAATAGCAATTCTTTTATAACAGGAGTAAGCGGTGATACAATGGAACTTGCCTGGGATTATGCATCTTTAAGGTATAATGGCAGCGGAGATTCAATTTGGACCCAAAAATACAGTCCTGTTCATAACAGCGATGACAGATGTGCTTCAATTGCTGTTGATAAACTAGGTAACTGCATTGTAACAGGAAAAAGTAATGATAATCTTTTTGGATACAAATATCTCACGATTGTTTATGCTCCTGCAGGACAGCAAAGATATTTGCTTACCTACAATAATAATTTTCCTAACGGAAATCATGAAGCGATAAAAGTACTTACGGATACTTCAGGCAATATTTATATAACAGGCAACAGCCAGACCATGGGAGGCGTAAATGGAATTGCAACGCTTAAATACGGAGTGCTTACAGGTCTTCAGCAGACCACTAATTTTATTCCCGATAAATTTGAACTAGGGCAGAACTATCCTAACCCCTTCAACCCTGATACAAATATTAAATTCAAAATTTCATATAACAGTAAAGTGAAAGTAACAGTGTTTGATATTCTTGGAAAAGAAATTGAGACATTGGTGGATAAAAATTTTAGTCCGGGTGAATATAAGGTCCAATGGAATGCTTCTGAGCGCTCAAGTGGAATTTATTTCTATTGTATGTTCAGTGATGGGTTATTGATATCAGCAAAATCAATGTCGTTTATAAAGTAATTTTAAAAATTTAAAAAGGAGGAAAAGTGATTCTTTGTTTTAAGAGAGTCCGCTTAAGGAATAATTATATTCAAATCACTCTTAATTAACAGATTTTTAAAACCCCCACCCCGCTCAAGCAGTATATATTCTCAAAAGTTGACCGCTCACGAGTATATAATCTCCGCTTTCGCAAGGTGAGATAAAAATAAAAGTAATGAAACTTAAAATTTTTATAAATGCAGTTTTATTTTTTATATTAATTTGTTCAGTTCCCGCGCAATCGCAATCAGGTGAAGGTTTTTGCGGAGTAACCAGCCCTATCGGCGGATATAGAATCCCCACTAAGACACCGAACGAAGGTGAATTTGTAAGAGGTTTATTCGTATATGTTATATTTTCTGATGATGATTTTAACGGTTGGGGTTATACAATGTGGCCAAATAGATTCCAGAATCCTTCTAATCCATTTCCGGAAAATCCTCACACCTCTGATAATAAATCGGTCGCAAACACCGTGGGCTCAAAAAGTACCCCTTTTATGTCAAGATATGAAAACTATACTATCACAGATTTTTTCTGCGAGATGTCTATGGGTCAACTCGATTTGATAGGAGATGAAGTTTATGTAATGATGCCCGAACCTGCTGATTATTATATAAGCCGTGGATTTTTTTATGGTTCTTTAAATAGAGAGGTACTGGAATATCTGGATGCGACTCAAACAATTGATTGGACAAGGTACAATAACTGGACATATAATAGTAATAAAAGCAAGTGGGAGTTTGCCAATAAAGACGATGAGACAGCAGAAATGATTTCAATTACATACAGAACAATCCCTCACGAGAGTGACAATTGGTTTTTTGTAGGAATGCCCAATGTAGGCGCAACAGATAATTTAGGTATAACGCCTGATCTGGAATTTTCAGCCGTTGTTGGTCTTCTGACCAACAACCACAAGGATATGAAAATAAGCGATAACATAAATTATGGTTGTTGGTGACAACACCAACAACGGCGAGGCGTATGCGTTAGTACATGTTGACTAACAAAAAAGCATCACTTCATAAATCTTCTGTCAATCCCAAAAAAATATTTCTTCCCTATATATAGTAATAGGGAGCATCTTCTTTCTACTTTATAAAAATCTTCTTAAATTAATCCTAAGGCATTCTCTGATTATATGATATAGGAAACCCGGCTTTTAAAAATCTATTCGTAATTCGTAATTGAAATCAAGAATCCGACACAGTGTCGGAAAACCAAAAATGAAAATGTTGTAAAAACAATACGGAGGTTTTTAAAATCCGACATAAGCTCTGAAATTCAAAATCAGAAACATTGTAAAAACAATACCGAGGTTTTGAAAATCCGACAAAAATCCGACGAGGAGAGAGAAAAATTTTAAAAGTGTAAAAGTTAAAAAGGAAAGTGTCAGTAAAAATCCGACTTTTTAAAATAGATAATGATACACAAATAGGGAAAGAAACTCAAAATTCCTCCCTTGAGGGAGGTGTCGAGCAAAGCGAGACGGAGGGTGTTCGTTCAAACACCCCTCCCGACCTATGGTCGGACTCCCCTCAAGGGGAGAATTAGTTTGTACAAAGTAGTATTAGTTAACAAAAAAAAATGCTTGTATTGTTTTTACAATATCGGATGGCATAAAATCCGACCTTTTCCCGACTTGTGAACATGATTGGATTCCCGCCTTCGCGGGAATGACAACAAGAGAAAAATTCAACTATCTGTGCCATCATATAAATCATAATTATCTGTGTTTAAAAATCCGACTTTTTTCCGACTTTTTTTGAGCACAAAAAAGCCCTTTTCAAATTTCTTCAAAAAGGGCTTTATTTCTCTCTCTTTTACTAATTTATTTAACCAAACTCATTTTCATTGTCTTTGTAAACTCCGGAGTTGAAATTCTATAGTAGTAAATCCCGCTCGGCCTGTTCTTTGCATCCCAGTTAACTGAGTAAGAACCCGGCTTAAGGCTTTCATTGACAAGCTCTTCAACCATTCTTCCCGTCTGGTCAAAGACCTGAAGGTTTACATAGCTGCTCTTTAATATATCGAACTTTATAGTAGTCGTCGGGTTGAACGGATTCGGATAGTTCTGATAAACTTTATATGCATCCGGCACCTGAGTAGAAATATTCTGAACAGAAACACCGCCATGATAAGTAGCGATTACATCGGCGTTATTACCTACTGCCCATCCTACTATAGCATCGATAAAATAGATGCCGTTCAGGTTATTTATATTGGGAGTTATTTGGTTTATCCATGTTTCACCTAAATCATAAGAGACGTATACAAGTCCGTTCTCTCCACATATAAATCCTCTGTAAGTACTGAAGTACGCAGGCCAGCTCATTGACTTGAACATATTTGAGTTTGCGAAGGTTTGAATTGACCAGGTTTGTCCGCCGTTAGTAGTTTTTAAAATCTTTGCTCTGTTTCCTTCTGTGCCGCCGCCGCATGCCCAACCGGTTTGTTCATTGATAAATTTTATATCGTTGATGTAAATGCCGTTGATTGTGCTTCCTGTAACATTCCAGTTTACACCCATGTTAGTTGTTTTCAGCAGGGTAGTGTTGTTGGAAGAATTAGTTGCTGATATCCAGCCTGTATTAGTATTAATAAATGATATTGCTCTGAATGTTCCGAGAGTCAGAACTGAGTTATCGCTGTAACTTGAGAAAGTCAGATTTGTAGTTCCGGTACCTGCGTTAGTAGTTTTATAAATTCGTCCGGCGTTAACATCATCAAATCTTCCGCCTACGATAAAACCGGTAAAGGCATTAATGAAGTGAAGTGTTTTGAAATCAATAAAGGGAACCCGTGTAGTAGTCCATAAATTACCGCCGTCATTTGTTTGCAGAAAAACACTTTGCGCCGGATTTGTGTTTGCTACATACCCGCATGTGTAAACATATCTTTCCGATCCGGGAATACCGACAATTTTTTGAAGCTGATTTTCATAAGAGTCAGTCAGTTGAACGTGCCAATGATTACTATCTCCACCCTCAGATGTGTAAAATATTTTTCCATGAGTACCGCAAACCCATCCGACTGAATCATTTGCGAAGTAAACTGAATTGTATGTATAATTAGTATCGTTGGTGGATTGAGCATACCACATGCCGGACACTTGTGAATATGAATTTGAAAAAATTCCTAAAAATAAAAACAGTAATACCACAGTAAAAGAATACTGAAACTTACTGCTTAATTTATTATTTTTTATTCTCATGGTTGTTAATTGCAAATTACTTGGTATATAATTTGAAGTTATACAATGTATATCAAATACTATACCGCTAAGTATTTGAGTAAATAATGAAATTAAAACTGTTTTTGAATTGTTTAGTTTTGAAAGTAAGAAATAGTATAGTGAGGATACTTCTTTGATAAACATTTCAACTATAAAAACGTTGTTAATTAAAAAATAGTTCAACACTATATTTTTTGGTTGTTTATATATAATTGAGTTTCAAAAGATTGTTTACTTTTATCGGAGGTAGAAAATTTTAATTTGCAGGTAGCAAAAAAATCCTTTATTTTGCAGAGTACATGATACATTTTTACAAAAAAATATTTGTTATAATTACGTTATTATTAACAAACTTAGCAATTATCCCTTCAAGTGTCAAGGCACAGTGGTCTATTCCGGGTCAATCTGTCGGTGATAGTGTTGTCGGCTTTTGTATGACTTCAATCGGCAATACTCTGATTTCGGGAAAGAAAGGAATTGCATATACTACGAATTTTGGTGTGCATTGGACATTTCCTACTCAGGGACTTCCTTTTCCAACAAATTCAGATTTCTCTAAGGCTCTCTATACGAAAGGAAATGAAGTATTTCTTGGAATCGATGTAAACGGAACTCCTCCGGGATCAGTTAGTGTTTATAAATCACTTGATAGCGGTAAGACATGGTTTCCAAGTGCAGGCAGTATCGTAACCACTCCTGTTTACTGTTTTATTGAAAAAGATGATTTACTATTTGCGGGTACCCTTGACGGAGTGTATGTAACATCGAATAACGGTGTGAACTGGTCTAAGCCCTCGACTTTCCTCGATGAAAAGCATATTTCTTGTTTCTGCGTGAACGGCTCCAATCTTTTTGTGGGAATATTAGGATCTTCAGCTACAACCGGATTAGGAGTATACCGTTCTACTAATAACGGATTAACATGGACAGAAGTTAATTACGGATTTCCGTCACAGACTACTATTTTTTCCATGGTGAATTATAACGGATACATTTACGGAACATCATACGACGGGCAGATATTCAGAACAACTAATAACGGGGCTTTATGGAGCTTAGTTAATAACGGTATTTCTCCTTTCTATAATCCTGTTTATGCTATAGCAAAATTCAACAATAATTTAGTTGTCGGATGTAACGATGGCATTTTTATGACAACAAATCAGGGACAGCTTTGGTATCCAATCAATCAGGGAATTCCAAATGGCAGCCAGTTTCAGTTTAATGCAATTACAAAATGCGGAAATTACATATTCGCTCCCGCTAACAATGGCATTTATAGAAGAGATTTAAATCAGGTCTCAATACAAAATATTTCAATTATAGCTTCGCAAAATTATAAGCTCGGGCAAAATTATCCCAATCCTTTTAATCCTACAACTAAAATAAGATTCGAGCTTCCGAAATCTTCTTTTGTCTCATTAAAGATTTACAATTCATTGGGTAAAGAAGTTGATGAATTAGTAAATCAAAAACTAAGCGCAGGAGTTTTTGAAGAGACATTCAACGCTTCAAATAATGCCTCAGTGCTTCCATCGGGAGTTTATTTCTATAAGCTCATCACCGATGAATTTGTTGAGACTAAAAAGATGCTGCTGGTGAAGTAGGCGCATTGTACATGGTAGATTAAGTGCTTAACCTCACTTAACAGGCTTTCAAAGATACTTTTCTATTGGTTTAATTATTCTTAAATTATTCTAATTAATAAAATAATTTTCCCATGAAAAAGTCTATTCTTCCCCTTTTCATTTTTAGCATTATCTTTTTAAATTTTTCAACCACATACTCTCAATGGATATTGCGAAGTCCGTACCCGACTGTGAACGACGTTTATGATTTTCATGCTTTCAATACTAATAACATTATCGGAGTTACATATGGAATCAGCATTGGCGAAACAATGCTTACATTTGATGGCGGTACAACATGGCAGGTGCAAAGCGCATTGCCTGAGCGTCCTTTCAGAAGAGTAACTTTTATTGGTACATTAGGTTATGCCATAGGAGGGGGACAGACTGATAAGCCTTTAAAATCTACTAACGGCGGGCTTAACTGGACAGCACTTTCAGCTTCAATTGATACTACAAAGTACGGATTGAAATTTATTGATGCATCTACCGGATGGATGATGGGATTCGGCGGATTTATACAGAAAACTACTAACGGCGGTGCTACATGGGTATCACAGACAAATCCGGGAGTGACAACAAAAACAATATGGAGTACCGATGCGACTGATGCAAATACTGTTTGGGGCAGCGCAAGCGATAACACAATTATAAAATCGACTAACGGCGGCGCAACATTTACTTTGCTTCCTACAATTTTCAGACCATCGACTGATGATTTCCGCTGCATAAAGTTTTTAACTACAGGAACAGGGATGACAGGATTTGTATTAGGGGAGAGACAAAGAATTGCCCGCACAACAAACGGCGGTGTAACGTGGGATTCAGTTTACGGAAACAATACAGGCTCGATTATTTTATACTCGATAGATTTTAATCCAACAAATGCAGTGGGGCTTGTTGCCGGAACTGACGGAAAAATTCTGAGAACTACTAATACTGGGCAGACATGGGACATTATAACTACTGCTTTTACTGATGATTTTTTCACTGTGAAATTTGCTGATAATAATACTGTATACATTGGAGGAAAGAGCGGAAGGATTTTAAAATCAACTGATGCCGGGCTTACCTGGACGGATATAAGTAAAAGAGTTTCTACCGGAGCTCTTAACGGAGTATCGTTTGCAGGTAATTCAGTAGGATTTATTTCCGGTAATTCAGGCTTTGTTGCAAAGACAACAAATGAAGGCTTAACATACTCGACTCTGACAACAGGAGTTACAACTCAGCTTGCAAATGTAAAAGCAGTTACTCCGAACATTGTTTACATTGCCGGATATAACGGAGTGATACTTGCGACAACTAACGGCGGAACTAACTGGATATCACAGGCATCAACAGCCGGAACTAATGATCTGCTGGCAGTTGATTTTTTAAATACAACTACAGGATTTATTGGCGGAGAGGGCGGAGTAGTTTTGAAAACTACAAACGGCGGAACTAACTGGAATGCTTTAACTCCGCCGGAACCAACTTTTCTGACATGGAACATGGACTTTCTCAATGAGAATACAGGTTACGTATGCGGCAGTCTGAACGGAAAAGTTTATAAGACAACGAACAGCGGGCAAAGCTGGGTACAGCAAGTGAACGATGGCAGCATGATAGGTATGTTTGCAATTGCATTTGCAAATGAGCTGACAGGATTTGCATCAGGCTCGGCAGGTAAAATGTATTCAACAACAAACGGCGGAACGAACTGGGTGAACAGCGCGAACTTAGGGCAGTCAATCTGGGGAATGGACTTTGCGAATGCGCTGACAGGAATTGCAGTCGGCGGAGGCGGATATACATTTATGACAACTGACGGCGGAGTAACATGGGCAGCGCCTCCGAGAAGAAGCTTTAATCAATTGAATGCAGTGCATTTTAATGACGATGGAAATTTAGCTTGGGCAGTGGGGAATTTAGGAACTGTTGTGGAGTACGATAATCCTTTAGTAAATGTAACACATACGGGAACGAACATACCTGATAAATTTATGCTGAGCCAGAATTATCCGAATCCCTTTAATCCTTCAACAAAAATAAATTACGAATTACCAATTTCGAATTATGTTACATTGAAAATTTTTGATATGATGGGCAGGGAAGTATATGAACTGGTGAATGCAAATCAAAACGCAGGAAGTTATTCAGTGACGTTTAATGCATCGAAGCTTTCAAGCGGCGTATATTATTATAAATTATCAGCAGGGGAGTTTGTTGAAACAAAGAAGATGCTGCTTGTAAAGTAAGTACTGTTTCCCGGGGAAAACGATGTTTTCTCTATTGTTTTTTCAGGAAAGATAAGTTTCAGTTATACATTGATAATTCAAGTGTATAAACTCTAATATTTAACAAAAAGAATTATTTTTTTGGGGAAAGCTTTGAATTAATCTTCCTGCATATACTTTGGGAAATTTTTAAATTTGCTTCGTTGTGTTTAAGAACAACGCCAAATTTATTTATTAACAAAAACAACTTTAAAAATCATTCTATGAAAATTATTATTTATCTTTTTTTAGCTTCAGCATTCATTTATGCAGGATGCAAATCAGACGATAATCCTACGACTCCAACTACAGGCGAAGTTGAGATGTTCTCAACCGCTATATCCGATTCCATTTCAGGCTCATTCGGAAGCGGCAACGTTTCTTATACCAGGAACATAACTTCCAGTTCTATGAATTTTACAGATAGAGATAGTACACGAATTGTATTTTCCTATAAAGCAGCAAGCAACACAAATGATACATTAGTGTATATCAATGCAGCAGGCGATACAAGACTTTATACTTTAAGAGATGCATCACCAACAAATACATATAAATCAGTAAATGTAACTGTGCCTTCGATAAAAGTTAATGCTCAGTTCTACCTTACGATAAAAGCCAGCACTGCAGGTGGAGTAATACCTTATATTGCTATAAAAGATTTCAAGATGTATAAGAAGTAATTTCAATTCTCTGAACCTTCCCGGCATTTCGGGAAGGTTTTTCTTAGAGATTTTTTAAATTTACTTATCTCTTTCCGATAATATACTTACTTCTTAATGAAGTTAACGAACTTTGTCCGTTTATTTACGGAATAGATTTTACCTGCATCAATTATTAATAAAACATATCTTTGAACTGACTTGAAAAAATGGTATAGGAATTGATATAATACACTATATAGAGTTATAATTAACCATTTATAATATTTAACCAATACTAACCCCATGCAAAAAACACTACTTTTTATCAGCACGTTTTGCTTTATGCTGATTTCTTCAGTTACATTCTCGCAATCTGTATCTCCTGTTATAGAAAATGTTACAAATTACGGTAACGGATATTATTTTATCTCATACGGTTACAATAACACCGGAGCAGCTGTAAATATTCCGGTAAACGACGGTTCAGGAGTAAAAAATTATTTTAAACCGGGAGATATAAACAGAGGCCAGCCGACATCTTATCTGGCAGGAAGACAGATAGCTGTATGGGGGCTTTGGGTTAATTATGGTAATTCCTATACATGGAATCTCACCGGAAGAACTGCTACAAACTCTACCAAAAATATAATTGCATATATAACAGACGGACAAACTGTAATGCCTCCTATTGGAACAAACGTCACTTACACAATAAAATATGCAAATAACGAAACATCGGGACTTTCAAACGGAAGACTGATTGATTCGATTCCTGAAGGCACTCAGTTTGTATCAGCAACAGGCGGCGGAACTGCTTCGGGCAGAGTTGTAACCTGGAATATAGGTTCATTGAACGGGCAAACAGGCGGCAGCGTAACGGTTACTGTAAAAGTCATTGCTGTAGATGCTGCAGTTGGATATAAGTCTGTTGTTTATTTTTCAGGACAATTCAACGGTGCAAATTTCAGAGGATACGGATTTGATGAAAACATCGGAAACCCTACAAGAACTACAGACAGTTCATATATAGCAGCATTCGAAGATTTAAAAGGGAGCGGATGGAATGACTGGGACGTGAATGATTTTGTAGTAGGTATGAGAGAAAGAATTACATTCAATAATTCAAATGAAATTTCACAAATAGTTTTTGATTACGAAGCATTAGCAAGAGGCTCTGCATTCGTAAACGGATTTTATCACTTATTAAAAATACCGGGAAATTCTACAGCTACATTAGTTGTAAGAGATTCTAACGGAGTACCTGTTCCCGGATTAGGATATACAAATGCTAATTTCTCAGACGGTGTTGAAGCTAAAGTATTTCCTAATACATACAATGCGCTTCCTCCCCAGCCCGGAAGAACTTTTACAAATGTTGAAACTCAGCAGGTAGGTGTTGTAAAAGGGTATACTGCTACATTAACAATTACTACTGATCCTAATTCAGTAAACTCGACTAACTATACAAGAGCAAACTCAAGACCATTTTTAATAAACGAACTCAACAAACAAATTGATATTGCATCAATTGCAGGTACTTTAGGGAACACTCAAAACGTTGATAATAATGTTGATGTCGATACAAAACTTTACGGTTATTTTTTAGATCTTGCATACAGACTTCCATACGACTGGAAGTGGCCTCTTGAAGGTCCGCCCAGCGCACTATGGAGATCATTCCCGAAATTTAATAAATATATTTTAAGCTCAAGAAAAGCTGAAACGGAATGGTATAATTCACCTGAGGCAAACCTTGTCTGGACAAGAAGAGTGGTGCCTACAGATTATGCTTTTTCGGGAGAGAAAAATAAAAACGCACTCTTAAACAAATTACAAAATTTCGGATATACAACGGATGAGCTTATATTTTTAGATTCTGCCGGCAGCTTTTTCAGCTCACCGAAATTAGCAGATATAGATAACGATAATAAATTAGAAATATTAGTCGGCTCCTATGACAAAAAATTTCACGCATACAAAACAAACGGAACAGAAGTAAGCGGTTTCCCTGTAACAACAGGCGGACTTATCCGTTCTACAGCGGCTGTTTATTTAAATCCGAACGGAAGCAGAGTAATTGCATTCGGTTCAGATGATGGCAAACTATACGCTGTGGATAAAAACGGAGCAAGCTTGCCCGGCTTCCCGAAACAAACTCCGAAGGCAATTAAATCTTCACCAATGATTGTTGATTTGAACAATGACGGACAAAAAGAAATAGTAGTGCTTTCAGGTGACGGCAAGATGTATGCATATTCATTCAGCGGAGCAGCATTAACAGGTTTCCCGGTTCAGGTGCAGAACACAGAAGATAATTTTGGAAATATTATTATAATGCCTTCACCGGCAGCGGTTGATTTAGACGGCAACGGAACAAAAGAAATTGTAATAGGAACATTAGATAAATCATTAAAAGTACTAAACTCAGACGGAAGCGTAAGATTTACAAGAACACTAGACAGCGCAGTTTATTCATCGCCTTTAATTGCAAAGATAAACAGCTCAACATACAGAATAATTGTAACAACTGCATCAGGAACAATTTACATCTATGATAACAGCGGTAACTTAGTTACATCAAGAAATTTAGGAGCAGGCTTTGTTTCATCACCTGTACTAGCAGACTTAGATAAGAGCGGAACACCGCAGTTAATGGCTGCAACTATAGACGGAGTTGTTTACAAACTTAATGCAGTAACGCTTGCAACAATATGGGAACTTCCTACAGGACAGCAAATCTACTCATCACCTGTAATTGCAGATATAGACGGTGATAATTATTTAGATATGGTGTACGGAGGCCAAAGCGGATTTTTGCTGCCTCTTACCAGACAAGGCGCATTGGTTGATTCACTTACAATGGCTGCAGTTGAGCCGTTCGATAGCTGGATAATTTCTACTTGCGCAGTCGGAGATATTGATAAAGACGGCAAAGTTGATTTAGTTGCAGCATCAATGGATAAAAGGATAAAAGCTTTCAGCCTGCCTGCAACTGATGTTAACTCAAAGGTTTGGTGGGGCTCATTCGGAAACGATTTAGGTAATACAAGAGTAGGGGATTCATTAACATCGGTTGGTGTCATTAATAATAATTCAATTGCAGATAAATATTCATTAGGACAGAATTATCCTAATCCGTTTAATCCTTCTACAAAGATTTCGTTCAGCATTCCGAAGAATGAATTTGTGAGCATAAAGGTATTTGATATCTCAGGTAAAGAGATAGTACAATTAGTTAATAATGAAATGAAAGCCGGAAGCTATGAATATACATTTAACGGCAGCAGCTTGGCAAGCGGAATTTACTTCTACAGAATAAGCACTCCAAACTTTACAGAAACAAGAAAAATGACTTTGGTTAAATAAAAATAGAGGAATATTTGTAACTCTTCTCAAATCCCTCAGTGATTAATTTCACTGAGGGATTTTTTTTATAAAAAAACTAAAATATGTAGTATTAGAGTGAATTTCGGCAAAGTAGAATAGTTTTAAAACTACAATAAACTTTTGAAAGAACGGCATTGGATATTAATAATGTTGAAAAAACAATATTTGGTTGGGATTTATAAATGGCACAACAATTGAACTAAGGGGGTTAAAATCGATAAAAAATTTAACCAAAATATTTAACCAAAAATGAAAAAAAATATTCTAACAATCTGCTTTATCTTACTCTCTGCTTATGCTTTCGGACAGTCAGTATCGCCAATAATTGAAAATGTTACAAACTACGGAAATGGAAATTATGTAGTATTTTACGGATATAATAATAATTCCGGTTCCATTGTAAATATTCCTGTAAATAACGGAGTGGGAACAAAAAACTTCTTCTATCCGGGTGTTATAAATAGAGGGCAGCCTACTACTTTTCAAATGGGACGTCAGATTTCGGTATGGAGTATGCCTGTAGCTTACGGCACTTCTTTAACCTGGAACTTAACCGGAAGAACTGCGACTTATGCAACAAAAAATATTACAACAGAAATATCAGACGGTTCAACAATAATGCCTTCACCGGGCTCACAAGTAACATATACAATTAAATATTCCAATAATGAAGGTTCAGGTTTATCTAATGGAAGACTAGTTGATACAATTCCTGCCGGAACATCATTCGTTTCAGCAACAGGCGGCGGAGTTGCTTCAGGGAACGTAGTTAGCTGGAATATAGGTTCAGTTTCCCCGCAGACAAATGGTTCTGTAACTGTTACATTACTTGTTACTGCTGCGCAATCAGCTCCATTAACTTATCGTTCAGTTGTATATTTTTCCGGTCAATTCAGCGGAGCTAACTACAGAGCTTTTGGAGCAGATGAAAATATAAGCAATCCAACCAGAACAACAGACAGTTCATATATTGTAGCATTTGAAGATTTAAAAAACAGCGGATGGAATGACTGGGATGTAAACGATTTTGTTGCAGGTATGCGAGAAAGAGTAACATTCGATGGTTCAAATAATATTACACAAATAGTTTTTGATTACGAAGCATTGGCAAGAGGTTCGGCATTCGTAAATAAATTTCATCACTTTATAAGGCTTGCAGGAAATTCAACAGCAACTTTAGTTGTAAAGGATTCAAACGGAGTTGTTCTTCCTTCTTTAGGATTTACAAACAGGGCTTTTTCAGGAAATATAAACACAGCGATTTTTCCAAATACATACAACGCGCTTCCCCCAAGAACAGGTGCATTTACAAACGTTGAAATTTCACAAGTGGGAGTTGTAAAAGGCTATACAGCAACACTTACAATTAATACAGACGGTACATCAAATACATCAGCAAATTATTTAAGAAACAGCTCACAGCCTTACTTAATAAATGAGCTTAACAAACAAATTAATATTGCTTCATTAGCAGGAACATTAGGCAACACTCAGAATGTAGACAATATCGGTAGTCAATCATCAGTTCTTTACGGTTACTTCCTTGATTTAGGTTACAGACTTCCTTATGACTGGAAATGGTCTTTAGAAGTAACTGCAATATGGAATTCTTTCCCGCAATTCGATGACTATATTTTAAGCGGACGCACAACAAATACAGCATGGTACAATACACCTGACTTAAGCAAAGTATGGACAAGAAGAGTTGTAACTGATAACTTTCCATTCACAGGTGAGCCTGCTATGAACGTAGCGCCTAAAACAGAAACTTCAAAAAATAGTGTAAACAAAACCGGCACAGCTGATAAATTTGCCTTAAACCAAAATTATCCGAATCCTTTTAACCCAACAACAAAAATATCATTCAGCCTTCCTAAAGGCGAATTTGTAACGGTTAAAATATTTGATATATCAGGAAAAGAAATTTCAGAATTAGTAAACGGTGAACTTAATGCAGGAACATACGAATTCCAATTCAACGGCAGCAGCTTATCGAGCGGAGTTTACTTCTATCAGATAAAAACTACAAACTTCTCAGAAATAAAGAAAATGACTTTGGTTAAATAAAATGAAATAGAGCAGTTTATAGCTCTTCTCGATTCCCTCGGTATGTTAGTATACTGAGGGATTTTTTTATTTTCTATTACGAATAGTATAGCAATAAGTGATTTTTCTTGCTATAATGATAGTATCAAAACTATAGTCATATCCCCAAAAAACAACTAACCTGTAAAAACAGCATTAGAATCTATCGGATTGATTGGCATAACAATTGATATATGATATATTTAACAGCTAACTCTTAAACACTCTATTTAACCAATTAATGAAAAAAATTCTATTATTACTGAGCTTTTTAATTTTAGGCACTATTGCAAATGCGCAGCAGATTACGCCTTTTATAAATTATGTTACAAATTACGGTAACGGCGTTTATACTGTTACCTACGGATATAACAGCGGATTTGCAACAACTCAGAATTTTCCTGTGATTAACTGGGGAAATAACAAAAATTATTTCGGCACAAATCCTATAGACAGAGGTCAGCCGACAGTTTTCCTTCCGGGGATTCACAATGAAGTCTTCAGCGTAGTTGTACCTTACGGTCAATGGCTCACTTATAATATTACGAGCGGCTGGGTAATGAACAGCGGAACAAAGAATATTTCCTGCACAAATACAAACAATGCCGGAGCTACTATGCCGGGCATAGGTAATCAGGTAACTTATACTCTTTCATATTTAAATTCTGACTGGGAAGCTTTAACCGGCGCTCAGTTGATTGATACACTCGGTCCCGGTGTCACATTTGTTTCGGCAACAGGCGGCGGCGTGCATAGCAACGGCGTAGTTACATGGCCTATAGGCACACTTAACTCAAATGCCTCAGGCAGTAAAACAGTAACGGTACAGGTTTCTTCATCGGTTCCGAACTACAGAAATGTTGGATATATAATCGGCACAGCATCAAGCTCAACATGGAGAGGTAAAAGTGTTAAAGAAAACACTGCTCCATTAACAAGAACAACTGACAGCACATACATAACGGCATTTGAAGATTTAAAGGGCAGCGGATGGAATGACTGGGACGTTAATGATTTTGTAGTAGGCATGAGAGAAAGAGTTACATTCGACGGTTCAAACAGAATATCACAAATAGTTTTTGATTACGAAGCATTAGCCAGAGGCTCTGCATTCGTAAATAAATTTTTACATTTAGTAAAGCTTACAGGAAATTCAACAGCAACATTAGTTGTTAAAGATTCTAACGGAGTAACACTTCCTGCATTAGGATTTACAAATCAGGCATTTTCAGGAAATATAAATGTTCCTATTTTCCCTAATACATACAACGCTCTTCCGCCAAGAACAGGCGCATTTACAAACGTTGAAATTTCACAACCCGGTGTTGTAAAAGGATATACAGCAACACTGACTATTGCAACAGATGGTACATCAAATACGGCAGCTAATTATTTAAGAAACAACTCACAGCCATATTTAATAAACGAGCTTAACAAACAAGTGAACATTGCTTCACTTGCAGGTACATTAGGCAACACTCAAAACGTTGATAACAATGTTGATGCCGGTACAGTACTTTACGGATATTTTTTAGATTTGGGTTACAGACTTCCATACAACTGGAAATGGCCTCTCGAGGGTCCTCCTAGTGCTATCTGGAAAGCATTCCCAAATTTTAATAATTACATATTAAGCTCACGCACAACAAATACTGACTGGTATAATTCACCTGATCTTGCAAAAGTATGGACAAGAAGAATTGTTACAACAGATAATATAGTTTGCACAGGCGAAAAAAATAAAAGCGCGTTCTTAGAAAGATTAAAAAATATTCAATACAGCACTGACGAATTAATTTTTTCAGACTCCGCCGGAAGCTTCTTTGCATCGCCTAAGTTAGCTGATATAGATAACGATAATAAATTAGAAATTTTAATAGGTTCATATGATAATAAATTTCACGCATACAAAACAAACGAAACTGAAGTAAGCGGTTTCCCTGTAACAACTGGCGGACTTATCCGTTCTACAGCGGCTGTTTATTTAAATCCTAACGGAAGCAGAGTAATAGCATTCGGTTCAGATGACGGTAAGCTTTATGCTGTGGATAAAAACGGAGCAAGCTTGCCCGGCTTCCCAAAACAAACACCGAAAGCAATTAAATCTTCACCGATGATTGTTGATTTGAACAATGACGGACAGAAAGAGATAGTAGTGCTTTCAGGTGACGGAAAAATGTATGCATATTCATTCAGCGGAGCAGCTTTAACGGGCTTCCCTGTACAAGTACAAAACACCGAGGATAATTTCGGAACATTAATAATTATGCCTTCACCTGCAGCAGCAGACCTTGATGGTAACGGAACGAAAGAAATAATAATAGGTACACTGGATAAGAGTTTAAAAGTAATAAACTCAGACGGGAGCGTTAGATTCACCAAAACATTAGATAGCGCAGTATATTCATCGCCTATAATTGCTAAGATTGGAAGTTCAACTTACAGAATAATTTTGACAACAGCTGCAGGTACTATTTATGTTTATGATAACAACGGTAACTTAGTTACATCAAGAAATCTCGGCTCAGGATTTGTTTCATCACCTGTGCTTGCAGATCTTGATAAAAGCGGAACACCTCAGTTAATCGCTGCGACAATAAGTGGTGAAGTTTATAAATTAAATGCAGCTACGCTTGCAACTATTTGGGAGCTTCCTACAGGGCAGCAAATTTATGCTTCACCTGTAATTGCCGACGTTGACGGAGATAATTATTTAGACTTAATATACGGCGGACAAGGCGGATATGTAATGCCGATAACAAGACAAGGTTACTTATGCGACTCAACAACAATTGCAGCAATGGAACCGTTCGATTCATGGATTATTTCAACCGGTGCAGTCGGTGATATTGATAAAGACGGTAAGCTTGATTTAGTTTCAGCATCAATGGATAATAAGTTAAAAGCTTTCAGTCTTCCAAATACAAGTGTTAACTCACAGGTATGGTGGGGTTCATTCGGAAACGACTTAGGTAATACAAGAGTAGGGGATTCATTAACTTCGGTTGGAGTTATTAATAATAATACAATTGCGGATAAATATTCATTAGGACAGAATTATCCTAATCCGTTTAATCCATCTACAAAGATTTCGTTCAGCATTCCGAAGAATGAATTTGTAAGCATTAAAATATTCGATATAGCCGGAAAAGAAATCGCACAGTTAGTTAACAATGAAATGAATGCGGGAACATATGAATATACATTCAACGCCAGCAGCTTGGCAAGTGGAATTTATTTCTATCAGATCAAGACAGCAGGCTTTACAGATACAAAAAGAATGACTTTGATAAAGTAGTTGCTAGTTGTTAGTTGTCAGAATTTAAAAGTCCCTCAATGAGATATTCATTGTGGGACTTTTTTGTTTGTATAAATATTTTATGTTTTAACTCATAACTCATAACTCATAACTCATAACTCATAACTCATAACTCATAACT
>CALJIG010000114.1 GCA_937974175.1 uncultured Ignavibacteria bacterium
TCAAAAACCCGTCAAGATGGAAAATTTTTCAAATGCGATATTGTAAAAACAACAATAGGAAAATGGAAACCCGTCAGAGATTATCAGATGAGTGGAAGATTGGATTCCCGCTTAGCGGGAATGACTTTTAGCATATAAACAAAAAGGCGCAAATAAATTTGCGCCTTTGCTTTGTAGCGGGAACAGGACTTGAACCTGTGACCTTCGGGTTATGAGCCCGACGAGCTACCAACTGCTCCATCCCGCGATGTATTTACAATATAGTCATTTATTATGAGACGTTCAATCCCATATTTTAACTTATTTTAAGCTTTTTAAGTTATTGTGAGTTATTTTAATAAAACCATTCGTTTCGTATCTGAAAAGCTGTTCGTTTTAATGCGGTAGAAATAAACTCCGCTGGTTAAATTAGCGCCGTTAAATGTATATGTTTGAATTCCTGCAGCCTGGTTCAATTTTACTTCTTCCTGAACTGTCTGACCAAGCATATTAATAATTGATATTTTTACATCACTTTGCTCAGGCAGGTCATATTTTATTGTAGTAACAGGATTAAAAGGGTTCGGATAATTCTGATATAAATTGAATGTAAGCGGTACTCCGTTATTCGGAAGCGGATTCCATGAATCTCTAAAAGCTCTGTAGCTTACCTGCCCTGCCGGCAGAGACATTTCAAATACTATTTCACCGGATGGTGTTACTTCGGTTACGGAGGGAGTTCCTGCTCCCCAACCGATAATTGTATTGCCGTTATCAAGTCTTTCCGCATAGCCCATTGCAAACCCAAAAATAGGAGGATTATTTACGTATTCCCATACTTTTGTAGCAATTAAGCGGGTTTGATCTAAACGGTATTCTAAAACTCGTGAAAAAGGAGCAGCATTTCTGCCATGTATAGGGTCAATCGGTTCATAAAAGTTTCCGTTATCGAATATTGTAATATTTCCGTTTGGAAGCTCACGAATGGCATGCTGGTGAGAGAAATAATGAGTCTCATTTTCAAAGGCAAACTGGTTTCTTTTTCCGCCAAGCCTCCAGATAATGTTTCCTGTGCTTCTGTTAATCTTGGTTATTTCATCCATGTGCCTGGAAGAAATCAAGATGTTGCCGTCGCTGCAAAGCTCGATAGCATTGCCATGGGCATAATCGATTTCATGCTCTGTAAAATTTATATGTTTCGCATCTAATATGTCAAAATAGTCCCAGCTTCTCCATTGGAAGATTACGTTTTTGTTCTCATCAAGCTCCTGAATTATGAGTCCGATGACAACTGCATTTGAATCACCATGAGATACAAGACCGGCCATATTTACTCTTTGGGGGTCGTAGCTCATCATGAAGGAATGTCCGTTTTCAAAAAGAAGTAGTTCATGTAAATCAGTCGGATATCCGTTGCCGCATTCAAAGCTGTCTATAATCTGATATCTTGAATTCATCTCATAAAACTTTTGAGTTCTGGCAGCAAAATAAGTCAGGTTTCCGTTCGGCTGTCTTTTAAAATCATAAGCCGCTGTATCAAGTTCTTTATAATAAACAGGTGTACCTGAGTTATCGACAATCATTAAATAATATCCTGCTGTCATTGGTCCTCCAATTGCGAAATTACTAAGGAATGTATAACCCGGACTTGGGCTGACATCATTAGTTACATTTAATTGAGGGAAATTTGCCGGCAAATCAGAAGGCGCTTTACTTAAAAAAGGAGGGAGTGTTTTAGATTTATATTCCCCTGCTTCATTAAATTCTCTTTTCAGTATTTCTACTGAAGAAACCGGAATTGATTCCTTTTCCGTTTCAAAAGTAAAGTTGATTGGCTCTGAAAAATCTGATTGTGTTTTTAAAGGACTGATTTTAACGCTTACAGTTTCTGAATATTGAAATGTTTCTTTAGGAGTAAAAATTATAGTAAAACCATCGCTGCTGATTTTAGCATCGCATTTATGAAGACCTGACTTGCTTCCTGAAATTGATATAGAGCTATTTTTCAACGCGCTCTTATCAGGCTTTGAAGTAAATCTCAGAATAACAGATGAAGAAGTTTTAATGAATTTTGAATTTGGCTGCGGTGATAAAAATTGTATATCCGTTTTAGCCAAAGTAATTTGAAAAAAGACAAAGAAGAAGAAAAACAGTAACTTTACTTTCATTTGGTGAATCCTATTTTAGTTTCTACTTATGGGGGGCAAATAGCATTAGACAAGTAAAACTTGAGAAGGTTTAATTGCGGTAACTTTTTGCTAAATCTCGTTAAATTTAAAATAAAAACATAATGAAATTAATTCAAGCTATATAAACTAATAAACTATGGGACTAATAAATTTTCGGCAAGAAAAATTATTGGGATTATTTAATCTAATTGAGATATATTTAAATGACCCCACAACATAAATTAATCAATCAATATGGATACAAACAGACTTTCAGCTAAAATGGCTGAAGCATTAAACAGTCAAATGACTAAAGAGGCTCATGCTGCCCAGATTTATTTATCTTATGCTGCATGGGCAGATAGCGAAGGCTACGGAGGAATTGCAAATTTTCTTTTCAGGCATGCGCACGAAGAAAGAAATCACATGATGAAAATACTGGAATATATTTTAATGAGAGGAGCTAAGGCAAAAGTATCTGCCGTGCCTGCTCCTGACTCTGACCCGACAAGTGTAAATGACTGCTTTGAAAAAGTTTTCAAGCAGGAAGTAAGTAATACCGAAGCTATTTATAACTTAGTCAATTTGAGTTTTGAAGAGAAGGACTGGGCAACGTGGAATTTTATGCAATGGTTTGTAAAGGAACAAACTGAAGAAGAAACTCTTGCATTAAACTTACTTGATAAAGTAAAAATTGCAGGCGGTGAAAAAGCTCCGGATACAGCTTTATATACATTGGATAAAGATCTGGCAACTACTCCCGATGATGCAAGGTTGGCTCAGGAAGTTACGGAAGAAAATCCTTAATACTATAAACAAAAAGGGAAGATATAAATATCTTCCCTTTCATTATTAAAATATTAAAATTTATTCAGATTATTTTACAAGCATCATTTTCTTTGTCTGAGAAAAATCCCCTGCTTGTATTTTATAATAATACATTCCGCTGGTAACTGATGAAGCATTGAATTCCGTTTCGTATATGCCTGCACTCAGGCTTTGATTTACAAGTACCTGTACTTCTTTACCGAGCTGATCGAATACTGTAATTTTTACGAGTGATGCATTTGGCAATTCAAACTTAATCTTTGTTGATGGATTAAATGGGTTTGGGTAGTTCTGCTGCAGATTAAATCTTTGCGGAACAGTAGTATTAATCTGATGAACTCCGACACTGTAATTCGGATAAATGAAACTTAAAAGCTCCTGTGAAAAATTCTGTATCTTAACTGAATTTTCATAGCTGGCTGTGGTTCCGGAATTTGTTAATATAACAACACCCCCTTTTGATAGATTTGAAGAATCTGTATAGAAAGCAATAAAGCTGTTATATCCGGGTGTTCCTCCATCCTTTGCAATTACCCAAGGCAAAGTTGGAATGTGGTTCATGTGATGCTGCTGCCACGCCATTCCCTGCCATGAGTTAAGCTGCCCCTGTATTGGTTTTATCCGCTTATGCATAGTATCTGCAAGCGGATTTAAAGTAGAGTTCAGCATCTTCATCTGAAATTCCATGTAGCGTGTCATATCTTTTATTGTGGAACGAATTGCTCCCGCTCCGTCAAATGCCGGCCAGGTGGATTTATTAGAATCTGCGAGCACCCAGTTCGAACCGTTCTTTACATAGCCGCGCGCCGAGCGGGAAATCATATCTGGAGTCCGGGTTATTTTTGTGCTCGTCATTCCTAATGAATCGGTAATCCATTGAGTAAATAACTGCTCAATAGAATCACGCCCTGCTTTCTTTGTTAACCCTGTTGCCAAAGTTGCGAAACCAAGATTGGAGTAGCTCCATAGTGAATCCGGCTTCCACATCAAATGACAGGTATCAAGATATGAGAACATTTTGGAAAGGGTGTATGGATAAAATGTATTATCAGGTGAATCAACTAAGCCTGCGTAGTGAGTAACAAGGTCTAATACAGTTATAAAGGTTGTATCGTTACCGTTTATCCAATATGGTATTGAAATAGTATCAGATAAGTATGATTGTATTCTGTCGTTTCTCTTAATAAGATTATTTCTAAGCATGTGTGCCATAACCATAGCCGTGAAAGTTTTTGTTACTGAGCCGATCTGGTAAACGGTAGTACTATCCGGAGCTGCATGAGTGGTTCTGTTTTTTTCGCCTAAGTGATAGTACTTCTTAATGAGAACTCCTGTCTGCGGATTTTTAATTATAACTCCGATGGAAGTGCCGATTGTTGTATCCATCTGGTTCTTCTTTATTAAAGAATCAATGGCATGATCTAATAACGCAGTCTGAGCAGTGGAAATATGAGCTGTTAGTAATACTAAAATCAGCGTAAGAAATAATAAAAAGGGGAATTTTTTCATGGCTAAAAATTATGTTGTTTGCATCAAAAGTATTGAAAATAACTATTTATATCTTAAGTGTCAGCAGTATTAAGTGTTTTTATCCAAGGACTTTTTTCGGTTGAAATTTTACTACCATTGAGTTAACTTGCACAATCTATTTAATACTTCTCTCACCCCTCTGCTTTAATAATCATTTCTTTAATCAAAACATCTCTCTTATGAAGAAAAAAATCTTACCTCTTTTTATTTTAACGCTATCCCTTTTAATTTTTTCCGGTTATTATTTAATTATTCCGCCTCTTATTCCTCTTTGGTCAACAGGAGCAAATATCATTAAACCTGTTCGCGCCGGTAATACTGCCTCTTACTCAAAGAACGGCGAAGGCTGGCTCTACATTGTTTCCGGAAGAGACCAGAATGAAGCAATAACAAAAACCGTACAGCGTTACAAAGTTAGTACGAATACATGGGATACAGTTGCTCCCCACCCAACAGGACTTCTTGGCGGAGCAACGGCAACCGTAAAAGACACTTTGTATGTAATCGGCGGTGTTATAAATCCGCCCGGAGCAGGGCTGACAACAGTAGCCAAATACAATATCACATCCGATTCATGGTCAACCGGCGCTCCCTGCCCTATTGCAATTGTCGATGCAAAAGCTGTCTCATATCAGGATAGCTTAATTTATATTGCCGGAGGATTTGCAAGTGTAAGCGGCGTACCTCTTTACGTTTATAACACTATCTCAGGTACATGGCGCGAAGCAACAACTTTCTCAACGACTAGCAAAAGAAACTTTGGCGGCTTTGCTATATCAGGTGATACTTTAGTCTATATGTGCGGCACTGAATCTTTCGGCTCAGGCACATATTATGACAGTATTCATGTTGGTGTAATAAGCCAGAGCAACAGGTCCGTTATATCATGGACTCGCGGCGCGCAGTTTCCCGGGCAAACTCGTACATTCTTCGATGCAAACTCATGGGGAAACCGCGGAATTATAATGACCGGCGGCAGCACCGATAACACATTTAACACTTCTTCCAAAGAATGTTATACTTTCAGTCCCGCAAGAAATTTATGGACGAGACTGCCTGATAAACCCACTTCATGGCTTACGGGACAAAGCGGAAGCGTAAAGCTAAATAACAACATCTGGAAATTAATCTGTGCAAGCGGATATGCAACAGCTTATTTATCAGTCAATGAAATTCTTTCAGATACTTTACTTGGTGTGGGGATAAACAATCTGAATGAAGTCCCTGAAAAATTTGCTTTGCATCAGAATTACCCGAACCCTTTTAATCCCGAAACGAAGATAAAATTTTCTATTCCTGAAAGCTCTTCTTACTCAATAGTAGTTCATAATTCTTTAGGGAAAGAAGTTGCTCAGCTCATTAATACTCATTTACAAAGCGGTACATACGAAGTAACTTTCAACGGCAACAATGTACCAAGCGGAGTTTATTTTTATAAGCTTATCAATAACAACAGCAATAAAAGCAGCGTAAGAAAAATGCTTCTGCTTAAATAGTTTAAAGTAAAATTAGAAATGGAAAAGGTGCTGAACTTAGCTGCTCAGCACCTTTTATTTTTCAGAAAGGCTGAAGGTATCCCTTTTTAACCTTTTAACTTTGTAACTTTCTTCCAATGTGTCCCTTCCTTTTTAAATTGAATGTCTTTCCCGTAAAAAGTATTTTATAGTTTATTCCAAAAATCTTAAATTTTACTAATATATAATGAAAATTATTGTTGGCGTATCACTGGTGCCGGACAGCACGACTAAAGTGAAAATAGGCGCAGATAAAAAAACTATTGATGAAGCAGGTGTGAGCTATATTTTAAATCCTTATGATGAATTTGCAGTTGAAGAAGCCCTTCAGCTGAAAGAAAAAAACGGCGGAGAAGTTATTGCAATCTCCTTCGGAACAGATAAAGCTAAGGAAGCTATCAAAAAAGCATTCCAGATGGGCGCAGAAAAAGGCGTTCTTATTAAATCAGCAACAGCCGATTTTGATACATACACTGCTGCAAAAAATTTGGCAGATTATATTAAAGGACAAAGTCCTGATTTAGTTTTATTCGGAAAAACTTCAATTGATTTCGACGGACTTTCAGTTCCGGCTATGGTTGCAGAAATGATAGATTACCCATGCATAAACGTTGTAGTAAAATTGGATATAAACGGAAATGAAATTACTGCCGAAAGAGAAATAGAAGGCGGTAAGGAAATAGTTGTTTCAACTCTTCCTGCAGTTATCGGTACTCAAAAAGGAATTAACAACCCAAGATACCCGAATTTAAAAAGCATTATGGCTTCAAAATCAAAACCTGTTGAGGAAGTCGCACCGACTTATAACGGAAATAAATATGAAGTGACTGAAATGAAGCTGCCGCCTGCAAAATCAGCGGGAAAGATATTCACAAACGGCGCTGCCGATGTACCTGAGCTTGTGAAATTATTAAGAGAAGAAGCAAAAGTGATTTAATTCATTTAAATAAATCACTCAATCAATTTTTTAATTTTAAACAGAAAATTTTTATATGTCAAATAAAATATTAGCCTTCGTAGAATCCAAAGACGGAAAATTTAAAAACTCTGCATTTGAAGTTGTAAGCGAAGCAAAAAAATTATCAGGTGAGCTCGGATGCGAATTCGAAGTACTTACAATCGGTTCAGGCGTTGATGCTGAAGCAGAAAACTTAGGAAGCTACGGCGCAACTAAAGTATTAGTTGTTGATTTGAACGACCTGAATGCAAAGAGCAAATTCCCGGGCACACAATACTCACACTCTGCATTTGCAAAAGTAGTTGCCGAAACTGGTTCTCAAAAAGGAGCAAATATAATTTTAATATCAGGCACAGGACTTGGAAAAGAAATTGCACCTAGAGTCGCAATCAAAACTGACTCTGCATTCTGTCAGGATTGCGTTGCTCTTCACGTTGATAGCGGAAACATAGTAGCTACAAAACCTGTTTATGCAGGAAAGAGCATGATAGATATGAAATTCAACGGCGATAAAATATTAATAACCTTAAGACCAAACGTATTCAAACCAACGAAATCAGGCGATGCAAAAGCAGCAATTGAAAAAGTTGATGTTGGCTCATTAAATATCACTGATAAAGATTTCAGTTCAGCCGTTAAAGAAGTTGTGGTCAGCAGCGAGAAGCTTGACGTAGCTGAGGCTGATATTATTGTATCAGGCGGACGCGGTTTAAGAGGACCTGAAAATTTCCATTTAGTAGAAACTCTTGCAGGAGTACTTGGCGCAGCAACAGGAGCATCAAGAGCTGTAGTTGATGCAGGTTGGAGAGGTCACGGCGAACAGGTCGGACAGACAGGAAAAACAGTATCACCAAGTCTTTACATTGCAGTCGGTATCAGCGGTGCTATTCAGCATTTAGCAGGTATGTCCTCGTCAAAATGTATAGTTGCTATCAATAAAGATAAAGATGCACCGATTTTCCAGATTGCAGATTACGGCATGGTCGGTGATGCATTTGAAATTCTTCCTGCTTTAACAGATGAATTTAAAAAGGTTTTAGGCAGTTAACAATATTTAGAAAGGATAAAAAATTTTACTGTAATAATTTACTATTATCTGAGAGGAAACTTTTTTAAATTGAAGCAGTAGAATAAAATAAATAACTATGGATAACGATTCAGATTTCTTACAAGTGGATATTTTCGGTTTATCGCTGACTCCTTACAAGAGCGGCGGCGGCTTTGCTATTATTTTAAAAGAGACAGGCGGCGACAGAAGATTACCTATAATTATCGGTCAGTTCGAAGCGCAGGCTATAGCATTAGAGCTCGAAGGCAAGAAACAGCAAAGACCACTGACACATGACTTATTAAAAGAAGTAATAGAAAATTTCGGATATGCAGTCTCATCGGTCTATATAAGCGAGCTGAAGGATTCAACTTTCTTCGCAAAGATAAAATTCGATTCAATGAGCGTTGAAGAGCTTGATGCAAGACCTTCAGATGCAATAGCAATTGCACTTAAATTTGCAGCGCCTATTTATGTAGCGTCTTCAATTATGGATGAAGTAGGGTTCACACCCGAATTCGAAGATCAGATAACTCCTAAAGATGAAGATTATGAAGGCGGAGAAGATGCAGAAGCTGAAGATATTGATGATGAAAATGAAGAAGGCAGACTTTTAAAAGAAGATGAAAGCAAAACACTTACTGCAAAAGACAGAAAACTAAAACAGTTAAAAAGCGAGCTTGACGAAGCTGTAACACAGGAAAATTATGAAAAAGCAGCTCAGTTAAGAGATGCTATTCAGAAACTGGAAATATCAAACAACTAAAAACTTAATACAAACAAAACTAAAAATTAAATTTGAAATCTAGACTCTTATTATTAGCAGTTTTAATATTCACTCTCGGAAATATTTCTTTCGCTCAGAATTTAAACAGCTTAAAGCTGAACGAAAACAAATCAAAAATTAATTCGCTTGTTCCCGGTTCACCGGTTTCATTGGGCATTCACTTAGGTGTTGCTTCTATTGAAGGTGAAGCAGGATTTAATGTCGGCGCATTAGCAGAGATCGGCTACGGAAAATTTTCTTTCACTCCGCAAATGAATTACTGGAAATTAAAAAATACAAATAATTTTGAGCTTTCCGGATTAGGCAGAATAAAGCTTGCACCCGTAGGAGCTGGTTCACCAATTAATCCTTATCTCGATGGCGGGCTTTCAATTAATTTTTATAACGATGCCGATAAAAACAACAATACAAGATTAGGAATTGTATTGGGCGGCGGAGTTGAATCTCCTATGCTTTCATCAGGATTTTCTCTTTATGGAGATATAAAATATAAATTAATTATCATTAAGGAATCGAATGCATCAGGTGTTGTAGTTAATGTCGGTATAAAATTCCCAATGTAATTCAAACCGTTTTTTTAATATACACAGCGTAAAGGTTAACTCTTTTACGCTGTTTTTGTTTTAAACAGAACCATATAAAAATTTATTTGAAGAATTTAGTAATAGATATCGGCAACACAAGTATAAAGTTTGCAGTAAGCATAAATGGAAAGCTTGACAAATCTAAATTTGAAGATTACGATAAAAATAATTTTATAAAAAAAATCGGAACGCTTTTATCATTCGGTGTTCAATATAATGCAATCGGCATATCCTGCGCTAATACAGAACACATTTCATATATAAAGAATAGATTCAGGAAAGAGGAAAATGTTTTATTAGTCAGCAGGGATTCAAAGCTTCCTATCAAAATTGATTATGCAAAAACATTAGGTACTGATAGAATCTGCGGAGCTTTGGGAGCAGTAAAAAAATATACTGCTAAGAAAAATTTATTAATAATAGATTTTGGTACAGCAACAACTTATAACTTAGTATCGGATAAAGTTTTTAAAGGCGGATTAATTACTCCGGGAATAAGAACAGCATTAAAGTCACTCATTCTGAATACTTCCCTGCCGGAACCGGATTTAAAGTACAAGAAAAAGTTATATTATAAAAATACATTGGATAATATAAGCAACGGAGTTGTCCTTCAAAGTTTGTTTTTCACTGAAAGGATTATTGCTGAATACAAAAAAGAGTTTAAGGATTTATTCGTGATTGCAACAGGCGGAAATGCCGGTTTAATTTTCCCTTATACGAAGCTTATAAATAAAAAAGAGCCTGATTTAAATCTTGCTGGGTTGAATTATTTTCTGGAGTTTTCCGGCAAATGAAAATTGTTATTAAAACAAAAAATTTTCAGTGAAAATTTTAAATGAAGAAATATTAGTCGATACAAACGGCAACTGTGATATTATTAACATCACTCCCTTAGTTCAGGATGTTTTAATTAAAAGCAAAATGAATAAAGGAAATGCTACTGTATTTTCAATCGGCTCTACTGCTTCTATAACTACATTAGAATTTGAACCGGGGCTGCTGAAAGATATTCCCAAAGTATTAGAAAAACTTATCCCGACTTATCAGAAGTATCAGCATAATGATACGTGGGGTGACCATAACGGACATGCGCATATTCGCTCGGCAATTTTCGGTACATCGTTCAATGTTCCGTTTGTAAATAATCAGATGGTGCTCGGCACATGGCAGCAGATAGTGTTAATAGATTTTGATGACAGAAAAAGAACACGAAGAATTTTCGTTCAATTAATCGGACAATAATTTGCCCCGTAATCTCTACTACATAATAATTGGTCTAATCTTTATTCTGGCACTTTCTCTTCGTGTATATAATATCGAACAAAAAAATATGTGGTTCGATGAAGTATATTCATGGAATTTGTCGCTGGAGACTCCTAAAGATATAATTGCTATAACTTCAGGTGATATACATCCTCCTTTGTTTTACATTGTGCTGAAAGGCTGGACAAATATTTTCTCAGACTCGGTTTTTTCTATGAGAATGCTGACCACTTTATTAAGTATGTTTAGTCTGCTCTTTCTTTTTATGATTTGTAAAGAGATAAAGATTACTGAGAAGCGGACTATTTTTGTTTTACTCTTATATGCCGTTTCGCCTCTGAATGTTTATTACTCGCAGGAAGTCCGTATGCAAAGTCTGAATTTGTTCTTAACTATTAGCTCTACATTTTTCTTTCTCAGATTTTTAAATAATAAAAAGAATCTTTACGGATTTATCTGGGCAATTTTTGCAGCACTCTCACTATACACTCATTACTTCGCCCTGCTCATTTTATTCTCACAGATGGTAATTTTATTAATAAAATTCCTTCAGAAAGAGATTGATTTGAAATTCGGCGGCATTGCTTTTTTGTTCTCGTTTATTCCTCTTACCTTATTTTCACCATGGGTCCCGACTTTTCTTCAGCAGTCTGCACAGGGACAGCCCTGGCGTTCGGGACAAACTTTTGCTCAGGTTTCAGAAAATTATTTAACGTTTTTCCGTGAAACATTTTTCAGCAATTACTGGAATTACGAAAATAAAGGTGTCATAATTGGAACCACCGTGTTCTCTATTATATTGATCTGTTTTCTGCTTGCATCTGTAATAAAGTATATAATACAATCTGATAGAAAAAAAATTTCTATGATAGTATTATTCTTCGTCCCGAGTATAATTGCATTTATAATTTCATTCCGCCAGAGCATAATTTTTTCAAGATACTTAAGCATTATTGCGCCTTACTTATTTATTCTATGCACGTTCTTTATTTTCAGAATTCATAAAAAATACATAAGCTATCCACTGATAATTATTTTAATCGGTATTTCAACTTTTGGACTTTCCATTAATTATAGCAATGATTATAAAAATAATGATTACAGGAAAATTGAAGCTTATTTAGAAAAAAATATACAACCAAACGAAAAAATTATTGTTGACCCTCATTATTTAGGTTGGATTATAAGATATGATAATTTACATCAAAAAACGTCATTGCCTGTGCCTATAGTTTTAGGATGGACTTTAAAAATGCAGATAGATTCTCTCGCGAAAAAAAATGAACCGGGCAATATTTGGTTTTTGCTGGACTATGCATCAATGGAAAAGACTGATTACGACTCACTGAATTCTAAAATGAGCTTAGTAGGTTATAAATCCGACAGTACTAAACAAAAAACATTCTATATTTATCCGAATAAAGTAAAAGCCTCTTATTTCTACCGATAATTATTCATTTATTCTTAGCTACTATTTAGCTATTTTGCATAAATTTATCTCATAATAAATTCTCTTAACAAACTCTTTTAATGGTAAAACCAATAATTTTCGGAATCATCTTTTTATCCGCAGTTGGATTTTTTCTTTACTCCATCAATAGATTTTTATCTTATTTAAAAATCGCGAAGTTTGAAAACCGCTTTAATGAAGTCGGCACACGTCTCAAAAATGTTTTTGTGTTCGCATTTCTGCAGACAAAATTATTAAGAGATAAATTCGCAGGTATTCTTCATCTGTGTATTTACTGGGGATTTGTGATTTTATTATTGGTAGTCGTTGAATCCATCGTAGAAGGTTTCTTCCCAAAATTTTCGTTTTCTTTCCTCGGAGCACCTGTTTATTCTGTTATAACTGTCACACAGGATTTCTTCGGTGCGCTGGTTTTCTTCACAGTTTTATTTTCATTGTTCAGAAGATATGTAGGCACTCCTAAAAGATTACAGGTAGAAGCATCTTCAAAAATTGATGCAACATTTATATTGTTCCTTATTATGATGGTGATGGTTACTATGTTCGGACAGAACGTAGAACGTATTGCACTCGGACACTCAGAAGGTTACAGACCGATTTCAGATTTCCTATATAATTTATTCAAACCGGAAGGCTCAGAATTCGCTTACGAAGCTTACTGGTGGGGACATATTGCAGTAGTTCTCGGCTTTATGAACTATCTTCCTTACTCAAAACATTTTCACGTACTTTCATCGGTACCTAATACTTTCTTCTCCAATTATGATATAGAGCCAAAAGGAATTTTAAAGCCAATCAATTTTGAAGACGAAAGCATTACACAATGGGGTGCAAAGGATATAAAAGATTTAACCTGGAAAGAAGTTTTTGACGGATATACCTGTACTGAATGCGGAAGATGTACTTCAGTCTGCCCGGCAAATACTACAGGCAAGCTTTTAAATCCTAAACTGATTGTTACGAAGATAAGAAAACGTTCAACTGAATTGGGTGCAGTTGTAACTGCAGGAATAACTGAAAGTCCTGTGCTGGAGCAGCCGCTTGTACCTAATTTTATTACACCTCAGGAGCTTTGGGCATGCACAACATGTATGGCATGCGTTCAGGAATGTCCTGTAATGATTGACCACGTTACATCTATTGTAGATATGCGCAGAAATCTTGTAATGATGGAGTCAGATTTTCCTGAAGAATTAAATACTGTGTTCAGAAATTTAGAAAATAACGAATCCCCATGGGCATTCGGCGCAAATGAAAGGAATGACTGGATTGACGAGCTGAGCGATGAAATGGATAAAGAAGGAAAACCAAACTCGTTAAAAAAACTTTCTTCAATAGGAAGCGCAGATGAAGTTGATGTTGTATTCTGGAGCGGCTGTATGGGAGCATTCGATAAACGTTACAGAAACGCTACAAAATCTTTCGCACAGATAATGAACGAAGCCGGGGTTAAATACGGAGTACTTGGCAGCGAAGAAAAATGCACGGGCGACCCTGCAAGAAGACTTGGCAATGAATATTTATTCTCAACATTTGCCCAGCAAAATGCAGAGACATTAAAAAGATATAATGTAAAAAAAGTAGTTACAGCTTGCCCGCACTGTATGCATTCATTGAAAAATGAGTATACACAATTTGGCGTTGACCTTGAAGTAAAACACCATACTGAATTTATTTCAGAGTTAATTACTGACGGGAAGATAAAACCTAAGACTGCAATCAATGAAACTATTACATATCACGATTCATGTTACTTAGGAAGATACAACGATATCTATGATGCACCGAGAAAAACTCTCGATAACATTCCCGGACTTAACATCGTTGAAATGGATAAGAACAGGGATAAAGGAATGTGCTGCGGCGCAGGCGGCGGTAGGATGTTCCTTGAAGAGCATGAAGGTAAAAGAGTCAACATTGAAAGAACAGAGCAGGCATTAAGCACCGGCGCGACTACAATTGCTGCAGCTTGTCCTTTCTGCATGACTATGATGAATGACGGTGTGAAGGCAAAAGAAAGAACAGATGATGTGAAGGTAAAAGATATTTCAGAAATAGTATTAGAAAGTTTAAAGTAAAATGGCAGATAACGACAAATTAAATCACTTAGAGTACTTTAAAATTTCAAATTTTAAATGTTTTGAAGAATTAGAGTTAAAAAGCTTAGGCCTATTTAATTTAATTTTAGGCGACAATAATGTTGGAAAGACAAGTCTTTTAGAATCCCTATTATTTCAGAATAAGGTAGAAGATTATTTATCTAAACTTTACTTTATATTAACCAATAGATATGGCTTAACGATTCCCTTCCCTTTTTCTAATGAAGTATTAAGATTATTTTTTAAAGATAATAACTCTGATTTAACAATTAATACAGAGTATAAAATATTTAATGAAAAAGGGAAGCACAAAACAGAACTTAGTCTTCTAAAAAAAGAGGAACTTTCTAAAGAGGAGGTTAACTCCATATCTGAGAAATTGTTTACCGAGTTTTCAAAAATTAGTAATCATATAGTAAAATTAAAATCTGATCAAGAAATTAACTATTTAAATTTACCATCTTCATCTACTAAAATTATTACATCTCAAAATAATTATTGTCCTTTTATATATCTTACTAATAAATATAAAACTGATTTGGTAGAGTTTTATACAGAAAACATACAAATAAGCAAAACCGGTAAAACAAATTTTATAAAGGATTTGTCGTTCATAGTCCCAAATATCGAGGATGTTGAAATTTCAAAAGATATAATTTCAAACAATTTTATATTTACTATTAGAGAGTATAAATCGGATTTTTTAAAACCTCTTCCTAACTATGGTGAAGGAACTGTAATAGTCGTGAGAATTTTACTTGAAATAGCTTCCTGTAAAAATAAATTTTTAATGGTTGATGAAATTGATTCAGGTATTCATTATTCTAAGTTTAAAAATTATTGGAAAACAATATTAAAAGCTGCTCAAAGAAATAACACTCAGTTATTTATGACAACCCACAGTTTAGAATGTTTGAAATATTTGAAAGAGGTCTTAGAAGAACGCGAAATGGAAGAATTTAGGAACAAAACAGTTGCATATTCATTAGAAAAATTGTCCGACAATAAAACAAAGGCTTATAGATATCCTTTTGAAGATTTTGAGCATGCTTTAAAGCAAGGAATTGAAATTCGCGGGGGTAAGTAATGGTTTGGAAGTATCCAGTTAAAATTTTTGTTGAAGGTGAGGCTGATAAAAAATTAATAAATGATTTTCTTGAAGCAATTTTTGAAATTACCACAGGGATTGTTATAATTCCTATAGGTGGTAAAAGCAAATTAGATAAAACAACTCAAGAGTTTGAAAAAACTACCGATGATAAGGGAGTTAACCTCATAATTTTTGATGCAGATGATGATTTCAAAAAATCATCATCTGATTTATTAAAGAAAAAAAAAGAACTAAGTATTGATTTTCAGCTTTTTCTATTTCCAAATAATCAGGATAATGGAACATTAGAGAATTTATTAATTAACATTATAAATCCAAAACATCAACAAATATTAGATTGTTTCGATAGTTATACTGATTGTTTAAAAAAACGGACTAATGAAGATTTGAACATACCTACTTTAAAATCAAAAGTGTATGCTTATCTTGAAACACTTTATCCTAAATCTAAACAAGATTTAATTAAAGATAGCAAAAGAGAATATAAGAATACAGAAATTTGGAATTTAGAATGCGAATACATTACACCTTTAAAAGATTTTCTAAGTAATCATATACACTAAATAAAAATTAAATAAATAATATGTCAATTGTTGAAGAAATAAAAAATAATCCTGATATAGATCTAACCGGAAAAAATATTTTTTTCTATGATGGTGTTTGTGTTTATTGCAAAGGCATTGTACATGCCTGCATCGATGGCGACAAAGATAACCAGTTTTTATATTCACCTTTGCAAAGTGAGTTTGCTCAGAAAGCACTTGGAAGATTCGGGGTTAAAAGCACCGACCTTCTTTCAATGTATGTAATAAGCAATTACAATACTTCAGATGAAATTCTAATGAATGCCGCGCCTGCCAGCAATTTTGTCTTAAAAAGAATGCATGGCGAGCTGAAAGAAATTGGCGAAACAAATTCAAAGAAGCCAAGAGATGTGCAGGATGCTGAGTATAAAGAAGTTGCAGATACGAGATATGAGAAATTCGGTAAGATGGAATCTATTTATATACCGGAAGCAGAAATAAGAAGTAAATTCGTTTTTTGATTTTAAAATAAAATTATAATATAAAACTAACTAAGGAGAATTAACTAAATGTCATACTTTTTCACGTCGGAATCTGTCAGTGAAGGTCATCCGGATAAAATATGCGACCAGATATCAGATGCAGTATTAGACGACATACTTAAACACGACCCGAATGCAAGAGTTGCTTGCGAAACATTTGTAGCAACAGGCTTAGTGCTTGTTGGCGGTGAAATCACAACTACTCACTATGTAGATATCCAAAGAATTGTTCGCGACGTTGTAAAAGAAATCGGTTACACAAAAGGTGAATACAGATTTGACTACCATTCTGTAAACGTAATGTCTGCCATCAACAAACAATCCCCTGATATCGCAATGGGTGTTGATACAGGCGGTGCAGGTGACCAGGGTATGATGTTCGGATATGCAACTGATGAGACAAAAGAATTTATGCCTATGACATTAGTTTATTCACATAAACTGGTAAAAAGATTAGCAGATATCAGAAAAAAGCAGCCGAAGCTGATGCCTTATTTAAGACCCGATGCTAAATCACAGGTGACAGTAGAGTACGATAATGCAGGTAAAGCAAAAAGAATTGATGCAATAGTAATTTCTACACAGCATGACGAAAACGTTTCACAAAGCAGAATTAAATCTGATATAATGAAACACGTCATTAAAAAAATTATTCCTGCAAATCTTATAGATAAAAATACAAAGTATTTCATAAATCCTACCGGTAAATTTGTTATCGGCGGACCTCACGGTGATACAGGATTAACAGGAAGAAAAATTATCGTTGATACATACGGCGGTAAAGCTCCACACGGCGGCGGTGCATTCTCAGGAAAAGATCCTTCCAAAGTAGATAGAAGCGCAGCATACGCAGCAAGACACCTTGCTAAAAACGTAGTTGCTGCAGGGCTTGCAAAAGAATGTATGATTCAGCTTTCCTATGCAATCGGTGTTTCAAAGCCGGTCTCAATATATGTTAATACTTACGGAACGGGAAAGGTAGATGACGATAAGCTTTCAGTTTTATTGAATAAACATATTGATTTAACTCCGAGAGGAATTGTAGAAAGATTAAAACTAAAGAGACCTATTTACAAACAGACAGCTGCTTATGGCCACTTCGGAAGAGATGAGAAAGACTTCACATGGGAAAAACTTGATTTAGTTTCGACCTTGAAAAAAATTACAAAGTAATTTGACATCAAAGCCCGATGCTCAGTCGGGCTTTTTTATTTATACCAATTTTTATTAAATAGAATGAAAGATTTCTTCTATGGTTTTTTCTACCCTTTCAAATCCATAGCTTTCTTTTTTAAACACCCCAAAGTTATTTTATTATCAATAATTCCTACGATAATAAACATAGCTATCTATGCTCTTATTTTTTATTTCACTTATAAACAGATTACAAATTCTCCAATAGTTGCAGATGGTCAGGCAGAGACCATGGCCGGTGAAGTTATAGAGAAGATTTACAATTTTTTAGTTTATATTCTCTCATTCATTCTAATATTAGTAGTAAGTTACTTTGCCTATGTAATAATCGGAGGAATAATTTCTGCTCCGTTCAATGAAACGATTTCACAATATGTTGAGGAAACTGTTACAGGCGTTAAATGCCCTTATGTACCTTTTTTAAAAGACACATGGCTTAGTATTAAAGGCGAAATTTTAAAATTATTATTTTATTTTAGTGTTATAATTCCTTTGTTCTTCGTGAACTACATTCCGGTTGCAGGTACTATTATATCCACTATACTGGGTTTGCTTTTTTCTTTCTTCTATAATTCACTGGATTTTTTCGATTACCCTATGCAAAGAAAAATGTTTTCATTGAGACAAAAAATAAAAGGTACAAACTCAGGCGGTATGTTCACTTACGGATTCGGTTCAATGGCTTTTTTAATGATGTTTCTTCCCTTTATAAATTCTTTATTTAAATCTTTATTAGTGGTGGCGGGAACAAAATTATATCTTGAGAAAATAAACTATAATGAGTTTCTAAAGAAATGAGTGAAAATACTTTTTATGAACTGACGCCTTTACAAGTTTTAAACGGGTATATTAACGGTATTTTTCCCATGGGAAACAAAGACGGGAGCATTAACTGGTTTGAAGCAAATCCCAGAGCAATACTTCCTCTTGATAAACCTTTAAATATAAATCGTTCTTTGAAACAGGTCATTGTGAAGAAAACATTTGATGTAAGAATAAATGAAAATTTTTCAAAAGTAATTCATGAATGCGCTAACAGAGATGCAACGTGGATAAATAAATTAATAATCGATGCTTACACTCAGCTAAATGTAATGGGATATGCTCATAGTGTTGAATCATACTTTGAAAATGAACTTGTCGGAGGATTATACGGTGTTGCAATAAATGGTGTGTTTTTCGGTGAGTCGATGTTCTTTAAAAAATCTTATGCATCCAAAGTTGCAGTGGTAAAAATGTATGAGATACTTACAAAAAATAATTTTCTATTACTGGATATTCAAATGATGACTGATGTTTTTGAATCATTCGGCGCAGTGCAAATTACAAAGAATAAATATCTGAAAAAATTAGACGAAGCATTGCTTGTAAAATGCAGCTTCAAATTATAAAAGTTTTTATCTAAACAAAATGAATTATCCTCAAGTAGATTTACAGGTTGCAAAAGGACTCGGATTAACAGAAGAAGAGTACAATAAAATTTTAGAAATATTGGGGAGAACTCCAAGCTACACTGAGCTTGGGATTTTTTCTGTTATGTGGAGCGAACACTGCTCTTATAAAAATTCTATACTCCAATTGAAAACTTTACCGCGGAGCGGAGGAAGATTGCTTGTCGGAGCAGGAGAAGAAAACGCAGGACTAGTTGATATAGGCGACGGACTTGCAGTTGCTTTTAAAATCGAATCACATAATCATCCGTCAGCAGTCGAACCTCATCAGGGAGCAGCTACGGGAGTCGGCGGTATATTAAGAGATATTTTTACTATGGGTGCAAGACCTATTGCCGCATTGAATTCGCTTCGCTTTGGTAAAATAAATTCTGATGATAAAAATATAAATGACCGCTCAAAATTTTTATTCTCAAATGTTGTAGGCGGAATAGCTCATTACGGCAACTGCTTCGGAGTACCAACAGTTTCAGGGGAAGTTTATTTTGAAGAATGTTATCAGGATAACCCGTTGGTAAATGCAATGGCAGTTGGAATTGTAAAACATAATCAGACTGCAACTGCAATGGCAAGCGGAGTTGGAAATCCTGTTTTCATTGTCGGCTCATCAACAGGCAAGGATGGCATTCACGGAGCAACATTCGCATCTGAAGAAATTTCAGAAGAGTCTGAATCAAAAAGACCTAACGTTCAGGTCGGCGACCCTTTCACAGAAAAACTTTTACTTGAGGCTACGCTTGAGTTAATTCAGTCAGGTGCAGTTGCAGGAATTCAGGATATGGGTGCGGCAGGAATAACATGCTCGACAAGTGAAATGAGCGCTAAAGGTAATTGCGGAATGAAAATAAATCTGGACTTAGTTCCATTGAGAGATTCAGATATGAGCGGATATGAAATTATGCTTTCTGAATCGCAGGAAAGAATGTTAGTAGTTGTTCACAAAGGGCAGGAAGAAACAGCTAAGAAAATTTTTGATAAATGGGATTTGAACTGCGTTTCAATAGGAGAAATTATAGAAGAGCCTAATGTAAAAATTTATCATAAAGGAAATCTTGAAGCAGATGTTCCTGCGGAGCCATTAGTTCTCGGCGGCGGCGCTCCTGTATATATTCGGGAAACAAAAGAACCTGAATATTTTAAAGAAACAAGAAGTTTTGATTTTAACTCTTTTCCTGAACCGAAAGATTACAACGAAGTTTTATTGAAATTACTTTCTTCTCCAAACATCACAAATAAAAACTGGGTTTATACTCAGTATGATACACAGGTTAGAACTAATACAATGCTTTTACCGGGAGGAGATGCCTCTGTAATACGAATAAAAGAAACAAAAAAAGCTCTTGCAATGAAAGTTGATTGCAACGGAAGATACGTTTATCTCAATCCGTACAAGGGAGGAATGATTGCTGTTTGTGAATCAGCGCGAAACGTTGCATGCACCGGAGCTACTCCACTTGCAATTACAAATTGTCTTAACTTCGGCAATCCTTATAATCCTGAAGTTTATTATCAGTTCACTGAAGCAATTCGCGGAATGGGTGATGCCTGCAAGCTTCTTGAAACACCTGTAACAGGGGGAAACGTAAGTTTTTATAATCTGTCAAAAGATTATGCAGTATTCCCTACTCCTTCTATAGGAATGATTGGCCTGCTTGAAGATTATGAAAAAATGGTCACCAGCTATTTTAAAAATGAAGGTGATGTGATCGTTCTGCTTGGAAATAATTCAAACAACGGAATTGATGGAAGCGAATACTTAAATACAATTCATAATTTAATTAAAGGTGATGCGCCTGATATTGATTTAGAAGAAGAGAAGAAATTGATTGATACACTTATAAAGGCAGCGGATAAGAAATTATTAAAATCTGCTCATGATATATCTGATGGAGGCCTTGCCGTTGCATTGGCTGAATGCTGTATAATAGATAGAAATAATCGAATGGGATGTAAGATAAATTTTGACTACAATTCAAGAAAAGATTTCGCTTTATTCAATGAGTCGCAAGGAAGAGTTATTGTCTCGATTGAGAAAAATAATTTAGACAGTTTAAGTTCACTTTGTAAAAAACACAAATTAGATTATATTGTAATTGGTGAAACGACTTTGACTGAATTTGTGTTGAACCAAGAAGTACGATTAACCCCAGAAGTGCTATCTAATGCGTATTTTAATTCATTAGAAAAAATTATGTTGTAATTTTAAAAGACCTAATGAGGGTATTTCTACAAAAATTTATTTTATTCTTACCTGTTATTTTTCTTGTCTCGAATAATCTATTTGCACAGTCAACACTGCAATCATTTTTGCAGCCAACATTGCATTCTCAAACTTCTTTACATTCCCCTTTTCAATATAAAAAATTAAGTAAACCAAATTTTTATTCCTTCAGAGATTCAGTTGACACTGTTCCCGAAGATACAAATTTTTATTTACCGAAAGGCGGCTCTAATCCTACCATTCCCGTCGCGTTGGGTGTCGTTGGCTTTTTCTATTTGTTAAATCCAATTGTATTATTCGAGAACGATAAAATTGCGCTTGGCATAACTAAGGAAGTTTCAATGGGCTTCGGATATTTTGGTGAAAACAGGCTTTCATTTGAATATTCATTTATATTCCGAGATGATCACACAAGCCATTTCAGGTTAGGATATAAACATGATTTTATTACTTCCGATATACTCCCTTCGAATTTTTTACAGTCAACCGGAGTATTTACGTTAGGAGCAAGCGGATTTACTGACCTCGACGGCTTTGGAGTATCACCGGAAGTTGCTTACGGATTTTCATTCAGGAACGATAAGCTTTTAATTTATCCTCACGTAAAAGGACGATATACTTATACATTCGGAGCAGAAAGATCTAACATTATAGATTTTTCCTTTGGGCTTATGATCGGATTTGCAAATCCATTTACAGATTTAAAAATAAGAAGATACTGGTAAACATAAAATATATTGATAAAACTACCGAAAAATATAACAAACTTTTTTGTTGATACATGGGATTTGTGGAACTTCGCAAGAAAATTTGCAGTGGCTCTCTTCAGAAAGCCCGTAGAAGTTCAGGAAACAATTAAACAATGTTTTCAAATCGGGTACAAATCTTTACCGTTAGTTAGCATAACAGGGTTTATCATTGGGCTTACTCTTGCTTTGCAGATAATCCCTACTCTTGATAAATTCGGAGCAGTGTCATTAATCCCACAAATGCTTTCTATTGCAATTGTCCGGGAAATAGGACCCGTAATTATAGGATTAATCTGCGCAGGAAAAATGGGCTCGGGAATCGGCGCAGAACTCGGTTCAATGAAAGTTACTGAGCAGATTGATGCTATGGAAGTTTCTGCTGTGAATCCGTTCAAGTTTTTAGTTGTCACAAGGGTAATGGCTGCAATGTTAACAGTGCCCATACTGGTTATTTATGCAGATACTCTTGCCTTATTCGGCGGTTATCTGGCTATGAGTGTAAATGCAGATATGACTTTAAAACTATTTTTTTCAACTGTGTTTGAAACTTTGACATTTGAAGATGTTCTGCCGGCAACTATTAAAACTTTCTTTTTCGGTTTTGGTATAGGTTTGGTAGGAAGTTACAAAGGGTTTAACTGCTCACGCGGAACAGAAAGTGTCGGTATTGCGGCAAACAGCTCTGTAGTTCTGGCATCACTTTTAGTTATATTAATGGATTTAATAGCAGTACAAATATCTTCAATATTATTTTAACATGGGAAAAGATTCAGATAAAGATTACGTAATAAATATCGAAAATGTAAAAAAAGCATTCGGGAAAAATGTTGTGCTAAAAGATGTTAATCTTAAAGTTAAAGAAGGCGAATCGATTGTTACACTGGGAAAATCAGGCACAGGAAAATCAGTAATACTTCAGTGCATAGCAGGATTATTAAAACCGGATGAAGGAAAAATTTTAGTTTATGGAGAAAATGTCCCTACTCTTGATGATGAAGAACTGCAGACAATAAGAAAAAAGATAGGGTTTTTATTTCAAAGCGGTGCATTATATGACTCAATGAGCGTAAGAGAAAATTTATCTTTTCCGTTAAAAAGACTAACTGACCTATCTGATGAAGAAATCACCACAAAGGTTATTGAAGCTTTGAAAAATGTCGGGCTTGAAAATGCAATAGATAAAATGCCTTCAGAACTATCCGGAGGAATGAAAAAAAGAATAGGACTGGCAAGAACTCTTATAACCGATCCTAAAATAATGTTATACGATGAACCGACGACAGGACTTGACCCTTCCACATCAAGAGAAATTAGTCAGTTGGTTTTAGAAGTGCAAAAAAAATATAAAACAACTTCTATTATAGTTACACACGATATGGAATGCGCGCGGATGGTAGCCGATAGAATAGTAGTGCTGAAAGACGGCGAATATATTGTCGAAGGAACATTCGATGAACTGCAAAAAAGCGACGACCCTTTTGTAAAATCTTTTTTTGAAGGTTTGAATTTTTAAAATATAAGTTTTAATTTCAATATTATGGATGTAGATATCAGAAAAAAAGTCATCACGGGAATTTTTATTATTGCAGGTCTTGCATTATTCCTTATAGCCACATTTATCATTGGCAGCAAAACAAATATGTTCAAGTCTACGTTTGAGCTGAATACCATTTTTCAGAATGTAGCAGGGATAAAAGAAGGCAATACTGTTACTTTCGCAGGGATAAATGTCGGCACTGTTGATATGGTAAAAATTGAAACCTCGAATAAAGTTGTCGTAATGATGACAATAGATTCAAAGATGAAAAGTTTCATTAAAAAAGACTCAAAGGTTGCAATAACATCAGAAGGACTTGTTGGGAATAAAGTTGTTTCTATTACCTCAGGGAATGATAATGGAGTGCCGGTTGAGAACGGAGATTATCTTGAATCGGTTAAACCAATCGGCGTTGAAGATATTATAAAAGATTTAAAAGCTACAACAGAAAATGTTAATCAGCTTACAAAAAGCTTATCGAATATAGTGGATAGTGTAAGCCAGGGACAAGGTACAATAGGACAGTTGATAAATAATGAATCACTTTTTAATAGTGTTGATTCAACATTCAGAACTTTTGCTTCTTCCACTCAAAAAGTTGACGTAATACTTGCTAAGGTCAGTCAGACAGTTGACCAGGTAACAGCAAACTTTAATGAGCTCTCTAAAGGTGTAAATGATATTACCACCAATATTGCAATGGTCACCCAAAAAATTAATTCAAGCCAGAGCTTAGTTGGAACATTGCTTACTGATACAGTATTTGCAAATAACCTGAAGATGGTAATACAAAATTCAAGTGAAGCCACTGCTAAGCTTGAAGACGGAGCGTTCAGCTTTGCACAAAATATGGAAGCGCTGAAGCATAACTTTTTATTTAAAGGATATTTTGAAGATATAGGCTATTGGGAGAAATCAGATGTGGATAAAAAAATCAATGACATAGAAGAACAGATAAGAAAAAGAATAAGAGAACTAAATGAAAAGAAACTGCAATTGAAGCAGTTAGAAAATCAGATAGACAGTTTAAGCGGTAAGCCGAAAAAATAAATAAAATTATATGAAAATTATTTTCAGATTAATTTTTATAATTTCAGTTTCAATAGTTCTTTCAAGCTGCTCTTCTTCTACAGAGTACGAAGAGACAAAAACCGAAAACACAGAAACAAACGATAACACTTCAACCGAAACTTATTCGGAAGAAAACGGAAGCAGAATATTATATCAGGCAAAGATAGAACAGCAAAATAGAATGTACTCCCCCAGTGTTGACTCGACCTATCTATACTGGCTCGGCAATAAATTAATTCTCCTATATAATTCAACTAAGTGTAACATATATGCACTGAACACTTTGCAAAAATCAGGATTTAAAACCCCTAAGGTAAATGCATTGTGCAGAGATTTATACGATACAACAAGATTCAATGATGTATTCCCCTATGTATCCATAACAGATTTAAGCGATATAAGAAAAGGAGATCTGGTTATATGGCGGGGCCATGTAATTTTATTTGATTATTTATTCCCTCCGAATAAACAAAACAGAGTATTTGCAAAAGCATGGTGGGCAGGAACGAGTAAAGCTGACGACGGTGAAACGGTGATAAACAATGTAATTTACGGGAAATATGAGCTTAAAGGTGATTTTGTCGTAAGACGGCCGGTAAAAAATTAAATTTTTAAGGATATTCTTAGACCTTTAAAATTTTTAGTAAATATACTATATTTACAGAATTATAAACTTATCCTAAAATAAAAAAACGGAGATATAAAATGACTGTAGAAGAAATAAAAGAGAAAGTAAAACAAGCTGTTGTCGATAAGCTCGGTGTAGAAGATTCAAAAGTTACCGACGACGCATCTTTTATTAATGACTTAGGCGCAGACTCGCTTGATACTGTTGAATTGGTAATGAAATTCGAAGAAGAATTTGATATTAAAATTCCTGATGAAGATGCAGAAAAAATACAAAAAGTAGGTGACGCTGTAACTTACATTCAAGGAAAATTAGGATAATTTATTTTTATTTCCCCTAATATAATATTTAATTTCGGAGCGAAATTTTCATTTCGCTCTAATTTTTTATAAACAAAAGCAGTTTAATGAGAAAAAGAGTTGTTATCACAGGATTAGGCGTAGTCAGCCCCGTAGGATTATCAGTAAATGATTTCTGGGACGGACTAACATCAGGAAAAAATGGTGTTGGCAATATTACGTATTTCGATACAACAAATTTTAAAACAAAGTTTGCAGCACAGCTGCCAAGTGATTTTAATCCGCTAAACTATTTAGACAGAAAACTTTCCCAAAGCGTTGACCCTTTTACAAGATATGCTTTGATTGCTTCTGCTGAAGCTGTTAAAGATTCCGGCTTAGATAAAGATATGGCTAAGCTTGATACGCATCGCTGCGGAGTAATTTATGGTTCAGGTATCGGCGGTATGAATACATACAGAGACGAAGAATACAAACTATTTAAAATGAGACAGGAAGTCGATGGTAAATTCATCGATGACCCGAGCAGAATAAGTCCTTTCTTCATTCCTAAGCTTATTGCAGATATTGCTGCAGGAAGAATTTCAATGGTGTACGGATTTAAAGGTCCGAACTACGCCACTGTTTCTGCATGCGCTACATCAGCCCACTCTATTGCAGATGCATTCATGCTAATCCAAAGAGGAACTGCAGACGTAATGATTGCAGGGGGTGCTGAAGCTGTAATATGCGAAATGGGTATCGGCGGTTTCAATGCAATGAAAGCACTTTCTACCAGAAATGATGACCCGACAAAAGCTTCCAGACCGTTCGATAAAAACCGCGACGGATTTGTAATGGGAGAAGGCGGAGCAACATTAATACTTGAAGAATATGAACACGCAAAAAGAAGAGGAGCAAAAATTTATGCTGAGCTTGCCGGTATAGGATTAACAGGTGATGCATATCATATCACTGAGCCTGCGCCTGAAGGTGAAGGTTTAGTCGGTGCCATGACCACTGCATTAGCTGATGCAGGTATGACTCCGGATGATATTGATGTAGTGAATGCACACGGTACTTCAACATATTACAACGATAAAAACGAATCTACAGCAGTGAAAACTGTTTTTGGTGAAAGAGCATATAAGATGCCTGTTCACTCTATAAAATCTATGATTGGACACTTACTTGGCGCAGCAGGAGCAATTGAAGCAATAGCTTCAGTTCTTACTATCGTCAACGGAGTTGTTCCCCCAACAATTAATTATGAAGAGAAAGACCCTGAGTGTGACCTCTTCTACGTACCCAATACCTCTATAAAACAAGACGTAAGAGCAGTGATTTCAAACAATCTTGGTTTCGGCGGTCATAATACAGCGTTAATATTCAAAAAATACGAAGAATAATTCTTGCTTATCCCTATACATGTTTAATTTTTTTAAGAAGGCTATAACAAAGTATCTTCCGTTTTTCAAGAGTAAAGAAAAAACGGAAGATTTTCTATTGAAGGCAATTCAACAAATTGATTTTGACGGCTTTCAACAGAGCATACATTATAAAATAATTGATAAGACTTTTTTCATTACTGCTTTAACACACCGCTCATTTATAAAAGTAAAAAAAGATTTTCAGGCTATCGGATTAATTTCGAATGAGCGCCTTGAATTTTTAGGTGATGCAGTACTTGATTTAATTGTCGCAGAATATTTATATAAGAACTTCCCTCTTAACGAAGAAGGCGACCTTACAAAATTCCGTTCAATATTAGTTAATAAAAAATTCCTTGCTGAAAGAGCTAAAGTAATTAATTTACAAAAATATCTTCTTGCATCTTTCACTGCATTAAAATCAATTGAAGACGGATATGATACAATTTTATCCGATGCATACGAAGCATTGATAGGCGCAATATTTCTTGATTCAGGATATGAAGCAGTAAAGGAATTTTTGAATAAAGAAATTTTCAACAAGCTTGATGTAAAATGGCTGAACCATTTTGATGAAAATCATAAGAGTAAATTTTTAGAATACATACAGGCGCATACTGATTACATTCCTGAATACAAAGTTATAAAAGAAGAAGGACCTGAGCATAATAAATTATTTACGGTTGAGGTGTTTGTGAACAGCAGAAGTTTGGGTAGCGGTAAAGGAAAATCGAAGAAACAAGCCGAGCAGGAAGCAGCTAAGAACGCCTTGAATCATTTAGATGTGATTGAGAAGATGGGATTGAAAAAGAAAAAATAATTCAGTCTTGTTTTTTTAATAAACTACTTCTATATTTGTTTAAATTTCAAACCAAACAAGGAGAAGTCTAAAGAGTTTTTGATATTAATTTAGTTTAAAAAACCAATACCTTCTTATTTGAAATAATATTGACCATTTATTAAAGTACATTCAATTCCTTGAATTATTTGAACTTTAATAAATGGTTTTTTATTTTATATATTAAACTTAAAATTTTAAAATGAACCTGAAGAATTCAGTTGTATTAATAGCGCTACTATTATTAAATACTTCTATTTTTTCACAGAGCGAAAAGTTATCAAAGCAAAAATCCCAGCCTGAAACAAAAGCTGATACTAAAAGCGAAGTACAGGAAAAGCAGGAAACTTCAGTTCCGGATTTTAAGATAATTAGCTCTAATCAGAATTACATTGAGATAGAGTATACTCCGCAGTATGTAAAAAACAGTTATGATTTTAAATACGGTCAGGCAAACGGTAAAAAATACGGAGAGCCTGATTTAAGGTTCAGAGCATTCCCGGTTTACTTCACATCACAGTTAAATAACAAAGTTGAAATTATTGATTCAAAATTTGAATTGATAAACAACGTTGATATAAAACCAATTCCTTCCCCTAAAAAAGTTATTAAAGGGAAAGACGAGACAATAGAAAGCAGTTATATTAAAAATGATAAAGTTTATTCTTTGAATAAATTTCTTCCTTCCGACTTCCCTGCTGAACTCGGCACAATGGGCGCAATAAGAAACAGATATTTTACAAATGTTATTGTTACTCCTGTTGAATATAATCCTGTTTCAAAAACAGTGAAAAAATATTCTTACATAAGATTAAGAATAACTTTCGGAAGCGCACCCGTCATTTTAAACAAGCCTTTGAGTACTGAAGAAAGGGATTTTCTTAAAGGAGCAGCGCTGAACTGGAAAGAAGCCGAGAACTGGTCGACAAAAGAATTTAATCAGATAAAGGATAACTTAGTTGATAACAGTATTTTTGCTGCAGGTGATTTTTATAGAATGGAAATCACTCAATCCGGAATGTATAGACTTGATAAGAATTTTTTACAGTCAGGCGGTATAAATGTAAGCGCTATAAATCCTAAGACAATTAAAATCTATGGCAATAACGGATTTGAAGTCCCTTATAATAATTGTATAGATTATCCGAATGACCCTATGGAAAATTCAATTTACGTTGAAGGAGAAGCTGACGGAGTTTTTAATGATAATGATTACGTACTGTTTTATGGACAGGGAGCAACTGAATGGAGATATGATTCCACGAGTTCAACTTACTTCCATTATCAGAATCCATACTCAAAAGCTAATTACTACTGGATTACTTTCGGCGGCAGTAACGGTTTAAGAATGCAGACAGATATCAGCCCTAATGTGCCAAATGCTTTTTCACCGCAAAGTTTTATTGACAGAACGTTCGATGAACCTGAAATTAATAATCTCGGAGCTACAGGTTTATTGTGGGTCAGCCAGAGAATTGGATTAACTGATAACTTCAGTTTCAATAAAGATTTAAAAGGGTATATAGACGGCACAAATGTTAACTTAAGATTAAGACTTGGAAACGGTTCAAGCGGCATTAATTATTTTAACATAGTAGACGGTAATTCACAATTTCAGGCTATTAAAGAAGTTTACGGTGTAAGTGGTACCGGAAGCTTTGCTCGAATTAATTTAGATTATCTGGGAAATACACAATTAGGTGTTAATTACCCGTTGAGCCCGGGCAAAAACTCTGTAAGTATTAAAGTTTCTTTACCTGCTTCTCTCGGGAACTCTGCGCAAAGCGCCGGCTATTATGATTATTATGAATTACTTTATAGCAGAACATTTTCAAGTGCGGATGGAAATGTATTACGATTTAACGGCATGGATACAGCTGCGACAATTGAATACAGACCATCAGGATTTAATACTTCAGATGTTAAAATTTTTGATGTAACAAATTCCTCTAAACCTAAAATGATCTACCCAATTTCATATTCCGGAGGAGAGGTAAGATTTCAGGCAGCACACGCTGAAAATCTTCCTAATGAATATTATGTAGTCGGCGGGTTAAACTATAAAGTCCCCGCATCAATTACCAGAACTGCAAATCAGAATTTAAAAGGAAATCTGGCAGCAGGCGCAGATATGATATTGTTCTATCATAAGGATTTCAGCGAAGCAGCAAACAGATATAAAAGTTACAGAGAGAATTCAGGCTTTAATTCTTTAAAGGTTGCTCTCGTAGACGTTGAGCAGGTATACAATGAATTTTCCGGCGGTAAATTAGATCCGGTAGCACTAAGAAATTTTCTGAAGTACTCTTATAATAACTGGGCAGTAAGACCAACACTTGTTTTCTTCTTTGGCGACGGAAGCTATGATTATAAAAATATCTACAAACTCAGTACAAAGAATTTTTTACCTCCTATAGAGTTAACATCCGATCAGAGTGATGATATTACAAGTTTCTGCAGTGATGACTTCGCAACTGAAGTAAATGAGTGCTTCTCATACCCTACTCCTTCAAAACCTGATTTCGGAACAGGACGAGTCTGCGCAACAAGTAATGCTGAAGCAAATATTTATGTAGATAAAATAATTTCCTATGAAGATCCGTCAAATTATGACAGATGGAGAGATAAAATAATGTATGTTGCCGATGACGGGTGGACGACTGAAAACACTTTAGGGCAGGAAGGTTCTCTTCATACAGGACAGTGTGAAGACGTGGCAGAAAATCATACTCCAAAATATTTTGAAAAGGAAAAAGTTTATATAGTAAGTTATCCGGCAATCTATACTCCGCAGGGAAGAAGAAAACCTGATGTTAATCCGGTAATTGTAAACGGATGGAATGAAGGAAGACTTGTTATAAATTATACAGGTCACGGAAGTACTGACTTATGGGCACACGAACATATATTTGAAAGACAGGTAAGTATTCCTTTATTAAATAACAAAAATAAATATACATTCTTAACAATTGCAAGCTGCGACCTTGCCAGATGGGATGATCCTTACGGAATAAGCGCGGCAGAGCAGTTAATAAATGAACCAAATAAAGGGGCAATAGGTGTTGTAGCGGCTGTACGTCCTGTTTATGCAGCTCCTAATGCAACGTTTAATAATCTCTTCTGGGATAATTTTACGTTCTTAAAGGATACTTTAAACCTTCCTATAAGAGTTGGAAAGGCAATGTTCAATACTAAACAAACATTGTTCCTCGATAATGATTTAAAATTTGCATTACTTTGTGACCCTTCTTTAAGAGTAGCAGTACCGCAATATTTTACAAAAATAGATACTATTAACGGTTATACAGGTAGTAAATTCGTTCAGATGAAAGCTCTTCAAAAAGTCAGAATTTCAGGAAGCGTACTAAGACCTGACTCTACTTTATGGAGTAATTACAATGGAACCATTTCTTTAAAAGTTTTGGATGTAGATAAGCAGATTCATTTAGAAGATTTCGGTTATCCGTTCGATTTCAGATTAGACGGTGGTACTATTTTTACAGGTAAAGCAAATGTTGTAAACGGTCTTTGGGCTATAGAATTTATTGTGCCTAAAGATATTTCTTACAGTACCGGCAACGGAAAAATCTTAGCTTACTTCCAGAATACAAGCAGTAATGGAGTAGGATACTCGGATAATTTTACAATAAACGGAATTGATTCAACTGCAGTGCCGGATACAACCGGACCATCAGTAAATCTATTTCTTGACAGCAGAAATTTCAGGAACGGTGATTTAGTAAATCAAAATCCGAAACTAATTGCTGATTTTTTTGATCCATTCGGAATGAACCTTACCGGTACGATCGGCCATAAAATCGAAGCGACACTTAATGGTGATAATCAGAATAAAATTGATCTTACTTCTTTCTATAACTCAACAAATGGTTACCAGTATGGATCTGTTGAATATCAGCTGCAGAATTTACAGACAGGACAGAATACGCTTTCAATAAAAGCATACGATACTTACAACAATTACACAGTAACCGATATTAGTTTTAACGTTCAAAGCAGTTCAGTGCTCACACTTGAAAACGTTTATAATTATCCCAATCCGATGAGAAACAATACAGCATTTGTGTTTAATCATAATTTTGATAAGAGTTTGAACGCCTCAATTAAAATTTATACCGTTTCAGGAAGATTGATAAAAGAATTGAATAAAACGGGTATTACGGATAAATTTGTAAGTATCGATTGGGATGGCAGAGACAATGACGGTGATGCTATCGCCAACGGAACTTATATATATAAACTGACTATAAAATCAGACGACGGAACTTTCACTCAAAGCAACGTCAACAAATTAGCAAAATTACAATAACTTCTAAAAATAAAAAGAGGAAAAACCTTTAATGTTAAAGAAAATGAACATGAGAATATTAGCCGCTGTGATAATATTTTCGAGCCTTATAATTTCGAATTCTGATACCTTCGCTCAAAATGCAGTATCAACCGGTGTGCCATTTCTTTTAATCGGCCCGAATTCAAGATTTACTGCTATGGGAGAAACCGGAACAGCTATTGCTGATGATGCTTCTGCTATGCACTGGAACCCCTCAGGCTTGGCATTCCAGACACTTGGTACTGAAATAAATTTTACACATAGCCCCTGGCTTGCAGGACTTAATATCGGAGACTTGTTCTACGATTACGTTGCAGGCAGAAAATACATAAAGAGTATTAACGGTACAGTAGGAGCAAGTTTAACTTACCTCAACATCGGTGAAATTATCGTTACTGACGAAACAGGAAGAGAGCTTCCGGAACAAAGTTATAAAGCTTATGAAATGGCTTTTGCATTGGCATATGCTACTAAGTTAAGCCCGGCATGGGGTGTAGGTATTTCAACGAGATTTATTTACAGCAGATTATCACCAAATAATTTACGAGTTGGAAATGAACAAGGAAACGGAACTGCATTTGCAACAAGTTTTGACCTCTCTGCATTATGGAGACCTACTACAGGTGCCAAATGGTTAAAAGATAAATTCTCGTTTGGTGTTAACTTGTCAAACCTCGGACCTAAAATTTCTTATGTTGATGCAGCGCAGGCAGATCCATTGCCAACACAATTAAGAATTGGTTTTGCTTATGATATTGTAAAAAGTGAGTTCAATAATCTTACACTCACAGCAGATTTTTCAAAGCTTTTGGTAAACAGATTTTCAGATGAGACTGACCAGCCGCAATCAGATCCTTTCTACAAAGCTATATTTACTTCATGGAAAGGCGGACCTGAAGGAATTGCAAGAACAATTCAATCTTCAGTCGGTGCAGAATACTGGTACGGCGCTCCAAGACTTATTGCTTTAAGAGCCGGATATTTTTATGAAGATCCTTCGAACGGAAACAGAAAGTTTCTTACACTCGGTGCAGGTATCAGATACAGCGTTTACGGATTTGACTTCAGTTACATTAGTGCAATCGAAGAAAATCACCCGCTTGCCAATACATTGAGATTCGGCTTGCTCGTGAGTTTCTAAAACACTTTTTTTATCAAGTTGAAACTAAAACCTGACAGGTCTGATGATTTGTCAGGTTTATTTTTATAAAGCATATATTACAAATGAATTTAATCGGAAAAGTTTTCACTCTTTTATTAGTTTTAATCTCTGCAGCATCTTTTGCTCAAAACAAAAGAACCGACTACAAGTTATCGCATCCACTGAAATTCGGTGCTGAGAATCAAAATCTGACTCCTAAAAATTACGATGGAATACCTGATACTTTTAAAGTAGTCGCTATTATGGCAGATTTTCAATTAGATGATGCAGGCCAATCTACAGGGAACGGAAAATTTGATTTATCCAGTAAATATCTTAACCCATCAACAGGAAGAGATACTATAATTGATTCCCCTCCTTATGATAGTTTATATTTTGCTGATCACCTGAAATTTTTAAAAAACTATTTTGAAAAAGTATCGGACGGAAAAGTAGTAATCAGTTATGAGTTGTTCGGTTCAGTAATTCATCTTCCTAATAAGATGCAGGATTATTCACCGCAAAGAAATGAAAATCTTTCAAAACTCGGAAACTTATTCAAAGATGCATGGGCAAGAGCTGACAGCGTAATAAATTTTTCTTCATATGACCCCAATAAAACTGCCTTCGTTGTTTTTCATGCTGGCACAGGAAGAGATGTTGACTTAACTTCTATCTTCGGATTTGACCCAAGACCATTTGATTTACCTTCTGTATATCTTGGATTAAAAAATTTACAGGAATTTTTTGGTTCATCTTACACAGGTTATCAGACAGCTGACGGTTTTCTTATAAAAAATTCCCTCATCATTCCTTCAACCGAAGTAAGGGAATTAGAATTATCATCCGGTAACTTTATTCTTGAACTCGGGATGAATGGAATTCTCACAGCAAGTTTTGGAAGCTTTTTGGGGCTTCCTGATTTATTTAATACAAATACAGGAAAGACTGCAATAGGCAGATTTGGCTTAATGGACGGACAGTCAATTTTCAGCTTTAACGGACTCTTTCCGCCTGAGCCTTCTGCATGGGAAAAAGTTTATCTGGGCTGGGTTAATCCCATTACAATTTCTTCCGGTGAAGCTAATGTAAGAATAAAAACTTCATCAGGGAATACTACTAACACAGATTCAACGATGTATAAAGTTCTCATAAACAGCCGTGAATATTTTTTAATAGAAAACAGAAACAGAGACTATCTTAACAACGGTCAAAAACTTTATATACGTAACAGAGCTTTCAACGATGTTAATACTTATCCCAAAGATACAGATGATTTTATATATTTCAGTACATCTTCGGTCGGAGGTAATATAACAGATGTTGAAGACTTAGACTGGAGCTTACCGGGACTTATTAATGATACAATTAAATACCGCGGCGGTGTTCTTATCTGGCATATTGATGAAAATGTAATTAATGCTAACTTTGCATCTAACACCATAAACAATAACATCGACCACAAAGGAATTGACCTTGAAGAAGCAAAAGGTGCGCAAGAGCTTGGTGTTACATTCAACTCCCCTTTCGGCGCAATTACAGGTGATGGTACAATTGTAGATTACTGGTTCAACGGCAATCACTACGTGCCTTCTACAATTTATAAAAATGCTTTTACTCCGACATCTATACCTAACTCACTAAGTTATTCTTTGGCAAACAGCGGAGTAAACATTACTGATTTTTCTGCACAGGATACTTTGATGACATTTAAAATCAGTATCGGCGGTACTTTCGTTAAACCTCTTGCAGGATTTCCAAAGTTTGTTGGAATTGATACAAGCGGAAATGCACAGCCGATAGGGCTAAAATTTTCTTCATTAACCAATGATAATATTTTTGTTAATGCCAATTATAACGGCTATGGTTTTAATCCTAATGGAAACTCTATAAACAATAATCCCACAGGATTATTTATGCCGGGAAGCGTAAAATATATTTTAAATACTGCTTATTATCCTGACTTAGCAGTATGGTTAATTGGAGCAGGAGATCAAGTAATTTCAACTTATGATGGATTCACTACTAATTCAATAACATGGACTACAGGCAAAATCAGCAGTCCTTTACTTCAAAAAAGCTCAGTAAATTCATATTTTTTTGGAAAGGATAACGGAGCATTGTATAGGTATGATTTCAATAGCCAAGCCATTGTTAGAATTGATTCAACAAGCTTACCTGTTATTGAATTAGCAAGAATTAATAACGATTCATCTTACACATACATTAACTCTAACAATAAATTCCTTGCAACGGGAAACTTACTTGAAACAGGCTCAAATGATATTCTTGTAGTCAGCAATTCAAATGAAATTTTTATAAACGGAAATAAAATTCCAAACAATTACGGGATTACAAATATAATCTCTTCCCCTGCTTTAGCAGATATAAATAATGACGGCAGACAGGAAATTATTTTTAACGGTGATAACAAAGTTTATGCAATGAACTCTGCAGGAACTCTGCTCGAAAACTTCCCGGTTAATTTTAATCAGAAAATTACTTCAGGAGTTTCAGTAGCAGATGTTAATAATGACGGAATCTATGATTTATTGTTTACATCTGAAACAGGTGATTTATTTGCTTATGGTACAAATGGAAAAGTAGTAGCAGGATTTCCGGTAAAAGCAGGAATAAATTCTAACTCCACACCTGCTCTTGCAAACCTGAATGATACTCTCGGAATTTTAGCTTACGGCAGAGACGGATATCTATATGCTTTCAAAACAACAACTGTTTATAATGAAAGCAAAGTTCTATGGAAAAATTATTTGAAGGATAGATTCCATTCAAATTATAACATGCAATCAAACTATGTTGCTCCAAGCTATACGGAAAAACTTCCAAAGGATAAAGTTTACAACTGGCCTAATCCTGTTTATGACAGTAGGACATACATAAGATATTATTTAAACGGCAGCGCAAGTGTTGTTAGCATTAAAATTCTGGATTTATCAGGAGAATTAGTAACCTCCCTGCCTTCCAAAAATATTTCTAATGCTGATAACGAAGTGGTCTGGGATGTTTCTACTGTGCAAAGCGGGGTATATTACGGAGTTATTGAGGCAACCATTGACGGCGCTAAAGAAACAAAAATAATTAAAATAGCAGTAGTTAAATAAAAAGATTTACATATAATTTTTAGAAAAAGCGGAGTATACAACTCCGCTTTTTTTATGCAATACAAAATAAATTTCAATTTAATACTCTTCCTTATATCTTCCCTATATTTCTCACATGGTAATTTTTACACTCTCTTTAATATTTATTTATTTTCTTACACATCTTTTTCTGAGGTACGGATTACAAAAATCTTTATCATTGCCCGTAGTTAATCCTTCACCTAAAAATAAAGTCACTGTAATTGTTGCAGCAAAGAATGAAGAGAAAATAATTTCTAAATGTATTTCTTCACTAAAATTGTTTACCTACGATAAACAGAATCTTGAAATTTTTTTAGTAAATGACAAATCTTCCGATGCAACTAAAGAAATAATGTTAAAAGAAACTGCAGGATTAAGTTATTTCAAAGTGATTGATTCCCGTCCTGAAAGCTCAACTAATCTAAAAGGTAAAGCAAACGCTCTTGATACTGCCATACACTTATCTACAGGAGAAATAGTTATAGGTACGGATGCCGACTGCATAGTAAATAAGGACTGGATACAGGAAGTTGTAAAATACTATGATAAGGATACAGCAATGGTTTGCGGAGTAACTTTCATAAATTCATCTAAATCACTTTTCCATAAAGTTCAGGCATTGGACTGGATCTATCTTCAAACTCTTGCTTCAGCCAGTTCAGGAATAAATATGACGCTAAGCTGCATTGGCAACAATTTATCATTCAGAAAAAAAATATATGAAGAACTTGGCGGTTACGGGAATATAAAGTTTTCTGTAACTGAGGACCTTGCTTTAATGCAGGAGATGCACGCTAAAGGTTATAGAATAAAGTATCCGGTAAATGATAAATCATTAGTTGAAACCGAACCATGCAAAAATTTAAATGAGCTCTTCAAACAAAAAAGAAGATGGTTCAGAGGAGGATTGAAAATAAATATTTTGGGACTATTACTGGGTGCTGAAATGTACCCTGTAAACTTAATTCTGATTTTCGGATGGATTTTTCTTAACTGGAAAATTTATTTTTTATTCATACTCATAAAAATACTTTCTGAAGTTATTCTGATGTATAAACCAATCGGCATTTACAAATTTACATCTCTTTATAAATTCTTCATTCACTTCCAGTTCTTCTTTGCTTTCTACGGACTTACACTGCCATGGACATTTCTTTTCAATACAAAAATTCACTGGAAAGACAGAAAATTTTAGAACTTAAACAGCGGTATATGGAATCGTGTATTGATGCTAAAAGTTGAATATGATTTTGAATAAGAATATTTCCCATATATATCAAATATATAAAGAGTAAACCCTAATCCCCCACCGTAAGAAATCTGGCTTTCACTTAATACAAGACCGGGAATATTCGCAGTTTCGGGAGCAATTTTAGTAGTAGCACTTATGTATTTCACTTCAAGTGTTGCAAACGGAATGGTAAAATTTGTTTTAAGATATTTAGATAAGATGATATCTACACTTCCTCCTATTGAAGTTATTTTCGTTTCATAAGTAGTAAGCAGATTTAATGTCATGAACTCATCTTTGCCGTTATGCTTCCCGTATTCAAACAAGGCTCCGATTACAAAAGGATAAATTTTCTTTGATGAATATTCCAGCCTTACTCCGTATTGAGCAGCAGTTTTTGAAGTCTGCGAAAAAGTACTGACAGGATAGACTGCCGATAATGTGGGCGCAAGAAAAATGCCACCGGGATTAGATGACTCTTTTTTTACCGGAGCTCTGAGAGTATCCTGCGCAAATAATACTATTGGGCAAATACAAAATATTACGATGATAAGAGTTTTCAATTTCATTTGTTTGATTTTAATTTAGCGCGTAGATATTTCTTCATCAGGCTTTCAAGTTTAGTTTTATCTTTCTTACTTATACTACGTTTCTTCTCTGCAAGTTCTGCCGCAATGATACCAAAATTAAGGTATAACGCAGTGAGGACAGGGTCAACTTTTTTTAATTCTTTTATATGCTTTTCTATAATTGCTGTATCATTTCTGTCTATTGGACCCGTCAGAGATTTTACTATCCCCTGCCTGTTAATATTCTCCAGAGTATTTTTTATGATTGGTTCGTATATCTCGTAAGTCTTCTTTTCATCTGCACCGATTTCTCTTATTATTTTTGATGCCGCATATATTAACCCGATAAGATAATTTGAAGTTACAACTGATGCAACATGATATAAGTGCTTCTTCTTTGGATTAACTATTATATAATTAGAATGAAAATCTTCAGCTATTTTTTTCACATAACCGCATGCATTTTTTCCGCCTTCAACTCCAAAATAAATATTTTCAACTAAAGAACTATTCTTGGTAACTTCACTGAATGTTTGTATTGGATGAAATGAAGCACAATTTGTTTGCGCAATTCTCAGTTTTTTAAAAACATCCGATGATAAAGAACCTGATATGTGAATGAATAGCTTTTTTCTTAAATCAATTTTCATTTTACTGATTTCTTCAACAACAGAAGTTATATGGGCATCCTGCGTCATTATAAAAATCACATCTGATTGATTGATAAAATCACTTTCAATCTTTAAAGAACATTGAACTTTATTTCGCTCTAAATCTTTTGAAAGAACCTTTTCTTTTCTTAGGTTTCTATCTGAAACAAATTTTAAAGCATATTTCTTTTTAAAGAATTCATAAACAAAAGATGAGCCGACTTTTCCTGCGCCAATTATATATATTTTTTTTGCTTTAAAATTCATCTCTCTAAAATTATTGTAACAGGTCCGTCATTCAACAACTCAACTTTCATATCGGCTGCAAATACACCGGATTTTATTTTAGTTTCCTTATACATAATTTTCATTTCAGATATCATTTTCTCGTATAGTGCATTTGCCCGTTCAGGCTTCTCTGCCTGAACAAAACTCGGCCTGTTTCCGCTTTTACCGTTATCAGCACACAAGGTAAATTGAGAAATCACCATAACTTCTCCATCAATATCTTTTACGCTTAAGTTCATTTTATCCTGTTCATCGGAAAAAATTCTAAGATCAATAATCTTTTTTGAAAGATACTTTACCTGCTCCTCATTGTCACCGCTTTTCACTCCCAGTAGAATCAAAAGACCTTTGCTAATCTCACTGTGAATTTTACCGCCAATTGTTACTGATGTCTTTGTAACACGCTGTATAACTGCAATCATTTACTTACCTCAAGCACTCTGTCGTTATCACTATAGTCTTTAAAGAATTTCCCTGTAATATTAGGGAAATCTTTTAGCAAATTCTCCAGATTTTTTTTCTGATTATAGGCAATCTCAAAAAAGAGTTTTCCCGTAATTACCGGACTCGAATATAAACCTAAAATTTTTCTGTAAAAAGTTAAGCCGTCTTTATAATCTGTTAAAGAAATCGTCGGTTCATACTTATTTACTTCTTCGTTCAACCCTTCAAATTCTGTGTAAGGTATATACGGAGGATTCGATACTATGTAATCTATATCTTTATTGAATGTATCAATCTCAAAAATATCCTTTTCTACAAAAGAAATTTTTTCATTGCTGCCTTCAATCTTTTCCAGATTATATGCTGCAACATCTAAAGCATCTTTAGAAATATCTATAGCGACAATATTATATTTCATTTCAAGTTCATCAAGCTTCTTGCCTAAAGCAATTGATATACATCCTGAGCCGGTTCCTATTTCCAGAATACTTAAATTATCCTTTGGATTATTTTTAATATCCTCTATTACTTTCTCTACAAGTATTTCTGTTTCTTGCCTGGGAATTAATACATGTTCGTTTACTTTAAATCTATATCCGTAAAAATATGCATGACCTGTAATATACTGCAGCGGTTCATGGTTTAATCTTCTTTTAAACCACTCCCTATACAGATCCAGCTCATTCTTTGTAAGAGGCTTTTCAAAATCCAGATACAGCTTCACCCTGTCACAATCCAAAACTTCGCAGAGCATCAGCTCCACATTCAATCTCGGGTTCGTTATATTTTTTTTTACTAAAAGCTCCGTTGAAGATTTTATTATATCAAGTACAGTAGGGTTTGAAATTCTTTCCATCTTTTATTTGCCGGCGTTCATTGAATCATAAACAACTTTACCGTTAATTATTGTCATTAAAACTTTTGTATCTAATAATTTTTTAGGATCAGGTCCGAATATATCATTGGAAATCACCACCATATCACAAAACTTATCCTTCTCTATGCTTCCTTTAATACTTTCTTCAAATGAAGCAAAAGCTGCATAAGTGGTGTATGTTCTTAATGCCTCTATCATGGTAAGTTTTTGCTCGGCTCCGGGCAATGACATTACTGTATCTAACATCTGTCTTGTTGTGAGATAATACATCTGAACAAAGGGATTGATCTGATTGAATGGAAACTCAGAGCCTGTCAGAATATACCCTGACGACTTTAAAATTGAATTCCAAAGCCCCGCCTTTTTACTGACGTCCGGATTTATAAGCTGCGGTATCAAAGGCATATCTGATATACTCTTTTCAGGATTTACACTTGTAAGCACTTTCAAATCTCTCAATCTGTTAACATCATTCGGCTCTGTAAATTCCACCGAGCTTAATATAGTTCTGTGGTCTTTAAGATTTTTTTCTTTAATTACTTTTTCAATAGTATTTAACACTCCATTAAATGCTCTATCACCAACTGTTTTCACGGTGAACTGAAAATTCTTATCAGATGCCTGTCTGAAAACTTTCTCTACCTCAAATTCATCACTGTATGGAATTTTTCTTTTCGGCTCTTCTTTATAATCATCTTTCATTGCAGCATCCTGAATCTCAAATGCTCCGTCGTAATCGAGACAAACTGAACGCACAGTCAGCTTATCTTTATAATTTACTTCAATACCTTTCTTTAAATAATCTTCAAATAATTTATCATTCCCTGTAAGGATTGCATACATCCTTATAGGAAAATTTCCTTTATCTATCAGTTCTTTAAAAACTTCAATACCGCCTTCAGCAATATTTCTATCGTGTACTTCAGTTATTCCGTATTTCAAAAGTTCGTATGCGCCGCGCTGCACTTGAGTTGCCATCTCATCATGCGACTGCTCCGGAAGTTTTTCTCTTATGAGAAGAACTGCTGCATCATAGAAAGTTCCGTCAAGCTCACCTTTTTCATCCTTGCCGATTTCGCCGCCGGGAGGATTAGGAATATTTTTATCTATGCCTAATATTGTAAGCATCTTGGAATTCACAAAAGCGAAATCCATATTATAATTCACAACGTAAATTCCGTTATCTTTTGATAATGAGTCAAGGAAAAATTTATTTATCCTGCTTGCCTCTGCATCAGAAATATAAAAATCATTCAAACCAAAGCAGCCCAGAATTTCATTTCCTTTCAGAGTTTTAACTCTTTCGGAAATTGCCTGTTTAACTTCGGCTAAATTTTTTGAATAAAATAAATTTACAAAGTTAAGATTTTGTGAGAAATCTATTATCGAACCGTTTGCATCAATTAATCCCGGAATAACAACTGCGCCTTTCAAATCAATAACATTTCCGCTGCCGTATTTATCTGAAATTGCTTTCGTTGTACCAGTTTCAAGTATCTTTCCCTCTTTCACAGCAACGGCTTCAACAATAGTATTATTGTTATCCATTGTGTAAATTTTTCCGTTGATATAAACTGTATCAGGCTTTTTTGAACATGAAGATAAAGTCAGAATTAATAAGAATATAGCTGCAGTATTTAGAATTTTTTTCACCATTTATATTTATTTAAAGTATAATACTAATTTCGGATTTTAATTAAAATTTAATAATTTCTAGAGGGAAATTCGCAGATTTTAAGAAAGGTTTTTATTTTTTCATTTCTGAAATTACTGCCCGCAGCCGTTTGAATTCTTCAGTTATTCTTGAAGCGTTAATCTGCCCGACGAATTGTTCTCCTGCATTCAAAGCTTTTCCGGCATTAACGGCATCATTGATATCTATATATACCAGTGCAATCAGAATATAAGTTTCGCAAAGCAGAAGCAAACTGTTCTGCCTTAAATATATATCCAGGACTTCTTCATATATGTTTAAAGCTTCGGAATATTTTCTTTCAGCATGCTTTATCAATCCCAGTATATTTTTTGCAAAGGCCAGGCTTTCTTCATCTTTAAAGGTTTCTGTATATTTCTTTTTTATTTCAATCGCCCTAGTAATATATTCAGAAGCGAGTTCGATATTTTTAAGATTTTTTTCCGTTACAGCCAGATTTGTGTAAGTTGCACCTAAGCTTTTTACATCATTTATTTTTTCTTTTATCGGGACTGACATAAGATAATATTTCTTCGCTGAACTAAAATCATCCATAGAGTAATATAAATTTCCAAGGTTATTCAGTACTTTTGCATGCACACTGTCATTTTGAAATTTTTCAGCTAAATTTAAACTCTTTTCCATATAAGCCAAAGCCTCGTTAAAATTACCAAGATAATTATAGTTCATTCCTAAAAGGCTCAGTGTATTTATTTGTGATTCCATATTTTCCAGCTGTGTATAAATTTTCAATGCCGATTTTAGATTTTTTATGCTCTCTTCATAATTGCCCAAAACAATATAAACTCTTCCCAGCTGAAATAATGTTAAGGCTTCACCTTCAATATATTTTACATCCTGGGCCTGCTTTAATGCCCTTAGAAATGTATCCAATGCGATTTCAGGAGAATTTGCAACAACAGAAACTGCCCGCCTAATAAGTTTATCTATCTTTTGATTATCGGTCAAAATTGCTTAAAACATTAAATTTAGTACTTATTCAAAAATACCTTATTAAAAATCTACAATCATCGCAATATTTTACCACATATTCGTAATTTCTCCCTTGAGAAAATTTTAAAAAATGAGTATCTTGTTAATTCTGCCGGAGTAGCTCAGGTGGTTAGAGCGTCGGAATCATAATCCGCAGGTCGGGGGTTCAAGTCCCTCCTCCGGTACACTTTTCTTCAATACTTTTTCCCTTATCACAATCAACTTTAATTTGTATTTTAAAGCAATTAACCACAGGTGAAATTGAAAATACTTGCTTTAAGCCAGGATATATCTCTTCTGAATGTCATCGATTACATTCTATATAAAGACAACAAAATTGTAAAATCCACATCTTTTGAAAATCTGGACGTTGAGCTGAACAGCTTCGATCTGATGATAATCGATTTACCTTACTGGCAGAGCAATTCCAATATAAATAAAGTTCTGCTGGCGCATAATAATATCCCGATAATTATTCTTACCGAAGATAAATCATCTCCCCTGATTTCAATTTTAAAAAATGATTTTCATGTAAGAACCGTACTTAAAGAACCTTTAAGCAAAAAAGAGTTAAAGGAAACAGTAAAAGAGCTTGGTAAAAAGAAAAAACATAAAAAAGATAAAGACAGAAGCGAAGAGATAATTGATAATTTTTATTCTTCACCCGTTGAAGATCTGGTGAATAAAAGTGAAGTTATATTTTTCAGAATAACGGATTTACAGGAAAAGAGAATTGAGTTTATTTCAGATAATTTTAAAAATGTTTTAGGCTTAAATGATAACATTGGTAATCTTAAAGATCTGACAGATGAAAATGAAATCCCTTTTATATCACAATCAGAACCTTATTACACATTAGTATACAAATTAAAAAATAATTCTTCGTTTAAAGTTGTTAAAGAAACGGGGAAAGGAATTTTTGATGCAAATAAATATCTCACGAATGTTGAAGGGACGATTGCTGACTACACTGAAACATATCTAAAGAACAAACTTCTGAAATTATTGACCGTGATTTTAAATTCCGAAAATTCCTTACTGGATACTTCAGAATTTATAAGAAGTATAATTCACAATTTCTCACAAGAAATCCCGAAAGAGCTTGTTCAGCTAAGTGTATTTTTTTCAAATAAAGATTTTTTCGCAAAAGACTTTCTCACTACGGATTTTCTCATAACAGGCGATATTAATTCTGAAGATAAAAAGCTTGGAGAAGTTCTTTTATTCTCTTTAAATAATAATTTTGATGAAATTCTGAAAGAGTTTGCAACAATTCTTGCGGCTATTATTTTTTATCGTTACCGGCTGGATAACATAAATGCAAAATACTCAGATGAGACTTCAAAATTAAATCAAAATTTATCTGCTGTTTCCACAAGACTCACTCAGGCAGAAACTGCATTCCATGATAAAGCAAGCTCATACGATAATCTGAACGAGTTATTCAGTTCAGCAATGAGAGATTTTAAAACCATTTCTTCAAAGCTGAACAGAACTGTAATTCTATTCGAAACAAATGCTGACGGAAAATTTTTATCTGCTAATGAAAATTATTACCGGGCAGTAGCTACAGATAGAGCAGCACTTGCCGGAAAATATTTCGATGATATTTTTGAAAACACGAACTGGCAGAATTTCCAGTTTGAATTTTTTAATAATTCGAATCAGGAAATTTTACTAAAGCAAAAAAATAAAGAAGGCAAAGCTTTTTATTTCAGTTTTCATATTTCAAGGGAAGAAAGCGATAACGGATATAAATTTGTTTTCTACGGCAAGGATAAAACAGAGGCGAAGTCTCTTGAAATTGAATTGGGCAAGCAGATCAGTGAGTACAACTCTAAAGTTACTGAGCTTATAGATGCGAAAAAAGCAAACGAATTGCTTTGGGAAGAAATGAATACTCTTAAAGAAGAGATGAAAACAAAAGATGAAGTAATTAAAAAACAGGAAAAGAAATTATTAAAAACTGAAGAAGACTTAAAAGAAAAACAGGCGCAGATAAATACTAAACAAACCGAACCTGAATACAACCTCGATAAACCCGAAGCTGAAGAAATTTTTAAAGAAGATATAGAACAAAAGATTGAAGAAGCAAAAGAAGTTATTGAAGAGACTAAGGACGAGAACGAAGCGATATTTAAAAATCTAAGAGGCATCGATTTTAAAATCGGGCTGGCAAATGCATACGATAACATAGATACGTATAATGAAATTCTTGTAAATTTTGAAAACGATTATGACGGGTTTACAAATGATATTAAAGGAATGTACCTCGTAAATGACAACGAATATGTAAAATCAAGACTGCTTACTTTAGCGGAAGAATCAAAATATATCGGCGCAGAAGATCTGGAAAAATCAGCGCACCTTTTCCATGATAAACTGAATGATAACAAAATAAACAACTTCGATTTTGAACTGTCAGTCTTAGGAGTGCATCTGAATTTCACTCTGGAATCAATCAGAAAATATAAGGATGAGTATTCATTGCTTGACCCAAAACCGAAAAATGAAGAGGAAGAAGTTGTAATTGAAAATAATTTATCACAAGAATTAGTAAACGAACCGGAAGTATTTGATACCTTTGCTGAAAGTAAAGTTGAAGATGAAGTTGTTGAACAGCCAAAATTAACCATCAGCCTTGCCCCGGAAAAAATTGAAGCACCTCAGAATGTGACAGAAGAATTTGTATCAGAAGATATTGTTGAAGAAAATAAATCTATAGAAGATATCACGGAAGAAATTCATTCACAGGATGAATCTGAGGAAGTGATTAAAACTGAAATGATTGAGGCTAATAAGCAGCCTGATTCTGCTTTTGCTATACTCATTAAAGATATGAGACAATCAATTGAGAACTCCGAAGATATCTCTGTATTAAAAGAAAAACTTTTCAAGTTAAAATTTGAAAACAGTGACTTCAGTAATATTGAAAAAATAGAAGCATTGGAATCCGGCATTGAAAGCGGAGATCGCAGTGCAGCAATTACTATTCTTGCTGAGTTAAAATTTTAATTAATTCTTAATCAAAATCATTCTGCGTTTTCCGGCAAGCCCGGCTTTACAAAAATCACTTTTTCTTTCTCAAGTATTACTGTCCCCTCTCTGAATCCTTTTTTCTTTTTTACATATTTTCTTTCCGTATACGCCACAGGCACATTGCCGCCATTGCGCGCCTTGCTGTAATAAGCAGCTATTGACGCTGCTGATAAAATATATTTTTTATCTATTTCTTTTTTGTTCCCTGTTTTTAATACTGTATGTGAGCCGCTGAATCCCCGCACGTGAAACCACAAATCATTGTGCGCCGAGTAATGCATTGTCAGCAAATCGTTTGTTGCGCTATCCTTTCCAACCCATACTTCTAAATCCTCCGCAATTTTAAATTTCCTGAATTTATTCGTTTCATCATATCTAATTTTTTCTTCTTTCACTGCTAATTTTCTTAAATTTTTATAATCTTCGTTATTTTTTATTAACTCAATTTCTTCTTCTATCTTCTTTTTCTGAGTTTCAGCATCAGCAAGTTTTTTTTCAATTAACTCAACCGAGCCTTTTTGTTTTTTATATTTCTCATAATAGTTTTTAGCATTTTCCTGTGGAGAAAGATTTTCTTTCAGCTTAATTGAAATCAATTCTGTTTCATCTTCTGCTTCAAATATTATATCGCCTTTTTTTATCTTCCATATATTCTCCATTATTTTATCGCCGTATAGCTTGTATTTGTGTGATTCACCTATGTTCTGCAGCTGAGTCTTCAGGCTTAATACATTTTTTTCGGACTGCTTCAGCTTTTTGCTTAGTCCGCTTAAAACTTCTTGCTTTGCTTCATTAAAATTCTTTTCTTTATTTCTGTATTTAATCCAGTTGAGAAGAAGAGCATTTATATTTTCACTTTCAGATTTTTCGTAGTCAATTTCATTTGTTGCTTTACCCTCTATTTCAAAAAATGATGCAAAAATTTTTTCTCCTGCCCTGTATAAAAAATACTTCGGGGCTGAATATAATTCCTTCAGTTTATCTAAATCAGAAATATTTAAATAAGCCTCTTTGCCGAATTTACTTAGCTCTCTTTTCATCACATCGGTATCTTCCCTTTTATCAACAAAAATTTCGTTTATAGATTTACCGTTAAACTCTTTGTTATTCTTATAAGAGGTAAGAACCATTCCGTTCTCAATATAAAAACAGTTTTGTTTATTATTTACGAAGTTAAAAAGTAAGCATGAGCTGTCGTCAAAAAAAATGCTGATTAACCTGTCATCGTTTACCTGTGCAGTATAAGAAATTATTTTACCGGAGCATTCTTCCATTATAACGGCAATATTCTTTGAAGGAAGAAAAAAATTATCTCTTTTTATTAAATATGTAAAATCATTTTCTATACTGAACTCAAGCATTATTTGTTTATCACCGCTCACACATTCTATATGCAGCCTGTCTTTTTCAAATGTACTTATACTTTGAATTTCAAATCCGGTCAGGACTTTATTTAAATACTCCGCCTGCTTTTCAAGTATGTAAAAATTATTTATTCGTGAAATCATAGTAAACAATTTTGTTTATATGCTTAATAATTACAATTCAAAAACTTTTTGAATTGATTATAAATATACGCAGTAATAATTTATTAATATCTTAATTTATCAAATCCCACATGAGAAATATATTAGCTTTTACTTTTGTTTTACTTTCATTAACAACTACTTACGGGCAAAATATTTATAAAGACTATAGTTTACTTGATACAATTCAGGGCGAAAAACTTAGTCTGGGAACAAACGGACTTTCCTACTCTCACTCAAGCGAATATGGAAATTCCTTAAACCTTAATTTGAATGCGGTTTATTCCAAATGGAAGTACAACCCAAAACTGTTATATTATTTCCAGGCAAATGCTTATTCATATTATAATCGTACAAGTTACAATGACGGCTTTGTAATTGACGGCGCGCAAAATCTTAATAGAGATTATAATTACGAAAATATAAATCTTATTTATGCCGGTGCCGGTGCTTCATACTACGTTCAGCCACGAAAACTATTTTTTTCGGCAGCTTTTTCAGCCGAGCTTAGGAATGTAAATGCAAATTATTATCAGAGTGAAAGCTATACCAGCAACAGAGGGCAGGGATATCTGTGGACAGGTATTGGTTATGGCAGAATTGATAACGCTGAAGGTTTAGCTCAGGCAATGAATGTATCAGAAGCACTTCTGACTAACAATGTAATCAAAGGAAAACTTTCGCAATCAACTCTTAAAGAAATAAACAGCAAGCTTTTTAAATTCCGCAATCTGAATTATCTGAATAAATATATTGACGATGCATCAATTATGTTGATGAAAGATATTGAATCCGTATTGCTAAAGAATAATGAAATAGACCGCCCGCTCGATACGGAGAATGCTGTAAGGCTATATCAGGTAATAATGAATACAAGCCGAAGATATTTTTATTATCCCAAATATATAGGTTCGCAAATTGAAGTCCAGCTTCAAACACAGGCATTCAGTAACGAAAAGCCCACAGAAAATTATCTCAAAATTGGCGGAGTTTACGGGTATCCGGTATCGGATAATACTAATCTGCTGATAACTGCTGCTTACAGACGAATGCTTAATGAAGATGGCAGCGGCTACTTTTATCAGTTCCCGTCCTATTATTCGTTTTATAGCGCAATCCCTGATTACTTCAACAATCAGATAAGCAGCGGACAACATGAAGTTGGAGTATATTCAAATAGTTATAATGTAAGTTTAAGAAACCACAATTCTCAATTCAGTTTAGGATTTAATATTACACATTCATTGAACAGCACTGCAGGACTGAACTTCAAAGCCGATTATTATTACTATCCGTCAAATTCAAACTTATACTATGTTTACAATTATTATGATCCAAACAAAGATGAATTCACTTTGAATGCCTCGGGTCAGCTTGATTATAATATATATTCGCAATTATTTTCGCATCTGAATTTTGGATTAATAAAATCATCAAATAGAACAATATTTGGCGTTTCATTGGGTTTTGAGTATTTGATTTTTTAGCTATTTTGCAACACACTTTCTGCAAATTAATCTGCAAAATTAACTATTATATATTTATAATAGTTATGCAGAAACTTTAAAGTGAAATATCTTGACATATTAATTTATATGATGTAATTTTAACCATTCTTATAAATTAAAATCTTCTCTTATGAAAAACATCTATTATTTAGCAGTACTGGTTTTAGTAGTTTTTGTAATTGCAAAAGAGATTCTTTCGTAGGAAAAGAATAATTTATTAAGAGAGCCCAATCTTAATTTCTTACCCAAGACTATAAACTTAAAAGGGAGCCTCCAACGGCTCCCTTTTTTTATACAATGTTAATCACTGATTGCACTGATTTGAAATGATTATAATGATAACTTTAAATCACTGATTGATATGATTTAACTGATTAAAATAATCATTAAAGATTTTCTATAATTAACTTTATTTGCTACAGGAAGTTTAATCTCTTTTTTAACCAGCTGTTCTTAATCATCATTTCTAATCAGAGTAATCAGTGATTCAAAGTAATAAAAAACCCTGATTCGATTTCTCAAATCAGGGTTCTGAATATTATTTATTTGTTTGGTACTAAGCTGCTATGTAATTAGCATCAGTTAACTTAACGATGCTTACGCATCTTGTATTAAGCCTCTTTCAGAGCTTCTGCACCACCGACAATTTCAAGAATTTCCTTGGTAATTGCTGCCTGTCTTGCCTGGTTGTACGATAACTCGAGTATCTTTAATAAGTCTGATGCGTTTCTTGTTGCCGTTTCCATCGCCGTCATTCTTGCTGCCTGCTCTGCTGCATTTGATTCAAGTAATGCTTTCCAGAACTGTACGTTCAACTGCTTCGGAATTAATGTGTTCACAATTGATTCTGCTGAAGGCTCATAAATGTAATCTGACTTCATTGCCTTCTTCTCATCACCTTTGCTTTCTACTCCGGCAAACGGTAAAAACTTTACAACCCGCGGAATCTGTTTTGCAACGTTTACAAATTCATTGTAAACGATTTCAACTTCATCCACTTCCTTGCTTATATATCTTTTAACAATGTCCTGAACTATTTCATTCGAAACTTCAATTGAAAGAGTCTGGAATATATTCGGATTGTTGCCGATTACATCAAGATTTGATTTCTTGAAAGAATCATTTGCCTTTCTTCCGACTGTTATAACTTTAGTATTTGCACCTGAACCTATGTGATTGTAAGCGTACTTCAGAAGGTTTGTATTGAACGAACCTGCAAGTCCCCTATCGGATGTAACAACTACAACAAGTTTATTTTTTACTTCTCTTTTTTCGAGAAGAACGTTTAAGCTTGTATCAACCGATGGAAGAAGACTTTTTAAAAGCTCGTCAATTTTATGCGCATAAGGTCTTGCCTGCATAATTCTTTCCTGAGCTCTGCGAAGTTTTGCCGCAGCAACCATCTTCATAGCCTTCGTGATCTTCTGAGTGCTTTTTACACCGCCGATTCTGGTTTTTATCTCTTTAAGTGTTGCCAATCTCTTTGTCTAAGATTATAAAATTATTTAAAGGTAGATCTGAATCTTTCCGTAAATTCTTTTAAGAATTTATCAAGCTTCTCTGTAATTTCAGCAGTCAATTCTTTCTTCTCTCTGATACCTGTTAAGATATCATTGTGAAGGCTTTCGCATTGTTCAACAACTTCTCTTTCATATCTTGCAAGTTCATTTACAGGAACTTCATCTAAGAAACCTTTTGATGCAGCATAGATAATTAATATCTGCTTCTCTACAGGAATCGGAGTGTATTGTTTCTGCTTTAGAATTTCTACAAGTCTTTCACCTCTTCTTAACTGCTGAAGTGTAGATTTATCAAGGTCTGAACCGAACTTAGCAAATGCTTCAAGCTCTCTGTACTGAGCTAAGTCAAGACGCAATGTACCTGCAATCTTTTTCATAGCTTTTATCTGAGCGTTACCGCCAACCCGTGATACAGAGATACCTACGTTAATAGCAGGTCTTATACCGGCGTTGAAAAGGTTTGGCTCAAGATATATCTGTCCGTCTGTAATCGAAATTACGTTTGTAGGAATATATGCTGATACGTCACCTGCCTGTGTTTCAATAATCGGAAGCGCTGTTAAGCTGCCGCCGCCTAAATCTGCTGAAAGCTTTGATGCTCTTTCGAGTAATCTTGAGTGAAGATAGAATACGTCACCCGGATAAGCTTCACGTCCCGGAGGTCTTCTTAAAAGAAGTGAAACCTCTCTGTAAGATGCAGCTTGTTTTGTTAAGTCATCATATACTACCAATGCATGTCTGCCGCTGTCTCTGAAATACTCGCCGAGTGTTGCACCTGAGTAAGGAGCAATGAACTGAAGCGGAGCAGGATCAGATGCTGTAGCTGAAATGATTGTTGTGTATTCCATCGCTCCTGCTTCTGTTAAGCTCTTCAATACCGATGCTACTGTTGAACCTTTTTGTCCGATAGCAACATAGATACAAAATACATCTTTACCTTTTTGATTGATGATAGCATCGATAGCAACAGCAGTTTTACCTGTCTGTCTGTCACCGATGATAAGCTCTCTTTGTCCTCTGCCGATTGGAATCATAGCGTCCACAGCTTTAACACCCGTTTGTAACGGCTCTGTTACCGGCTGTCTTTGCATAACGCCAAGCGCTTTTCTTTCAAGAGGCAGGAATTTATCTGTCTTAACTTCACCTTTACCATCGATTGGCTGGCCAAGCGGATTAATTACTCTGCCTAACATAGCTTCACCGACAGGCATAGATGCGACTCTTCCTGTTCTCTTTACAGTGTCACCTTCTTTTACAAGAGATGAATCACCGAATAAAATACAACCAACGTTATCTTCTTCCAAGTTCAACGCCATACCGAATACACCGTTAGGGAATTCAATCAGCTCACTTGCCATACATTTTGAAAGTCCGTAAACTCTCGCAACACCGTCACCAACGAATAATACTGTTCCTACATCATAGGATTCCATTTCATTCTCAAAACCGGCAAGCTGTTTCCTTAGTATCGCAGAAACTTCATCTGATTTTACCTGTGCCATATATTAAAATTTAAATTTTAAATTAAAAATTAGTTTAACTCTGCATCACCGCTCTTGTAAAGCTTATGGAGCTTCTCAAGCTGTGACTTAATGCTTGCATCAAGAATTGTATCCTTGTAGCTGATTTGAAATCCGCCGATGATATCTTTATCAATTTCAAATGTCGGATTGCTCTTCAGATTTATAAGCGCATCAATTTTCTTCTGCATGTTTTCTTTTTCCTGCGAGCTAAGTTCAACTGCTGTTTTAATCTTCACATTCATAATACCAAGACGCTCATTTCTCAATGCAAGATAATCTTCGAATATAAATTTCATAAGATTATCTCTTTTTCTCTCTATAAGAAGGTCAATAAATCTCATTGAGACTTCGGAGACAGAATCCCCTAAAATCATCTTTGCAATTTTTTTCTTCTTAAGTTTATTTATTATAGGGCTGGAGAAGAATAAAAGCAAATCGCGTGACTCGTTAAGCATGCCGATAATAAAATCTGCATCTTTCTTAACTTCGTCAAGCTTCTTTGTATCTTCTGCAACGCCGTATAAAGCGAGAGTATATCTTCTTAAAATCTTGTAATGCATCAATAATAATTTAGATTCAAAACAATAACATCAAATGTTACTATTAATTCTTTGAAGGAATCTGATTCAAGAAATCGTTAACGATTTTCTTTTGCTTCGTTTCGTCAAGATTTTCTCTTATCACCTTTTCAGCTGTCTTAATAGCAAGGTCTGCGACTTCGCTTCTTAATTCAGATAAAGCTGATTCCTTTTCCTGCTGAATATCACGTTTGGATTGCTCTAATATCTGCTTTACCTGTTCATTAGCTTTGTGAACGATTTCATCCTTCACCTTGCCTGCAGCTTCTCTTGCTTCATTGAGAACTTTCATTGACTCTGCGTTAGCATCAGCCATTGCTTTTTTGTTCTCTGCAATCATCTGCTCTGCTTCTGCTTTAATTCTTTCAGCGCCTTCAATTGCATCTTTAATTGATTGCTCGCGTGTGTTCAGAGCAGTCAGTAAAGGTTTCCATGCAACCTTTTTTAAGAGGATAAGAGTTAAGACAAAGATTATTATAGTCCAGATAATAAGACCCGGATTAACGTCTAATAATCCTGCTTTATGCTCTCCGCCTTCGCTGAATAGCAATACAACAGACCAGTTATATAATAATGTTAAATAGTGCATGTTCGATTAATTATAAAATTACCTGGCTTTTAAAAAATAAAAACCGGTAAACCTTAAATAAACATCCTGGACCTTTTTTTCTTAAAGCGAAAATCTTAAGATGTAAAATCTTATGATTTTGTTGCTAAAAGAATGCAGATAACAAGACCGAAAAGCGCAACACCTTCTACAAGAGCTGCAGCGATAATCATTGAAGTTCTGATATCACCAACTGCTTCAGGCTGTCTGCCGATTGCTTCTAATGCTGAACCTGCAAGTCTACCGATACCTAAACCGGCACCAATAACTACTAAACCTGCACCGATACCTGCTGCTAAATAAGCTAAATCCATTTGATTTATTCTCCTTTTGTTTTTTTAATTTATTTTTATATAAAAAATTATTGTCGTTATTAGTTGTTTGTTATTCGTTGTTCGAAAATCAATTCAGTCTAATGACCGAATATCGAAAAACAATTAACGAACATCGACCAAAAATTAGTGGTCCTGATGCATTGCCATATTAATGAACAATACAGAAAGCATTGTGAAAATATAAGCCTGTAAAAGCGCAACGAAAATCTCTAAGCAATAAATGAACATCGCAAAAGGCACTGCAATAACTGCCCCTGCCCATTTCAAAATAAATACTAAACCTATTAATGATAGAATGATAATTGTTCCCGCAGTAATATTGGCGAACAACCTGATTAAGAGTGAGAATGGTTTTGTAAACAATCCGATGAACTCAACTATAATCATAATCGGCATAACAAAGATTGGAATTCCCGGAGGAACAAGACCTTTGAAGTATCCGACAAATCCGTTTTTCTTTACACCCATTACCTGAGTAACTGCAAATGTAACAAGTGCAAGACCGCCGGTAACGTTTACATTCTTAGTCGGCTGCGCCATAAATGGAAACATACCGATGAAGTTTGCAAAAAGAATGAAAAAGAAAATTGTGAGGAAGAAAGGAAGGAGTTTAAGTCCATCTTTTCCCATATTCGCAACGACAATGTCATCGCGTACAAAAACTATAAGTGATTCAATTAAATTACCGAGACCTTTAGGAACTTTGTTCTTCGCATTTTTAGATGCAGCAGCTCCTAATACTATAATAAGGAGCAATGATGAAACCATCATCATGAACAAGCTCTTTGTAATTGAGAAGTCAATGGTCATTCCGCCGATATGAACGGGCGGGAAATGCGGCAGGTAAAGTTTGCCAAGGAAGTAAAAATCTACGTAGTCATGGTCAACAACTTTGCTGATGATATCGAGCTTTGAATTATCTTCTTCGTGTCCTGCTGTTTCTGTGTGAGTGGGTGCGGTGCCCGTAGGTGCCTTCTCATGCTGCGAGAAAGCTGAATTAAAATTTAAAACAATAAAACCGATTACAAGTAATACTAAATTTTTCAATTATAAACCCTCTGGATTTTTTAAACTTTTGTTTCCGATTTTTCCTTAAAACTTTTTGTTATGAACTGAAGCTCAAGTATCAGAAATAAGATGTAAAACACAAAAAAACTAAGAACAAATACTAACCTATCGAACTTGAAAAACTGAAGACATACGAATATCAGACCTACATTCACAAAAATTCTGACTACCATCGAGCCAAGAACCTTATTAATAAACTTCTGCGGTGCAAGGCTGCTGTTCTTTACTAAGATAAGCGCGCCTGAGTAAACATTCAGAAAGTTTATTATGAAACTTGTGAAAACTGCTCCTCTCCATTCATTTTTTCCGGAGATGAGCATATATAAAAGAGCTATTGTTAAAAGTGAAACACTTACTATTATTAAGTGAGAAACAAATTTCTTAAAGCTTTTATCCATCGGCGTTGCCGGTTGTTCATCTATTGCACTCATTTTTTTCCGTACTTTGCTTTTCTGTTTGCATCGTCTTCTTTAGTAAGCTTTTGAATCGTAAGGAAAAAATTATAGAACCCTCCGAAAAATCCCAGCATCGTCATACCCAGTGTAAACCAGGGGCTTGTGCCAAGCCAGTCATCTATTTTCATTCCGAGCCATAAAAAAACGAGTATTACTACAGCCAACGTAATTCCCAGTCCTGAGTACTGAACATACCGCGAATCAGATTTGATTATCGGCTTGCTTAAAAAATCCTTTAAACCACCCGCGCTTTTGTTGCTTTCCGGGCTATTTTCGGAGTTTTTCGTGTTATTTTTTACCTGTTCAGGCGGGATGTCTTTATTCATTTTTAGTGTACAAATAAAAGACAAAACCAAAGATAATGATTTTAGAAAATTTAATCAATTTAATAATGCAGGGATTTTTGGGAGAAGGTGAATATTGCCACAAAAGCACGAAGAGCACTAAATGACACGAAATGTTGTCAAGTCTTTTTTAAATATTTCTACCTATTAGTACTAATGCGTAACATCTTCTTTAAATATAACTCTCTATTTATTATATTGCGTAACGAAGCTCCCGCTAAATCGGGACAAGTTCCGCTTCGTATCGAGTTCGGAAGGTGTTCAACTTTACATAATAACCCGACCAAAATCCGACTTATTACAAATTTTAAAATAGAGAAAAAGTTAAAAAGGCATTTTTGGTGAAAATTTTGAGCTTTTGTGTTTTAGTGGTGAAATAAAACCCGACTTTTTCCCGACCTTTTCAATTTGTGAAATGGTAAGTGGTGAAATAGTGTTTTTAACTCGTAATTCGTAATTTGGAATTCGTAATTGAAAGTAGGTTCATCATTCTAAATTCATAATTTTAATGATAGTATTCCAGTTCCTCGTAGTCGCCGGGATTTTATGCTCCTTCTCTATAAATAAATTCGCTCCCCCACCGGAGCCGACTACATCAGGTCTTGCAACGCAGAAGAAGTTATTTTCAAGCATAGCGATTACTTCCACTGCATATTTTTCAGAGAAGAACGGAAGCTTTAGCTTTGTAAAATTCTCTTTCATGAACAGAACATAAAACTTCGGCTTATCGATTTTTATCTTCGCAAATGGATTAAGCTTAACAATTTTTTCAAGCTCCTCTCTTGTACGTACGAAGACAACTACATCGAATCCAAATGTCTTTAAAATTTCTTTTTCAATTTTTGCTTCGAGCTTTGAAACATCTTTTTCGTTTGACTCAAACAAAACATTACCGCTTGCAATATATGTCTTAACATTTTTAAATTTCAAAACGGTGAACATTTTAGCAAGGTCAGACATTTTTATAATCTTATGTCCGCTTACATTTATTCCTCTGAGAAAAGCGATGTATGAAATCATTATTGTAAAAATTATTAGTAATTAATTTCAAAATACTAAAGAAATCCTGTAAGAAAAATGACCTATGGAATTTAATCTATGCTGAATACACTTATACTTTAAAAAACAATTTCAGTATTGAATAAATTTAACTAAATTAAAGAACATAAACCTTTAAGGAGGATTCAAAAAATGAAATTTGTAAAAAATTTTCTTTTTGTAATCTGTTCATCTGTAATCTTACTCGCAGCTTCTTCCCCTGCTGCAAAAGCTTTTGAAGTAAAACCGGGTCTGGTCGATTTTTCCAATCTTAATTACAATCAAAGTACAATGTTTGGACAGGATGTACTCGTTGCTGCCTCTGAGCCTGAAGGTCCCATCAGCGGAGTCAAAGCAGCCAATGGAACAATCTGGCTGGCAATTAACGACACAACAATTTCTGCCGGCAGAGGAATTTTATTTTATAAATCTTCAAATGCAGGAAATAACTGGTCACTTCATGCAACTGCTTTAACTCCGGCATTTATTGCCAGTCAGGTAAAAATGATTACTGCAGGAGATTCAACTTATTGCTTCTTCCGTATAGGTGGAACAATTTACCGTTTCAATGTAATAACAAATTCATTCAGTCAGTTTACACAATCAACGGCAGTTACTCAGTTTGATGTAGTTTCATCATCATCTAATTCTCTATATCTTATGTACTCTAATGCTTCAAGTGTTATAAGAACCGGATCTGTTGATGGTGGGTTTACATGGGTAGGAAATTCTACCGTTGCAACAGCCATATTACCTGTTCTTGGTAAATCTGCTACCGGAGATACATTAGATGTTTTATACAGAGCTGCAGGAGGGAACACTACTGCAATAAACAGATTCCGATATAGAGAAACTGCTCCGGGAACAATAACATTTTTAGGAACCTCATCAACTATACTAGCTGCAGGTCCAGTCAGAGATCAATATATGTCATACAGATACGCTGCAACTGAATGGATAGTTTATACAGAAGGAGCTACTCCCAATACGGAAGTAAAATGTATTATAAGCAGTGACGGCGGCACAACTTATGGAACACCTATTATTATATCTCCTTCACCTGCATCCAATTATCCTTGGTTTGCCGGAGGAATTTCTCCTAATGGAGGGTTCATCGGAATTGATATGTTTATAGTAAAGGACAGCGCAGGAACTACAAATGACAGAATGTTATATACCGGAGCACCTGCAATATCACCAGGTTTTGGAGGTACAAGAAATCCGATTTCAAATTTTTCTCCGGTACCAAATAATTACCCTCCTAGTGCAATTGAACTAGGCAATTCAGATGTAGGCATTGCATGGGTAGGACAAAATGGTCCGAACAGAAATGTTTATTGGGACAGATATGATTACCTTACTAATATTAAACCAAGTTCAGAAATTTCTAACAGCTATGACTTAAAACAAAACTATCCGAATCCTTTTAATCCATCGACGACAATTTCTTTCAGCATTCCGAAATCGGATTTTGTGTCTTTAAAAATATTTGATGCTACAGGAAAAGAGGTAGCAAATTTATTAAACAGAATTCTGGTACAAGGAAGTTACGATGTAAATTTTGATGGAACAAATTTAACATCCGGAGTTTATTTTTATAAACTCATTACCGGAGATTTTGTAAGCACTAAAAAAATGATGCTTGTAAAATAATACAATTATTGCCCGCAGATACTTCCCCCTCCTTACGAAGGGGGGACTGAGGGGGTGGTTATAAAAACAAAAAGAACAGTGAAACGAAGTTTCACAAAACAATTACATCCTACCCAAAAATGCCATTTTAAAAAATTGCTCAATTGCGTATCTTCAAATTTCCGCAATAATTCGACAATAATTTGAAGCCAAACCGACTACTCAATGAAAAAAGCCCTTATCTGATTCAACATGCATACAACCCTGTCGACTGGTATCCCTGGGGCGAGGAAGCCTTCGAAGCTGCAAAAACACAACAAAAACCCATATTTTTATCTATAGGCTACTCAACCTGCTATTGGTGCCATGTAATGGAACGCGAAGTTTTCGAAAACGAAGAGATTGCCGAGCTAATGAACGATTCCTTCATCAACATAAAAGTTGACCGCGAAGAGCGACCCGATATTGACCGCGTTTACATGACTGCATTGCAGGCATTGACCGGCTCAGGCGGCTGGCCGATGAGCATGTTCCTTACTCCGACTTTAAAGCCCTTTTACGGCGCAACATATTTGCCTCCAAAAGCAAAGTACGGCAGAGCAGGTATAGAAGATATTATTAATGAAATCAATAAAGTCTGGACTGATAAAAAAGAAGATATAATTATAAGCGGCGATAAAATTTTAGAAGCTTTAGCTTCACAAAAAAATATGGCTCCGAAAGAAAACGCTGCAATCGATATCGGTGTATTTGTAAAATGCTACGAGCAATGCGTATCGACCTACGATGAAATTTACGGCGGATTCGGTAAAGGGAATAAATTCCCGCGTCCTGTAATTTTCAATTTCCTTCTTGAGTTTTTCTATCACACGAAAAAATCAGAAGCGAAAGATATGGTGACCTACACTCTGAAAAAAATGTATGACGGCGGAGATTATGACCACATCGGCGGCGGATTTCACAGGTACTCAGTTGATTCTATGTGGAGAGTCCCCCATTTTGAAAAAATGCTATACGATCAGGCGCAGTTAGCTTGTTCATATCTTAATTGTTATACAATTACAAATAAGCCTTTCTTTTTATACGTAGCAGAAGAGATTTTAAAATATGTTTCGAATAAACTAACCGATAAAAGCGGAGCGTTTTATTCCGCCGAAGATGCAGAGAGCGCAATTGACCCTGCCTTCCCGAAAGAAAAAGAAGAAGGCGCGTTTAACTTATGGGAGAAAAGTGAAATAGATGACTTGCTCGGAGACGATGCCGATATTTTTAATTATCACTTTGGAGTTCTTCCCCATGGAAATACTTTGAACGATCCCCATGAAGTATTCGGTACTAAAAATGTTTTATACAATGCTTACGATATTCATGATACAGCGAAACATTTCGGACTTGAAGCTGAAGAGGTACTTGAAAGAATAAACAAGAGTATTAAAAAACTTTACGTAGTACGCGAGCAAAGACCAAAGCCGCATCTTGATGATAAGATTTTAACTTCTTGGAATGCGCTTATGATTTCTGCCTATGCTTACGCATACAAAGTTACAAAAAATAAATCGTATCTTGATTCTGCTGTGAAAGCAAAAGACTTCATTCAAAAAAATCTTTTGAAGGAAGATTTCACTCTTCTTCACAGATACAGAGACGGCGAGGCAAGATTCGAAGGAACACTGGAAGATTACTCATACTTCATTAAAGCATTGATAGATTTATATGAAGCAAGTTTCGATGAAAAGACTTTGCAGCTTGCAATTGATATTAATAACAAAACAACTGAGTTATTCTATGATGATTTAAACGGCGGATATTTTGACGTTAGAGAAAGTGAAACAGACATCGTTCTTAAAACAAAAGATACCTATGACGGCGCTGAGCCCGGAGCGAATTCAATTCAGATGCAAAATATACTGCGCCTCTCAGTGATGACTGATGATGCTGAATTATGGGATATGGCAGAGAAGAGTCTGAAATTATTTTCAGATGATTTCAACAGAATGCCGTTCACATCTCCTCAGATGCTTTGCGCATTGAATTTATTTTTAAATCCTGTTAAAGAAGTTATTTTCACAGGAGATTTGAAAGATGAAAAAACAATTTCATTACTTGAAGAGATAAACAAAAAATATAATCCGAACAAAGTTGTTATCCATGCAACGGAAAAACTTTTTGAATCTGCGCCGTATATAACAGATATAATATCCGATTTTAAGACACCAAAGGTTTACATCTGCGAAAATTATAAATGCAATCTGCCTGTTGATAACGTTGAGGATTTAAAACCATTACTTTAAAAAAATTTTAATATTTATTTTA
>CALJIG010000115.1 GCA_937974175.1 uncultured Ignavibacteria bacterium
ATAATTTATAACTTTAGTATATTTTTAAATTGGATAAGAACGTACAATAATTTTCAGATAAGAATGCAAAAATACAAAATCATCACATTACTGAATTCATTTACTGTTGAAGAAATAAAAAACTTTGAAGACTTTTTAAGCTGCTGCTATTTTAATACAAGGAAAAAGCCTCTCGAACTATTCAAAATTTTAAAAAAATACAGAGGCACAATTACAGAGGATAATTTCCCTAAAGAAAAAATATATCAAAAGGTTTATAATGACTCCAGATCATTCAATAAGAATACATTTAACGACCTGACTTCGCAACTGCTGCATCTTGCAGAGGATTTTTTATATATGGAGTATTCAAGAAATAATCATAGAAGAAAGGAAGTTTTTCTAACACAAAAATATTCTGAGAAAGGTTTCGAGTCTCTTTTTGAAAACAAAGTGAAGCAGTTCAAGAAGTTAATTTCATCGGGAGAATCATTGGATTCGGAAATATTCAATGACCTATATGATGTAAATGTAAATACTCTTAACTATCATAATTCATATCATCCAATTAAAAGAAAACCCGATTATAATTTTGTTCTGAAAAGCAAAATTAATGCTTTTGCAAACCTTACAAATTATTATTTGCTGGAGTTCGCAGGAAGCTACATTAATATGTTAGTTACTAAAAGTATTTATACAAATGAAGAAATTGAAAATGATTTTGAAGTTTTTGCAAAACATATTTTTGAGGATGAGTTCATACAAAGATTAAAACCATATAACGATTACCCCTTCCTGCTGGATACTTACAAAAAAATGGTCGATATGTTTATTCATTTAAACAATAACCATTTGTACTTTGATTATAAATCGGATGTAACGAAATATCTGGAGCATTTTTCCTTCGATGAAAAGAATTTCCATTACAGTAAGCTCGTATCGTACTGCACGCTTAGATTAATTAAAAATCCTTATGACACGGAAATAAGAAAAGAGCTGACAGGCATAGCAAAGGAAATGATATCAAACAAATACTACCTTACTTCCCGCACGCAGTATCTGCACGTTTTATTATTCACAATTTTTTTGAATAACTTTGTATTCCAGAAAGATATTGAAGCACTTAGATTCTTAATTGATGAATGCATTCCGCTTATTGAAAAAACCTTCAGGAGCACCTATGAGAATCTTACTCTTTCCTATATATATTTCCTTGATAAAAATTATTCCGCTGCATTGAATTCATTGCAAGGAGTAAAGTCCATATCTGCAAGGATGAACTACACAATAAAATCGCTCTCGATAAGACTCCACTATCATTTGCAAAATACGGAGCAGGTTATCTCCGAAGTTGAAAGTTACCTGAAGATGATATCTTCTGAACCTTCTACTCCTAAAGCAAAAGTTGCAGCAGAATCAGGATTTGGAAAGATGATGAAAAGAATCATACTTGCAGAGAGCAGAAAAAAAGTGAACGACATTTCTTATCTGAACCATTTAATTCAAAAAAATCCGAACATTGCAAATAAGGACTGGCTTCTCGAAATAACAAATGACTATCTTGAAAAAAACAAAAAATTAAAAATAGCCAGATAAAATTATTAACATTATCTTAATGAACATAGAAATTGTTGAAGTAAAAAAATCTGAAATTAAAACAATAACGGACATTGCTCTTCCTGCCTGGGAAGCAACATACTTAAAAATTGTTTCAAAGGAACAGTTTGATTTTATGTATAATGAAATGTACTCAGATGCCTCACTTGAAAAACAATTCGAAACGGGGCATAGATTTTTTGTTCTTTATGAAAATAAAACCCCGGCGGCTTTTCTTTCCTTTGTATCTGCAGGAAACACTATTCGCATTCCTAAGTTATATGTACATCCTGCTCATCAAAAAAAAGGTTTCGGAAAAATGCTTATCGAGAAAGCAGAAGAAATTAACAAAGAAGATTTTGAAGTACTTGAGCTTAATGTGAACCGGTATAATCCTGCAAAGTTTTTTTATGAAAAAATCGGTTTTGAAATAGATTCAAAAATTGATGTTCCTATTGGTAAATACTTTATGAATGATTATATTATGAAGAAGAAAATTCAACAATCAGAAATTTGAAAACCCAATAATGCCCGTACAAACTTTAATAATAATTGTCGCAACGATAATTACAATATCCATAACAATTGCATTCATTAAGATCTTCACGCGAAACTCGAGGGAAACCAAAGCAATACAAAAAAAAGCCGATGAATATGAAAACAATTTTCAGTCAGCAGTTTTTGCATCTGCTCTTATTGTCAGTGTTATAAAAGCTTATTCAGTGGGGAGAAGTGAAATGAGAGTTGATCTCAGGCTTGAGGTCCGTCCCGCAAACGGAGAGCCATACCTTGCCACTACATCATGGATGATAGACAGCTCAGAACTTGCTTACTTAAAACAAGGAGAGGAAATTCAGGTAAAAATAGATGCAAAGGATTCTGCTTTAATTTATCCTACATTCGCAAAAAGTAAATTCTGGCTTTGGGATTAATTATGTATTTCTAAAAAACTTCTGCCGGTTATTTAACCATTTTTTTATACAAAGATTTCCCAATGCTCTTAGAGGGCTTTGAGATATTCAATATTTGAGAAATTGTCGGAGCAATATCGCACTGAGAATTATATTCATCTGTACTGCCGTGCTTCACTTTCCATCCATACCATAAAAGAGGAACGTTCCTATCGTACTTATATACGCTGCCATGCGTTGTACCGCGTCTCATATCAGTTATCCAATTTGAATCGAGCACTATAGTTAAATCTCCGGAAAGTTCTTTTATAAAACCATTTGTTATTAGCTTTGAATTTGGAGAAGTATATATTCCCTTTGCAATTCCTTCTGAAGTGTAAATTTGGTTTATGCCTTTATAATTTTCTAAATATGAGGATATTTCATTCTCAATAGTTTCTAAAGACAGGTTTTTTTCTAAGAGTGTTTTGTGGTTCAGATAAATCTGATTATTTTCAATCAATATTACCCAGTCACTTTCTCCATATTTTTTACTAAGAAATGTCTCAATTGAATCCTTAAGAATTTTTGTGCTCATGTTGCCCGCAGAAACTCCTAAGCTTTCAAGGTATCCCGGGATAGGCGCTACTGAATGGTCAGCAGTAAGAAAAATTAAGGCATTTTCCATTCCTATATTTTCATCTATGTATGTAAAAATCTCTGATAAATCTTTATCAAGCCTAAGATATGTATCTTCTATTTCAATAGAATTTGGTCCGAAGTAATGACCAACTTTATCTGTGGATGAAAAACTAATGCTAAGAAAATCTGTGGAATTTCCTTTTCCCAGTTTTTCACTTTCTAATACTGTGAGCGCTAAATCCTTGAGAATAGAATTTCCATAGGGAGTATATCCCAATAAATCTACATTCTTTTTCCTAAGAGCAGGCAGATCATACGGTAGAACCGGAGATTTAATTCCTTTGAAAAGATATTCCCATGGAACATTATCCGTCGTGCTTTCAGTGTATGTTTCAATTGGGTATAAGGTATTCCAGTTTTGGTTCAAATAAAAATCATTGAGATTTCTCTCGTTGAATTTTTTCATCCATTCCGGAAGTTCATCCATGTAATAAGAGCTTGTAATAAATTTTCCGGTAACTTCTTCAAACCAGAAAGCTTTACCATGATGACCTGCAGGAAATATTGCCCCTCTGTCTTTTAAAGAAATTCCTATTACTTGTGAATTTTTATCGCCGAGAATTAATTCATCAGTTATTGTTGATGCAAGTAAGTTCCGTGGGGAATATTTTTCTTTTACAGTTTCTACTCCTATAGCATTTACTGATTTATCATCAGCACAATACACAATTTCGTTTTTTTCTGTGTCATACCATTCATTACCTATTATACCGTTAAGATAAGGCACAGTGCCCGTATAAATGCAGCTATGCCCTGCTGCTGTAACAGTCGGTACGAAATCATACCATGAATTTTTAAAATAGAAACCTGATTTCATTAATCTTTTGAATCCGGTCTCCGAAAATCTTTTTTCGTAACGTGAAAGATAATCGTTAATCATCTGGTCAACGACAATTCCTATAACTAATTTTGGTTTTTGCTGAGCGTATGAATTAAGAGAAGATAGGGTTATAATTATGAAGAGAATAAAAAACAGAAAATATTTTCGAGGGAAGAGGGTTTTCAATTAAAGCTAAATTAACTAAATAATACAAATCCTGTATTATATAAATATTATGACTTGTTAAGTAAATAGTAAAATTAAAAAATTTTATCGTATAGATTTATGATAATCCAAAAACCGTAAACTAAGATTATTGCCCAGGCGAGAACAAAATCAAGAGTAGAGAAGAAATTTTTTAGAAGATATGAAATTGTTTTAAGTGGAAAAAACTGTTGTTTCACAATATTAGGGAGAATTATTTCAGTAATTGTTTTTTTTATAACACAATAGTTTTATCAAACAATCTTAAAATTAGCTGCAGATATCGGGAGCAAAAGAAAATCAGAAGACTCTCTCTGCCAACTTTATTAATATCACTATTACATAAGCTGATATTATTGACCAGGCAAGAATAGAATCTAAAACAGAAAACAAAGATTTAAACATAGGATAAAATTGTTTTAAGATTACACCCTTTCCTTGGTCTAAAGAAAGGGTGTAATAATATAACAATTATAATCCAATAGTTAAATTGATTCTGAACGTTCTTTTCTCTCCCGGAATTACGCCAAAGTTATCCGATGAAGCGAAATAATCTTTATCAAATAAATTGGCTGATTGAAGTGAAAGAGTTCCTTTTACTAATTTTGGGAATATAAAATTATAGCCTGCGTATGCTCCAAATATTGCTCTGGTCGGCAGCTGATTATCATAGGAAGTAACATAGTATTCTTTTCCATTATTAGAATTTGTTCCCTGATATATAGTTGAAACAGGAGCGTAAGGATTTCCGTCAAGCAGGTAATCTCTGGCAGCAAAGTTCATATCCAATCCTGCAAACCAGCCTTTCCAGTCGTATGTTAAACCTAAAGAGAACATTGTCTGAGGACCACTTTTTACATATGTGTCTTTCATTTCATCAAAGAAAAGTGTATCAATATTTCCGTTTAAATCTCTTGCGCCTGAATTGAAAGCTCTTCTGTAGGTTTGGCCATTTGCTCTTTTTTCAGTCAATACACTTGATAATATATCTGTCCATTTATTATCCATATATGTTATTGAACCTCTGAAGCCAAGACCTTTTATTTTTGTAATTTTATCAAGTCTTGTGCTGAATTCAACTTCAATACCTCTGTGAGTTGATTGTCCTACTAGTTCAGATTTGAAACCGTTTCTGTCGTATCCGGGCTGTCCGGCTTGTGTAATATCCTGAATTCTTGCTGCCTTGTTATCCCAAATCATCCAGTATCCGTTTATCTTTGCAACAAAGTCTGCGCTTGTGAAACCGAATCCTGCTTCAAACTGATTTGATTTTTCATCTTCAGCTTTTTCATTTATAGCTCCCTGATTGTAATAAATTCCAAGGTCAATGAATCTTTCAACGTGAGCAAAATTACCGAAGAAATTCCAGTTTTCATTTACATTATAATTAAAACCAAGTTTTGGCTGTAAAAAGCCTCTGCTTCTGCTTACGTTTACAAGATTAAATTCATACCATCTGCCGCCCGTAGAAGAACGCATATAAAACTTGCCGTTGCCTCCGGGACCTTCCGAAGTAAGACCCAATGAAGTAACTTCAGTAGAAGTAAGCTGTTTTGCAATGGCGCTTTCTGAAGGCATATTTTCAGTCAATGTATATTTATACCATACATACTGTAACGAAGCCATTATATTTAATTTATTTACGAACCAGTTTGCCTGCGTAAATAATGTAAGCTGCGGTGTTTCACCTTTGTAATTTCTATATTGTGTTTTATATGTGGGATCTGTTGTTGATAAATTAAAATCAAATGGAGAGCCGATATCTGCTGCCCCTCTCGATATATCCCCCTGAAATACTGAACGGGTAAAGCTGAATACAGAATCTCCGGAACTTGCTCTTTTGTATCCGTAAGTTTGAGTTATGCTGTCTTTTCCGTAAAGATTTGTGAAATGTCCCGGATGATCTGCAGTCCAGTTTCTTACTTCAAAACCTGCAGTGATATTCAGATTTTTTGATAGTTGTGTCTGGAAGTTTGAAAGTAATCCGTATTGGCTATGCAATGAATAACTATTTCTTTGGAAAGCTGTTCCAAGATAAATATTTGCATTTGCCAATGTGTTTACATAACCTTCAGGACCGTATCTGTTAACAGTAATTGTATCTATTGATGTACCATTGTTTCCGGTACGAGGTCTGAATACAGTATATACAGCACCGTTACTGTTTAAGCTTGTACCGCCGCCTCTGCCTAATGATAAGAAAGCTGTAGTTCTGAAAATAGACTTTTCATTTATATCATAAGTGTAGTGCAGCTCTGCCTGAGGTTTATGAAAGAAATTATGAGCAAGGTTTACAAACTTGCTATCTTGCAAATCATTCGTTCCGTCTAATAAACCGTAATTTGGTCCTAATTTATTAGAAGGCAGTTGGTTTACAACATCCAGCGGAAGAAAATTTGCCGGATTAGCTTTATATCCGTATTTTGCAAAATATGTAACGTCACCGCTAAATGAGTACCCGTGTACTTGTGGTGCGCCATGCAGAACAAACTTTAAGCTGTTCTTACTATTTAAAAAGAATGATGAGGAAAGATAATAATTTAGCCCTTCATATCTTCCGCTTATTCTTGAACCTTCTGCAACTTTTCTATCTACACTCAATGAGCCTGAATATTTTCCGCCTATTAGACCTGTACTTAATTTTATTCCATACATTGTATTCATCGGATCTCCAAGCGAAAAATTCGCGCCATAAAAAGGACTCAAGCTTGGGTTCTCTGTTAATATGTTAAACGAACCGCCGAAGGAACCCGAACCATAAAGCGATGAACCTGCACCTCTTTGAATCTGTATAGAACCGGCGTTAGAAGATACTGCGCCCCAGTTTGACCAGTATACAGAGTTTGATTCGGGGTCATTTGTTGGAATCCCGTTTATCAAAACCTGAACATAGTTCTGTGAAAAACCTCTTACCAATAATTGGGATTCACCGTTACCGGCTCCGTCTGTAGAATATACATACATTCCGGGAGTTCCTTTGGCAAGCATAGGAGCATCCTGCCCATGGATGCGGGATTCAATTTGTTTACTATCGATATTTGTGAATGCAACCGGTGTTTCTCTTTCTTTTGCTCTGTTTATTTCAACAAGAATTTCATCGGTCTTTACCGAGCCCGGTATTAAAATAAAGTTTAAAGTTGTGTTTTGGGTTACAGATATTTCTTCTTTACCTGTAATATACCCTACATATGTAGCAGTGATTGTATATGTTCCGGACATTAATGAAGTAATTGTGTACTTACCATTATCATCCGTTGTGGTTTTTTTTGTGCCTGCTGCAACTACTGCCCCGCTTACTGCTTCGCCGGTTTCAGAATTCGTTACAGTGCCCGATACTGTAAATACTGTTTGTGCATAAGAATAATTCAATCCTCCTGCAAAAAACAAAAGCGCCAGAATTAATTTGTAGAGATTTGGCATTAAGTTTCTCCTCTCCTTTTAAGGGTTAATGTGTATAATGTAATTTTTGTGTGTAGTTATCACTGAATTTCGGAAACTAATTTAAACTAAATGTTACGGCTTTGTAAATTTGCTTTTTCTAATTTCGATATTGTGGGTGGGATGATATGGCAAATATATAAAGAATGATTTGATATGTAAAGACTTATAAAAAAGAATTGTTAAAGAAAATTAAACAAAAAAGCAGACCTGAGTCTGCTTTTATATTTGTTAGAAATTTAATCTTCCAAAGGTTTGAAATTCATTGAGATTGAATTCACACAGTGCCTTGTGTTTTTCGGAGTGAACCCTTCCCCTTTAAAAACGTGCCCCAGGTGGGCTCCACAGTTAGCGCAGAGAATTTCCGTCCGGCTGCCGTCAGCATCGGTTTCCCTTCGCACAGCTCCCGGAATTTCGTCATCAAAGCTCGGCCATCCGCAGAATGAATCAAATTTGGAATCAGAATTATAAAGAGGCGCATCACATCTTTTACATGTATAAACGCCTTTTGCTTTATTATTTGTATATTTTCCTGTAAAAGGCATTTCAGTGCCTTTATGAAGTATTACCCTTTCTTCTTCGGGTGTAAGTTTATTGTATTCCATAAAAATAAAAACGTTGATTTATGATAAAAAATTCATTTTAATTTAATATGATGAATTTAAACGCAAAGGGCGCGAAGATTTTCGCGAAGTACGCAAAGGAATTTCATATAAAACAATATAGTCTTTCAAAATTATTTCTCTGCGAACTTTGCGTATTCTTAGCGGTCTTTACGTTTAAATAAATATGATGAATTTAAACGCAAAGAGCGCAGAGATTTTCGCGAAGTACGCAAGGAATTTTATATAAAATCATATAGTCTTTCATAATTTATTTCTCTGCGAACTTTGCGTATTCTTAGCGTCTTTGCGTTTAAATCAATACTTTTTTAAGAGGAAAAAATAGTCTCTTTAGACTTTGTGCTATTATCGGTAAATTTGCTAAAAATTTATTATAAATGATACCACAATTCAAAAATCTCAGCGAAGAAGAAACAACAGCCCTGCTGGACGCTCCTGCTTTAATTGCAGTTTTAATTGCAGGCGCAGATAACAAAATAGATGAAAAGGAAATAGACTACTCATCAAAGATTGCTCATTACAGAGCAGGAAATAACGAATCAATTTTGCAAGGTTATTATGCTGAAGTAGATAAATTTATCGGCGATGCCATTACTCAGCAGATTAATTCCTTGCCTAAGGAATTAATTGACAGACAGCATATCATCACAGAAGAGCTGGCTAAACTCAATGGTATTTTACCGAAGCTTGATAAAGGTTTTGCTACAGAACTATATAAAAGTTTCCTTTCGTTTGCAAAATCCGTAGCGCAATCATCGGGCGGTTTATGGGGATATGCATCTATCACTCCGGAAGAGGAAAGATTGCTTGGTTTATCAATGATAAATAATCCGGCGGGAATTTAATTTCCGCTTGTCGGTTTGACGTGAAGCTTTAAATCTTTTCTGTTAATAATTTCTACTAACGAGCCTTTCATTATCGGAACATCTGCGAATGCACTCCAGTATGTTCCGTTAATCTCTACTTTCCCTTTTGCTTCGTGAGGAATAATATCTTCTACGCATACAGCTGTCTTGCCATCAAGCTCATTATTTTCCACATTCAATTTATCTTTCTTTCCTTTAAATATTTTTATAAAGTGTTTCCTTAAAAATACTAATGAAGTTAGAGAAAAAAATATAAATGAAATTATCTGCAGATTTAATGACGGCAGTAAACCCATTAACTGCAGGATTGAAGTAATAAGCGCCCCTAAACCGAAGAAAAACAAAAAAAATCCGGGCACAAAAATCTCCAGTAAAAACATTATCAGCGCTATTACAAACCAGAATATTTTTCCGTCAACGAATTCCATCAGCTTTCAGTATTAATTTCCGGAGGAAAATTGTCACCGGCAGGGTTATAGGTTGACGTTTTTACCACAGGTTTATTTACAGTCTCTTTCGTTTCGGAAGTTGTTTTAAACACACTGCTTACAGAAGCAACCATCGATGCAACATCAGATAAATTAGAAGGGATTATCATTGTATTATTTTTCGATGCAAGCTTGCCGAATTCATTAAGATATTGCTCGGCAACTTTCAGATTCACCGCTTCTTTTCCTCCCGGCTCATTTATTGCCGAGGCAATTTCACGAATTCCTTTTGCTGTAGCAAGAGCTATTCTTTCAATTTCCTGTCCTCTACCTTCTGCTTCATTTATTCGTTTTAATTTTTCACCTTCAGATAAAGAAATTTTTTCCTGTCTGTCTCCGTCTGCATTATTTATTTTTGCCTGCTTATGGCCTTCAGATTCAGCTATGAGCGCGCGTTTCTCCCGCTCTGCTCTCATTTGTTTCTCCATCGCTCCTCTTATACTTTCAGGGGGAACAATGTTTTTTATTTCGTGCCGCGTAACTTTCAATCCCCATGGCTCAGCTGCTTTGTCAACTGCCATAAGAATTTCACTATTAATTTTTTCCCGTTCCTCAAATGTTCTATCCAGCTCTATCTTGCCGATCTCACTTCTCATTGTTGTCTGCGCAAGCTGTGTGGAAGCAAAAGCATAATTAGTTACACCATAAGAAGCTTTTACCGGATCCATTATCTGCATGTAAAGTATTCCATCGACTTCGACCTGAATATTGTCTTTTGTAATACAAGTCTGCGGAGGTACATCAATAACCATTTCCTTCATTGTATGTCTGTACATAATGCGGTCAAAGAAAGGTATCAACAGATGAAAACCTGCATCAAGTGTTGCGTGATATTTCCCAAGCCGTTCCACAATAAAAATGGATTTCTGGGGAACTACAACTGCGGACTTAAACAGCGCAATCAATACAAATAATGCTAAGAGCCCAAGAATAATTGTATATTCCATTTTTTAAAAATTATTTATTTAAAAATTTATCTATCCTGCCCATGGCAAGTCTGCAACATTTTCCCTGAAATCTTTAAGACGCACCCAGCCTTGTTTTCCATTGGCTGTTTTTAATAAATACCAGTCGCATTCATATTCATCCTCATAGCCTGCTTCATTTTTACATACAGGAGAAATATCACACTTAATTAAAGAAAATTTTGTTCCTGGTTTAAGATTTTCAACAACATCCGATTTATCATCTCTGGATTTCAAAATCTTAAAAGAGTTGTTAACGGTCCCTTCAACGTCAGTAATATCATAAGTATCTTTTTTTACAGGTACAAGCTTACCGCTTTCTTTATCTACAACATACTCACCGTGCAGAGTCCAGAAACCCATAAAATCATTGGTTAAAATTTTTCCATTCCCGGGTATTTCCACACTGCCCCAAAGTTTTATGCTTCCAAGCGGAACAACTTCTTTGCTTTTATACTTGTAAAAAAAATACTCTCCTACATCTCCTACTGCAAAACATGAAACCATTACTACAGGCAGCTTGTCATCAGGTTCTATACTTACAATCTTTACTTCAAAGACTTCAGCTTCGGCACATTTATCTTTATATACTGCTCCGTTTATATTTACGGAAAAATCTCCCGCAAGATAGCTGTACATTCCGTCGTTAGTAACAAATGAGACGGTTACTCTGTCAAGAATATTATCGTGATTAAGGTCGCCGCTAAGCATAGTATCTTTAGTGCCCGCAAAGCCGCAGCCCGTTACTAACATCAAACAAATAAAAAATATTTTTCTCAAAGGGTATTTTCTTAATTCTTATTTTAATAATGTAAGCTTTCTGGTCTCTGAATAATTCTTAGACTCAATTTTATAAAAATATGTTCCGCTTGTTAAATTGAATCTATTTGCATCAAGTTTTATTTCATAGCTGCCTTTGTTGTAAGTTCCGTTCACTAAGTCAGCAGCAATTTTTCCCTGTATATCATAAACTTTTATCATTACAAAAGAATTTTCCGGAATAGAAAATTTTATATTTGTCTCAGGATTAAATGGATTCGGATAATTCTGAGATAATGAATAATTATCCGCTATACCTGAAATTTCATTGGGTGTAATATTTGTTGCCGGACCCATTTTTAAAACATATAACCCCGTTGCAATATCTGCCGCCAAAATTTTCTTTGAAGCAAAGTACGGATAAACATTCCAGCATCCCTGATATGCAGTTCCGCTTCCGGGATATGTGTCATAATGCCCGACTTCAACAGGAGCATTTCTATTGGCAATGTTATAAACAATTACACCTGCTCTGTAATGAGCAAGATATAAACTGTCTCCTCTAATGTATGCATTATGAACCATTGAAACTTCATAGGGGTTTATATCATATACCTGCACCGGAGCTGATAAATTTTGTATATTCCATATCTTTGCATGATTTCCTCCGCCTTCATCCGTAGTAACTAAATATTTCCTGTCCTCTGTAACCCATGCGTTGTGAGTAACTGCATTAGGATAAGTGAACTGATAAATAAGCTTTATGCTGTCTTTATTTCTTGCATCTAAAACTGTGCAATATCCGTCATTGATACATGCAGCAAAAATTGTATCGTTCTTCACCTGGCAATCGTGTACATACCGTGTTCCCCATTGCCCTCTTTTTACCGGATTAACAGGGTCGGTAAGATCTAAAATAAATACTCCTCCATTATTATAGTTGCCGCCGCTGCAGTATAAATATTTTCCTTCAATAGAAATTGTATGCGAACGTGTATATCCTGAAAAGGTAAAGCTCTTTATATAATGCACTGAGTCAGGCAGGTATTGTAAGTCTACAATCTGCACACCTTGTCCGCCCTCTGAAACTATGTAAGCATAGTGCTGATAAGTTTTGAACTCGCGATAGTTATATGTTGAACCAAGTCCCGGAACAGTTCCGCAGTTTCTTATTGTGGTCGGTGCATCCGTTACATCGTAGAAAGTTGTTCCTGCATAGTGCCCGAGCAGAGCATACTCTCTGCCATTGGGAGCAGTATATCCCCATACCGATGAATAATGAAATCCTGCAGGAATTCCTCCCGCTGTATATTCGTTTTTATTTCCCAGCAGAGACATATTATTTATAGACTGTCCGAAGGAAAAATTAGCAAGAATAGTTAAAATTATTAATAATACTTTTTTCATTTAGTTTTAATTATGGTTATCAATATCTGTAAGTTCTTTTTAATTATCAATCTCAATTATTATATTAATATTGTCGATTATGAGAGAAAAATCAAAATTTCTAACTGCATTCTGGAAAAACTTAGTGATGGCAAATTATGAAATTGATGCCGGATTACTTAGTGATTTTGTTCCTGAAAAAACGGAGCTTGATTTCCACAATTCAAAGTGCTTCGTAAGTCTTGTCGGCTTTATGTTCTTGGATACAAAGGTACTGGGTATCCCTATTCCATTTCACAGAAATTTTGAAGAAGTGAATTTAAGATTTTACGTGAAACATAAATCAGGAAATGACGGCAATGAAATAAAAAGAGGAGTTACCTTTGTAAAAGAAATCGTCCCGAAGTCTTTAATAAAACTTGTTGCTAATAATATTTATGCCGAGAAGTATGATTCAATGCCTATGAAAAATGAACTAAGCATTTCAGATATAGCAATTAACGTTGGGTATTTCTGGAATTTTGAAAATGACTGGAATTATGTTAAAGCAGGTGCCGATAAAAAATCTTTCATGGCAGCACCCGGTTCAGAGGAAGAGTTTATTACGGAACATTACTGGGGATACACGAAGGTCAACGAGCATCAGACTTCTGAATATCAGGTTGAGCATCCGAAATGGAAACTGCACGATGTTAAAAATCACGAAATAAACTGTGACTTCGGAAAACTATACGGTGAAAGATTTTCAATATTGAATAAAACAATCCCTTCTTCTGTTTTTCTTGCCGAAGGCTCGGATATAATAGTCCGCAAAGGATGTAAACTATAATTTTTTAGAAATAAAATTTAACCCCAATGCCCGCAGTAAAAAAAATTCTTGTATTAGTCTCCATTTTCTTTTATTTAATTTCATTATTTAGCCCGGCATATATAGGATTGCAGAGTGATAATTCATGGAACGGATTTATGTGTCTCGGCTTCGGATGGATGGCGTTAGTATGGAACCCCATTGGCTTTTTTGCCTGGCTGGCAAATTTTCCATATTTTGTAAACGTTGTAATGGTGCTGATTTCAAAAAAAATATGGTCGAGGATAGCAACTTCTATTATAGGAGCAGTTAGTCTTTTCCTAGCTCTTGGAGCGTTTGATGTAACTTATCTGATGAGAGACGAGGGAGGAAATACTGAACTTGCAGATTATGGAGCCGGATTATACCTATGGATTTTTAGCATGATTATAATGGTAGTTGCCGCAGCATTGCCGGGAGAGAAAAAACCAGTTGAAGTGCATTATATAAATAATCCTAATCCGATTAAATAATTTTTATAAAATAAAAAAGGACCTGCCGATTCGCCAGAATGACAGGTCCCTTTTTTCCTTATGAATTTACTACTATGATATAAACAGCTTTATTTTATTAACATCATTTTTTTTGTCATAGTAAATGATTCTGTCTCTATCCTATAGAAATACACACTGCTTGCCAGAGATGAGGCGTTGAAGTCAACAGTGAAATACCCTGCATCTTTTTTCTCATTCACAATATTTGCAACAAGCCTTCCTGAAATATCATACACGTTTATTTTTACAAACGATTCTTTCGGAATATCAAAATTAATTTTCGTTGTCGGATTAAAAGGATTCGGATAGTTCTGAGATAAATCCCATTTACCTGGCACACCTACCTGAACTGTATTTACAAGAGTATGATATTCGTAGTTACCATTGAAATCGATTTGTTTCAGTCTGTATTTATAACTTGCTGTCGGCACATTCCTGTCTTCAAATTTATATAAAATTTCTTCGTTTGTTGTCCCTTTGCCCTGTATATTTCCTACTTTGTTCCATAAAGTAGTTCCTTCTTTTTTACGTTCAATATCAAAACCCGAGTTATTTACTTCTGATGAAGTCTTCCAGTTTAAAGTTACACTGTTTTTATTTACGGTGGATGTAAACGAAGCAAGTTCAACAGGTAGCAATCCGTCATCACTCATAACAAACGAGGAGAATCCGGGAGTCTCGAAAGAAATATCAACTATGTCTCCGTTTATTGTAATAGTTGGTGTGAAAGTTTGAACATAGGTATTAGCCGGACCAAGCCTGTGGATTTTGCATCCGTTATAATTATTTCCTGCGTTTCCAAATCCTGAATGTATTGATGAAAAGAAATCCATCTCTGCTTTTGTAGCATAGATGTGAACGGTTACATTATCGGTCGGCTGAGTTGTAGGAGTAATTGTTAATACTCTATCCATTACCGTAAAACCGTTAATAATAGTTGTATCACCGCCTGCACCGCTTACTGTTACAGTGGTGTTTCCCAGATTGGAAGTGCCCGTAGAAAGCTTTGCGATAATGCCTCCGTTATTACTAAAACTAACCGAAGCTCCGGCTCCCACATTACCTGCAGTAGAACCATTTATTATAGACGGAGAAAGAGGAAATGAATATTCAAAATAATTTGTATTGTTTGGCGCAGTGGTAAATGAAAAATATGCTGTGCCAAGTGAAGGACTTAAAAATATATTTCCTGCTGTTCCGTTACTGTAATTATTTGAAAGATTTAAATCCCATGAGTTTAATGAGCAATCAGTAGTGCTTACCGAAGCAAGACAATTTCTTGTTACTCCGCCGACAGAATTGAAATCTCCCATCATATAAAGTGATGTAGATGTACCAAACATTGAACGAACGGTGGAGCCCGGATATGTAGAGGCAGAATTATTAAATGTACTAACTAATACGGGACTAGCTCCTGACATATCAACTTTCGCAAGTCTTCGTACATTTGTATTTCCCATAAACTCACTAAACGCTCCTCCGAAATACATATATTTTGAACCGTCATACCAGCCTGATGCAACCAAGCCGCCGCTAACCTGATAATCGAAATCTGAAATTCCTGTTGCAATATCGATAGAGTTTAAGTTCATTCCGCCTGAGTTAGATCCGACCAATAACGATCTTCCGTTTGGTGAAAGAGTAAAAAATCTGCATGTTGCAGGTGAAAGATAATCTACATCTGTATCGAATGCAGATGCGTTTCCGTCAGATGTTAACAATGCAGCAATGTGATGTCTATTCCACGTATTATTATCATTGTCTGTATAATTTGAAAACTGTCCCCAGAAAAATAATGTATCATTTGTCTTATTTAATGTCATGCATGTTCCGCCGCCGCCGCCTATTATATCGTTAAAGCTTGGCGGAGCAAATGATGTATTTAATGTTCCGTCGGAATTTAAAGATGCAAGATATTTTCTGGCCGTTCCCGCTACATTGTTAAACATTCCGCCTATATAAATCTTGCCTGAAGTCTTATCTATACAAATACCATTTATCTGACCGTCTACGTTACAAGACCAGTCAAATACATTGCCTGTTGAAGAACTAAAAGCAAATATATTATTCCTTGTAAAAGATGTTCCGCTCTTCGAATAAACTTTGCTGAATCCTCCCGCAACAAAAATTGTATCGCCTGTGATTGAAGCTGTTATTTGTCTCGCCATTCCTCCATCGCCTATCAGCGGAAAGTTTAAGCACGATGCAGGAGAAGTTGTGGAAGCATTTAGCGTTCCGCTTACCGGTGCAAATTGATTGAACCCCTTCTGCGCTATTACTGCAAAACTGAAATCAGTTCCGCAAGGAAGGTCCTCTATGGTTATTGAATTTCCTGCTGTTATTATCGGAGCTAGTGAATTAGCTGCCAGAGGGTCTGTTGCAGATACAGGCGGAGTAGTGCCGTATCTGTAAAATATATAATAACTATCGCCTGCGCCGCCGGACCAGTTTAATGTAATACTGTTGCTCGTTGCTGAACCAAGCGATACAGATGAAGGTGAATGTAAATAATTATCACCGCCATTGAATTCTACGATAGAGTATCTGCTGCCGTCTGCAACAAATAAATTTCCTCTTTCTGTCCAGCTAATGCCGTAGCATTGTCTTATCATGCATGCAGTAAATCCGTCAGCTTTTTGATTTGAAAAAATAGTAGCAAACTGTGCTGTCAAATCTGCATATCCCAAAACATTTTCAGCCGGAGCATTGTTGGTCGCGGGAAATGTATTCCAAATAAGTATTCTTGTCCCGCTTGTTGCTATAGCGAGTTTTTCGCTAAATGCACTAATGGAAACAGCTTTCGGACTGTTGAAACTTGTAGATGTATTTGTTTCTTGATTTACATTTGCAGAGAAATTTGTCTGTCCTAAAACAACATCTGCAGCTTTGCCGTTTGTAGAAGGTATTGAATTATAAATTAATGCGCGGTTCTCATCCATAGAAACTATAACAAGCTTTCCTCCGGAAGTAACAGCAGCATCGACAGGTGTATGTAAAGTTGATGCAGTTGATGTATTGCCGTTTGAAACCGGGAATGTATGCGCTGTAAAATTTGTCTGCCCGACTACCACTGAAGCCGGCGCTCCGTTATACAGCGATGAAACATCATTCCATATTAATACTCTGTCGTTTTCCGTATCACAAATAATAAGCTGTATTGCAAAACCAAGATCGTAAGTTGCTATTCCGTTTTGGAATATAGCGCCGCCCAATGAAAGTGAACTTCCGCTTCTGCCGCCGTTATTAGCTGCTGTATGGCCTGCGCCGAAACCTGTTTGCCCCAGTACAATATCTGCTGAAGCATTATTTGAAGTTGGAATTGTATTCCATATTAGTACTCTGTTATTGCCCTGGTCTGCTACGTACAATCTTGTTCCGTCGGAATAAACAGCGCTCGGAGTACTTAACTGATTAGCAGCGGAACCTGAACCGTTGGATGTAAAATTTGGTTGTCCTACAACTACATCGGCATCCTGATTATTTGATGTAGGTGTTGAGTTATAGATTAATATTCTGTTGTTATATGTATCGCAAACAAAAAATTTACCTTCGCCGCCGGAAGGACTTGCAAGGCTGAAGACATCATAAGCGTAACTAATAGAGTGAGCCGATATACCGCCGTCATTGAAGTTAGGGTCACCTTCAGGTATTCTCTGTCCTATAATCAATGAGTAAGGCTGGTCATTAGTAAATGTTGTTGTGTTAATCGGTAAAGTTGTTGCGGAAACCGTTTCGGCTGTTATACTGAACCCGCCGCCATTTCTTGAATAGAGCACGAATGAAAATTGTTGACCTGCCTGAAGTCCTGTAACAGTATAACTGTCTGCCATAGGGTCCATTATCTGATGATATCCGCCTTGAGTCGGCGAAGAAGGAGGAACTGCACCCCATAACCATCCTATTAAATAAGAGTCGGTGCTTGCAGAAGGAGTCCAGCTAAATGTAACGGAGTTTGTTGTTACTGCTCCGGCTGTAAAATTTGTTGGCGTTGGCGGCTGCGCCTGAATATTGCCTGTTGAAAATGCAAGGAGAGCAAAAACAAACAAGCTTATTATAATTGAGTTAGAAAATCTTTTTATCATAGTAAATTTATTTTAAGGAAAATTATTTTTTTGTTTTAATCCTCTCCGTCCTCTTCCGTTTCGGGAAGAGGACACTATTCCATGAGAGGAGTTTGTTCCGTGTTATCCCACTCTTATTTTACCAATACCATTCGTTTTGTGGAAACGAAATCGGCTGCTTCAATTCTGTAGAAATAAATACCGCTTGAAATGCCGTTCATCATCCCTGAGTTAAATTCAGCTGTGTAATAACCTGCAGTCTGCTGAGTATTTACTAATGTTGAAATTAATCTTCCTGTCATATCATACACGTTAATCTTTACAAATGCATCTTTAGGAAGCTGATAATTTATTTTTGTTGACGGATTGAAAGGGTTCGGATAATTCTGTGAAAGTTCAAACACTTTCGGAATACCGACTTCAATAGTTCCGTTCAATTCGTAATACTGATAGTTACCGTTATAATCTATTTGTTTCAGTCTATAGTTATAGCTGCCTGTTTGCAGGTTTCTATCAGCATAAGTATAGTTTTGCTGTTCGTTGGTTGTGCCTTTACCTTCAACAAAAGTAACTGTTTGCCACTGGCTGCCTTCAATGCTTTTCTTTCTTTCAATTTCAAATCCTTTGTTGTTTTGTTCTGAAACTGTCGACCATTTTAAGTCAACGTTATTTTTATTTACTGCAGATGTAAATGACGCTAACTCAACAGGCAGCACAGGTGTATCGTTAATATAGAACTTTGAAAAGCCCGGTGTTGAGAATGAAATAATTACTGTCTCACCGTCAATTGTTATCGTAGGAATAAATGTTTCGATATATGTTCCTGAATTATTTGTTCTGTGTATTCTGCATCCGTTGTAATTATTTCCTGCATTTCCAAACGAAGGTCTCAGTGCAGCAAATGCATCCATTTCAGATTTCGGAACATAGAACTGAACCGTTACATTTGAACCCGGCTGAGCATTCGGGTCTACCTGTAAATATCTTTCAAGCACTACAAATCCGTTTACAGTGGATGTATCTCCACCTGCACCTGCTACAGTTACGTTAGTGCTTCCCATATTTGATGAAGCCCCTGTTGTCAGCTTTGCAAGTATACCTGCCTCATTGCTGAACACTGTTGTAGAGTTTGAAGTAACGTTCCCTGCTGATGTTCCGTTGATATTTGTTGCAGGCGGTGTAAATGATACTGCTGAGAATTTGTTGAAATTATTATTTCCTGAACCTACCATATATAATTTACCCGATGCATAAGTTCCTATTATTGTGCTTGTAATCGAGTGAGAAGTTTGTCCTGTAGGATAGTTAGGATTCCAAGACTGTAACGCTCCGTCTGTTGTACTTATTGCAGCATATTTTACTCTTGGCGTTCCGCCTATATCATTGAATTCGCCAACCATGTATAAAGAATTCGATGTTGCAAAAATTCTTCTTACGTTACCGCTTGGTCTGCTGCCTGTTCCGTTATTGAATGATGTTACCAATACAGGTGTTGGACCCGATACATCTATTTTTGCTACTCTCTGTATATTTGTATTGCCCATTACTTCCGTGAAAGCACCGCCGATGTATAAATAATTTCCCTGAATAACTCCGCAGGCAACTAATCCGCCCGCTACCTGAAAATCAAACTCGCCAGCGTCTGTTCCTGTTGCAATGTTTACTGACTTCAGGTTCAATCCGAATGAATTTGAGCCCAGGTAAATTGACTTTCCGTCTTTTGAAAGAAGTATCCATCTGCATGTAGCTGATGACAAGTAAAAATCTGCAGGAGTAAAATCTGTTAATGTACCATCTGATGTTTTTACTGATGCAAGATTTTTTCTTGCGTTGCCGTTTATATCTGTAAAGCTGCCTTCTATGAATAATGTATCGCCTGTAATGCTAAGACACATACATGTACCGCCCTGGTCACCGATTGATGAGTTAATATTCGGAGTAGTAAATCCGTTTACAACTGAGCCATCCGTGTTAATTTTTGCAAGTCGTGATTTTGATACTCCGTTAAGATCAGTGAAGTCGCCGCCAATATATAGTGAGCTTCCTCCTTTATCTACAATTATTCCTTTTACTGTTCCGTTTGTATTTATATTACAAGTCCAGTTTAATACTGTTCCTGTCTTAGTATTGATAGCTGCAAGTCCTTCGCGTGAATATGTTGTTGCTCCATCCTTTGTCATAAATGATGAGAAATTACCTCCAAGAAATGTTGTATCACCCGTAATGGACGGTACTACAGCATAAATCTGCCCATTAGAATTTACAATTGGAAAATTTTCGCAATTAGACGGTGAGCCTGAAACAAAAGTACCTGTTGCACTTCCTTCTGAATATTCGTAGACACCAAATGACAGACTTCTTTCTGCATAAACCCTGAAGCTGTATGTCGTTCCGCAGTAAACAGGACTGAAGTCATATGATGTACCCATAACTCCGTGCTGAACTTCTGCTGTCGGGTCATTTAAATCTGTCGGAGGAGTAGAGCCGTTCTTATATGCAATTGCAAATTGTGTAAAGCTTGTTCCGTTTATTGAAAGCGGAATTTTATATTCCATCGATGTACCTGCAGTTAATGATTGCGGTCCCCTTACGGCAGAATCGCCGCCATCGAATCTTAATACAGCATTACGGAAAATATCCCCAACATATAGATTTCCTGACGGAGACCAAGCTACATTGTATGGATAAATTTTGCAAGCATTCCCTCCGTTTTCATTAGAAAAAGTAGTAGAAGTGTTAGATGTTAAGCTAGGTCTGTTCAGAACCGTAGTTGCAGGTGCATTATTGGTTGTTGGAAATACATCCCAAATTGTTACTCTTGAACCATAATCACTTGATACTGCAAGTTTGTTTGAATTTGGGGAAACTGATATTGCCAGCGGATGATAAGTTTCGTTAGCATCAGGTGTAAATACTGCTTCATTATTTGTGAAATTAGTCTGACCTAACACAACGTCGGCATTTGCGCCGTTAGTCGCAGGAATACTATTATAAATTAATATTCTATTTTCTTCGGTAGAAGAAATTACTAACTTTCCATCTTTTGTTACTGCCACACCTGTCGGATGATAAAGTGTTGCTGCTGTAGAAGCATTAAAGCCCGGAGCAGTTTTCGTTGCAAAATCTGCCTGTCCGATGACAACATCTGCAGGCATATTATTATAAATAAAATTAATATTGTTCCATATTAAAACTCTGTTATTGAAACCATCACAAACTATTAACCTAGTGCCGTCTGTAGCCATACCATTTGTTTGTTCAAATCCATCTGTTAAGTATAGACTTTTATCATCACAGGTTCCAAAACCCATTCCATGATTTACTGTTCCGGAAGTAAAGTTCGGCTGACCTAAAACATAGTTTGCAGATTGTCCGCTTCCTAAACTGTTTAATCCTTCCCACACCATAATTCTGTGGTTATTAGCATCTGCAACAAAAATTCTGTCTCCTATTACTACACAGTTTGATGGTCCGCTTAGTTTACTCGCTATCGTACCTGCTGTATTATCTGAGAAGTTCGGCTGACCTAGGCATAAACTTGCAGTTGAATTGTTAGATGTAGGCATCGTGTTATATACTAAAACTCTGTTATTGCCTTTATCACACACATATAATTTTTTATCTGAATCCATACCTGTAACTAATACACCTCCGGGGCTCATCATAGAAGAGCCTGAAAGCCCGCCATAGTTTGCGCCGCCCGTTGTCTCCGTTGTAGGTTGACCTAATATTAATGAAGCATTCTGTTCGTTTGTGAAAGTATATTGATTTGTAATCGCTGTAGTTGTTGAATTATTTGATGATGCACTTGGTGAAAAATATGAACCTCCGGTTGAAAAGACTGCAACTGTATATTGTGTACCTGCCTGTAAACCTGTAAGCGCATAAGTGTTTGTAGCAGCGCCCGATACAGTTGCGTAACCACCGTCTGTTTCGTTTGCAGGGGCAGTGTTGCCTTGTTTGAAGACTACTCTGTAACCATCTGTTGAACCGCCGGAAACTGTCCAGTTAACATTCATTGAACTCTTGGTTACACCTGTTAGTGAAACATTTGTCGGTGCAGGAGGAGGTGATGATTTATATAATCTGATGTTAGGCTGATTAAAATATACTGTACCGTTCACGTTGCCATTATTGGTGTTGCTCCAATACATACTATTTCCTGCACCGGTTCCTCTTACCAAAAACTGTTTTGCATCAGTTGTAACTGAACCGCCTCTATCATTATATATAATCACTTCAAGATTGCTGATACCATCGTATTCGAAAGGAAACTGTAAGTCTATCATTGCCCATCCTGCCTGCCAGTTTGTTATTGGATTACCAAAATATACCTGCGACGAGCCACCTAATTGATTGTTCACTGTCTCCGGTCCGGGAAAAGTTGTTGAACCTCTGTGATTCATCCAGATCTGAATATCTCCATTAACAGAAGATTCTTTTCCGACAAAAAATGCCAGCTTTGTAATTGTACCTGCATCGCCAACTGCGCTTTGAGGATATATTGTAGCAAATCTGCTGTATGGATCTGATTGATTTAATGGAAAATTATCGAAGGCATCATAGCTATTTGTGCTTGGAATAATCACAGTGCCAACCGGAAATGAACCTGTAACATTTACAGTGCTTTGAGCAAAATTCCATTGTGGAGATACATTGTTTGACTTACCTGCTGCATAGAATGTAACACTTTGCTCTGTGGTAACAGTCGGCACAAATTTTACTGTCCATGCTGCTGAGCCACTGCTTAATGCTTTAGGTGTGCTGTGATTTGCTTCATAGTTACTCACTGTTACACCTCCGCTTACAGGAAGAAAGAATCCTTTTCCATCCTGTACTGCGAGATCAAAACCTGCCTGACCTGAACCACCGGGCGATATGGTATAAGTAATATCTTGAGTAGTGCCGACAGGGATATCTGTATTAGGACTAATACTATTAGATAGCCCTGCATTTTGCCCTCCGTGGCATGAACAGCCAACATAAGTGCTGCCGGGCTTCTGAGTAGTAGAAGTTGCTCCCGTCGAGTAATTATATGCTACTTCGCATACTGTGGCTAAAAAGCCAATCACAAGAATTGAAATAATAATTTTTTTAATCATGGGATAAGTGGTTTATTTATTTAAGAAATATTTTTTTATTCAGCGATAAAGAGAATACGCCTCCGGTAAACAGAGACGCATCTCATTTTTTGATAGCGTAAGGCAATAAATCTACCTTACTGTGTGCAGATACCTTTACCTTGAGAGGAAAAGGAAAAATCCGATATTTTGATTGAAGAATAGTTGCTGTCATTTTAGTAAATTTGTATGTCTTACGCTATCGTGTACAAATTACTAATTTTTAGTGCTGGTCTTCAAAGAGATTTTAAGGGCTTTATAACAAAAATTAAGGTCTTTTGTAGAATATAATATTCGCAAAAATGTGATTTTCAGCTTTTAAACGGGGTTTTTAGAGGTGTTTTGTATAACGAAAATTGAAGTTAATTTGCTGAGTTTTTTATTAGAATTATTCCCGAATTAATAAGATTTTTCTTCTCAGCATCATATATTCTGATGTGAAATTTCCCTGATTTGTAAAAAGTAAATTCGGCTTGTTGTTTTTTTGAAAGGTTTATTTCCATGAAGATTGTATCTTCATAAATTACAGATGAATCGGTTACCCTGAATATTTCATAGATAAACTTTTTACATCCGTTGTTAAATAAATGATTTAATTCGGGTAAGAAAAACTTTACATTTACGCCGGAGGACCAAGTTCAAATGTTTTTCCGGGACTGAGCGGTGTGTTTTTTAAATCTACATATTCGCAGAATATTATTGAATTTTTCAATACAGCAAAAGTTTTATTCTTACATAGATAAAAATAAAAACTTACTGTAATGCGTTCAAAATAAATTTTACTATATATTCTTACACGAATGTATTTAGCCTCTCATATAAACGAGAAGCGCTGAAATATCTGAAGGGCGTACGCCGGCAATTCTCATTGCCTGCCCGAGGTTGTGGGGTCTTATGGTTGTAAGCTTCTCTCTGGCTTCTGCAGAAAGAGAACGGAGTTTTTCGTATTTAAAATCATCCGGGATTTTTATCTCTTCGTTCTTATTGAAATTACTCACTTGTTCAATCTGTCTCTCAATATATCCTTTATATTTTAACTCAATTTCAACCTGTTCCAAAGCATCTTGATTTTCTAAAACAGATAAGACGAGATGATTTTCTTTAAGTGTTGTATTTTCAATTAATTGAGTGAGTTTTATCTCATTTCTTCTAATTAGATTGGATATAAATTCGCCCTGCGATAATTCAGATGAATTGTTATTTCTTAAAAACTCATTTACATCTTTTGGAGTAAGAGTATTTGAATTAAAAAAGTTTATTACATCTTTTATTAAACCTTTCTTGCTTTCCATTTGATTAAACGTATCTGCATCCAACAAGCCAAGCTCATAGCCGTATTTCATTAATCTTGTATCGGCATTATCCTGACGTAAAATTAATCTGTACTCAGCGCAGGATGTAAACATTCTGTATGGCTCTTCCGGGCATTTGTTTATTAAGTCATCAATGAGAACTCCAATATATGCTTCGCTTCTTTTAAGAATGAAGGGCTCTTTATTCTGTATTTTCAAAGCAGCATTTATCCCTGCCATTAGACCTTGTGCAGCAGCCTCTTCATATCCAGATGTTCCGTTTATCTGACCGGCTACGTAAAGACCTGAAACTAATTTGGTTTCCAGGGTAAGATTAGTTTGGTAAGTCGGGAAAAAGTCGTACTCAACTGCATATCCTTTTTTGACAATCTTTACATTCTCTAAACCAATAATAGTTCTTGCAGCCTTTTCCTGAACATCGATTGGCAAGCTTGTGGAGAAACCGTTCATGTAAATCGTCTCACTGTTCAGTGTTTCAGGTTCCAGAAAAATCTGATGACGCGGTTTTTCTGAGAAGCGCGAAATCTTGTCTTCTATGGAAGGGCAATATCTCGGACCAACTCCTTTTATCCTGCCCGTAAACATTGGAGAATCTTCAAATCCGGTTCTCAATATTTCATGAGTGCTTTCGTTCGTGTAAGTGAGGAAACAATTTATCTGCTCCAGTGACGGAAAATTGTCGGGTTTTGTTCTGAAGGAAAAAGGCTTTGGTAAAGCATCTCCGCCTTGTATTTCAGTTTTTGAGAAGTCAATTGTAGTTATATCTAATCTGGGTGGTGTACCGGTTTTTAATCGGCCTGTAGTAAATCCCATTTCCAGCATATTATCCGAAAGACCTTTTGCAGATTTTTCCCCAATACGGCCTCCCTCTATTTGAGTAGTGCCTGTATGCATAATAGCATTAAGGAATGTACCTGAAGTAATCACCACTGCTTTACACTCGATTTCATATCCAAGTTCTGTTTTGATACCTTGAACTGTATATTTATACAAACCACCATGTTCAACAACTTTCAATTCCTTTACAGTATCCTGAATCAACGAAATATTTGAAAATGATTTTACCTTTTCAGCCGCCGCTAAGGAGTATAAATCCTTATCTGATTGACATCTGGGAGACCACACAGCGGGTCCTTTTGACTTATTAAGCATTTTAAACTGAATACCTGTCTTATCCGCCAGCTCACCCATTACTCCACCCAGTGCATCGATTTCACGTACTAAGTGTCCCTTAGCAGTTCCACCAATTGCAGGATTGCAGCTCATACGCCCAATGGCGTTCAAATCCATTGTAACTAGACCTACGATCATTCCCATTTTTGCACATGCTATCGATGCCTCCACACCGGCATGACCTGCTCCTATAACCAGAACATCAAAATACTTTTCCATAAGCTATATAACAAGAATGTTTCACGTGAAACAGAACTCGTTTTGTTTCACGTGAAACACTTTAATTAGATTTCAAGATTTATTAACTAAAAATACAAAAATCTCCGGAGAGATAAAATGGATGAAACAAGAACTTGGTAAAATAACAAAGCCGATGCGAGAATAAATCTCACACCGGCTTCCCCCTATGAACTACAATTTTATAAACTTTATTTGATGAGGTTCATCTTTTTAGTGACGACGTTATTTCCAACTTGTAATGTATAATAGTAAATTCCACTCGCTAAGTTCTGACCATTAAAAGTCACATCATACGTTCCCGGTTCAACCAAATCATTTACGAGTTTTGTAACTTCTTTACCTTGAGCATTGTAAATTGTTAACTTTACTATTCCCGTAGTATTGACGGTAAAACTAATGTTTGTTGTTGGATTGAAAGGATTTGGATAATTCTGAGCTAAATTAAAACTATTTGCAACTGTATTAGTTGTAATTTCATTTTCTCCCTTATAAACATCTAAATCAAAGTTTACGGTGAAATCACCTCTTTTGCTTTCAGAAACATTTATATATTTCGATTGACTTTCAAATCCCGGTATTGAAGTGAATACTTCATAGTTTCCTGCACCATAAAATGACAGGTTGTATCTGCCATCTGCTGCTATCGGAGAACTTGTTACAAGATTACCATTGGCATCAAGTAAATAAGCAGATGCTATAAAATCTGCTGTAAATGGAATCGAAGTTTTTACAAAACCTGAAACATTTGAAGAAGCACCGGCTGGTCTCTCAACTATTTCCTTTCCAACTGCTCCCCAATCGCCTTCTACTGTATCTCCCGGAATTGGTGTAATTGTCTCTGCGCTTTCAAAATCTAAGTAACCGGGATAGTATGATGGGGAAAAATTATCATCTTCATCATTTGGAAATATAAAAGCATATAAATCCTGTGTAGTGTTCACGCTTGCGATAAATTTTCCATCGGAGGAAACTGGAACAGTACTAACCCAGACTAACTGGCCATACGAACCCATTTTATAAAACTTTATCACACAACCATCGGTTTGAATACCGGTAGTATCGGACTCATTCGATGCGGATAAATACACGAAAACTTCACCCTTTACAATGTTCTGGGCATTAGATGCATCAGGTTTCACAAAAGAGAAGAGTAAACCCAAAGCTGCAACTAATAACAGGCCGCGATAATTAATAAACTTAAGTAATTGCTTTTTCATAATATATTTTAAATTAATTCACTGATTTTCTTTGAATTCCCCCAATAAAACTCAAAGGTATTTGCTAAGTAATTAGCTAATTCTTTATTCTTTATAATTACGTCAGAACGTTTATTACTTGGTAAAACAGGTTCAAATATGTTCAAATAAACCGTATATCTATCAAAGATCGCAAAACTTGTAACTTCCTCGTCCGAAAATTTAATTTGCTCACCATTATGTTCAAATTTCTTAAAAATTTCTAAAGCATCTTTAAAATGCAAGCTTTCCGTTTTAGCATTTCTGATAACCCTTATAAATTCCGGTTTATCATAAATACACTTGAATACTCCACCTTTCTTTATAAAGCCTCCTATCATTTTATCAGCTTCATCCGATATCATTGCATTGTTCTTTAATCTCATCATTAACAAAATCTCACTTTGACTTTGTTTTGTACACTCGGTAAATTTTACATCTCTATGCTTATTATGACCTCTAACCAGTTCAATATTTATAAAATCCTGATTAGAAGAGAGCTTTGATTTATAAAGAGGAAATAGATTATCAAATACAGTTTTTGCATTCTGAGCCTGCAGATTAGCTTTTCTTATTGTGTCATTTTGAACTTTATCACCAATAACCCGGGGATCAATCATCTGAAACATTGTGATACGATTTGTATCTATTTCATTGATATAGCCCTCATTTCTAAATTGATTTAAAATATCATAAACATCAGTTCTTCTTATATTTGCTTCCTTTGCAACATCAGAAGCAGCCATTAAATCACCTCGCAGGAGCACTAAGAAAACCTTCGCTTCTTTTTCCGTAAATCCTAACTTTAGTAAATTTTCTGTCATGTGTTAAAGTGTAGTATATATCTTATACAACAAAATTCGCAATATTAAAAAGTAAAGTCAAGAGACAAAATTAAATTGCAGAATTTATTGTAAAATTTTCCTACAACACATTAGAGCAACACTTATGCCAAAGAACTACTTTTTTTATTGCAGATATTGTGCCTTTTTTGATACAATTTCTACTCCCGCCAAAGAGTATAATAATATAGTGAGGAGTGAATGAACTATAAATGACTTCTTTAATACTATATAATAAATTAATTTCAAAAAATGAAGATTAATTTTAATGTACTAGGTGGCGGTAACGAAATAGGCGCTAATTCATATTTAATAAGTATAAACGAGACTAACATAATTTTAGATTCAGGTTTACATCCCAGGCAAAAAGGCTCGCTTGCTTTCCCGAATTATGAATCTATTAAAAATACTAATATAGAGCATCTTATAATTTCTCATGCACATACTGACCATATTGCTTCCTTACCCTTTTTTCTAAAATTTTTTCCGTATGCAAAAATTTACTCAACTAAACCCACACATTCTCTGGCAGAAATAATGCTCAGTAATACTACGCGAATTTTACGGGAAGAGTTTGAACTGGAATTTGATAAAAGTATGATAAGTAACTATAAAGAAGAAACGCTCGATATAATCCCTATGATAATGAAACGTTGTGATTATAATGAAAAAATTATTATTAATGAATCTGATAAGGAAAAAATCAGTTTCGAATTTTTTGACGCCGGTCATATACTCGGCTCTGCTTCTGTGTTGATAAATGCCGGCGGTAAAAAAATATTCTATACAGGCGATATTAATTTAAGAAACCAATCCCTGATACCTAAAGCTGAACTGCCAAAGCATAAAGTTGATGTTTTGATTACCGAATCCACTAATTGCGCAACTGAAAATTATCCCGATTATAAAGAAGAAACTAACAGACTTGCCTCCTTTATTAATAGAGTAATTAATAAAGGAGGCTCTGTTCTCATCCCCTCTTTTGCGCTGGGAAAGTCACAAGAGATACTGATGCGTGTGCACACATTAATGAAAAAAAATATAATTCCGCATGTGCCGATTTATTACAGTCCGATGTCAAAAGCTATTAACGATGTTTATGATGACTACATTTACTCTAATGAAAGAGTTAAGAAAGGGTTTAAGCTTTCCGAAATTGAGTTTACTCTATTAGGCAGAAGAGATTCGGTAAGAGGTGATTTTTATAAGCATCCTTCTATAATAATAGCAACCAGCGGAATGATGATGCCAAGAACAGCATCTTATACTATTGCCAAACAATTTCTTCCGAGACCAAATTTCGGAATAGCTGTATGCGGCTACTGCGACCCCGATACTCCGGGCTATTTAATAAAGAACGCAAAATATAATGAGCTGCTTTATTTAAATAATATTGAAAATCCGATAGATGTAAAGTGTGAGATTGGAAACTTCCGATTTTCATCTCACTCAAGAAAAGAAGAAATTGAAAGCATTATTGAAGCACTTAATCCTGATACTATTATAATAGTGCATGGTGATGAAAATGCAATAAACTCACTGGGCGGTGAAATGTTAAAAAAATATCCGGAGAAAAGAATTATAGCGCCTGAGAAAAACAGGGATTATAAATTATCTTGAAAAACACTTAATAGTTAAATAAGTTTTATCATAGGTTTAATTAATTTTATATCTCACTTTATGAAAAAATGCTTATTAATTATTCTTTGCTCATTTACTTTCACTTCTGTATTCGCTCAATACAATAAGTGGGAAAGAACAACATTTTCCCTCAGCATAACAAAACAAACCTGCAAAGATAACAGCAATAATTATTATATTTATAATAGTGACGGTTTCATTTACAAGACAACAGAACAATTTAAAAAATTTACAAAACTTGAGTATAAATTTGAAACCTCTGTCGTAACGCTTCATTATGTTTCATCAGGAATTTTTCTTGCCGGAACATTAACCAAAGGAATTTACAGGTCGTCCAATGCAAGTTATTGGGAAAGAGTTACCAATGGTCTTCCTGATTCAATTAATATTTCTGGATTTACTTCAAACGGCAATATTGTATTTGCTGCTACAAGTAAAGGAGTTTTCTATTCCAGCAATGCAGGTTTAAGCTGGTCACCAAGAAGCAACGGACTTGCTTCCAATTATAATGCTTCAAATATTGCAATGGAGCAGGGAGGAAAAATTTTTGTTACAGAAGACCGCAGCTATTCACTTGGCAACAGAGGCGTTTTTAAATCCACAGATAACGGGTTAAGCTGGAACAGTGTTCCGGAAATTCCTCAAAACGACAGATATTTTTTTATTTATGTAAGCGATGAAAACAAAATATTCATTTCTTCGCGCGGTGTATTAGTAGGTACTCTTTATGAAGATTTATTTCAATCAACTGACAGCGGAAACTCTTTTCAAAGAATAGGCAATGTTGCGCCATCCTCTCTAATTCATCTGAACGGAGATAAATACTTATCAATCTTTCATCCTGAATCAGGGTATCAATCTGTGCTTGCAAAATCATTTGATAATGGCGCAAACTGGTTTCCTGTTTCCCAGCTATTTCACGGAAGCTATGAGAATTTAATAAAACTTTCAGATGGAGCTGTGATGGTTAACTCTCCTATAAGAGGAAATCTTAAAACCACAGATGCATCGAGCTGGACAAGGGAAGTATATGGAGTCCCATTAGCAAAGGTTGATAAAGTTTTTTGCGGAACAAACAGCCCATACATACTGGGAGCATTAGTAAATCAGGAGCTTTACACTTCAACAAATTCAGGAGATGAATGGAATATTTATTCAAGACAAGTATTCGACCCGAATAACGAACCTATCCTGGATTTTACCATTAAAGACAACTTAATATATGCATTAACCCCGGGCATGATTTTCAAATCAACTGACTTTGGATTAACTTATAATTACACTCATTCTTTTGCATTTCCTGTAACGGGCATTTGCGTAAAAAATACTGCAAATATATTCCTCTACGGAAATACTATTAATAAGACAACTAATGAAGGGATAAACTGGACTAGCCAAAGTTCGGGTATTCCTCCTACAGATGTAATTAATAAAATGACAACAGATGATGTTACGGGATTTATTTATGCCGTTACAAATTCATCGGGAATTTACCGCTCAATAAATAACGGAGATTCATGGGAAGCTATTAATAACGGCATTCCTCTTACCGGAATAATTAGCATATCTGCATCATATAGTCTAATAGGTGCAGGTACTGAAAGCAGTGGGTTTTATTATTCTTCTAATTCAGGCAGCAGCTGGAGCAAAGCAAATTACGGAATTGCAACTGATTCATTAAGCTATTCTGCTGTATCCTTGAACTCCGGATTTTGTGTTGTAGGAACGCGTTCAAATAGCCCGGGAGAAAATGGAAAAGGAATTTTCTTTAATCTACACTTCAATAATACTTTTAATTACGGATTGACTGACCTGAATATAAACTCTGTTACGGGACCATTAATATACTATCTATTTGCCGGAGGTGATACCTGTGTATATAGAACAGATTTGAGAGATGATATCAGAAATATCTCCTCTGAAATACCAAATAAGTTTTCACTATCGCAAAATTATCCGAATCCGTTTAATCCATCAACAAAATTTATTTATGAGCTGAACCAAAAAACATTGGCAAAGATTTCAGTGTTTGATATTACCGGAAGAGAAATTGCGACGCTGCTCGACGGAGTTCAAAATGCAGGAGTTTATGAAGCTACATTTGATGCCGGTAAATATGGTTTAACAAGCGGAATTTATTTTTACACTCTTAAAACGGATGGATTTATTGAAACAAAAAAGATGGTGCTAGTAAAATAACTGTATTAATTTTTGTTAGGAAAATGTTAGGATAATTCTTATTTTTAGATATACAATAATTTATATAAAGTTTCCATGAAACCTGTATTTCCCCTATTGGCCCTTTTATTTTTAACTTCACCGCTTTTTGCTCAGCTAGGCTGGGTTCGGCAGACAAGCGGAACAACTCAAAACCTTAACGATGTATCTTTTGTAAATTCTAATACAGGATATACAAGCGGATCGTATATACCTACAGGTCCGGGCTCATCAGATTCTGGTTATGTTTTGAAAACTGTAAACGGAGGAACTACATGGACTATAATTTTAAAAACTACTTACCCTATTTCACGGGTAATTTTTCATAATGCTAATGAAGGAGTGTACCTTTCCCCGAATGGAATATATGGAACTACTAACGGAGGGACTACGTGGATTCCCAAGTATACCGGACTGGCATCGTATAAATTCATTCAATTTCTAGATAAAGATGTCACAAAAGATTCAATAGTAATTAGCGGTCGCTTTTTTACTTCTAACGGTGGTGTTACCTGGGAAACAAAAGGCGGAGAAATAACTGGTGGTTCTTATGGCACAGATGTAAAATATTCCAGCTGGACTACCGGGTATTCTATAAGTTTTGGATATGCAAATAAATCAATAAATTCAGGAATAAGTTGGGAAGAAGCCATTCCCGCAGCAATTAATCTTAATTTATGGTCATTAGATATCGATGGAAATAGCCGGGCAATAGTCGGAGGCGAGAGCGATGTATGGTGGACTACTAATAACGGCTCAGACTGGCAGCATACTGCATGGGGGATTTTATATGGACACAGACTTGTAAAGCTTAAATATACTTCTAATGCAGGCACGTTTGCGCTCAGCAATAAGGGAGGAATATTTAATTCATTAAATTACGGAAGCAGCTGGAACGCACAAATAAGCGGCGATACAACACAATTAAATAATATTTGTTTTGTTGACCAATACACATGATGGATAGTGGGCAATGCAGGAATAATACTTAAAACTACTACCGGCGGACTGACATCTTCAGGCATTGAAACTCCCAATGAAACGCCTGATAATTTTTCACTGAAACAAAATTATCCTAATCCGTTCAACCCGGGTACAACTATAAATTACTCACTGCCGGCTTCTGATTTTGTAACTCTTACAGTTTATGACGCTTTGGGAAATGCAGTAAGAACGCTTGTAAGTGAAAGACAAAATGCAGGAAATTATTCTTTAAATTTTAATGCAGCATCTCTGCCAAGCGGAATTTATTTTTATAAACTGCTGACAACAAGTTTTTCCGAAGTAAAGAAAATGACATTGGTAAAATAAATTTTTTAATCACTGATTGCACTGATTTACTCTGAGAAAAAAACGATATAATGTTTGTATTACTTTAATAATCATTACAATCATTTTGAATCAATGTAATCAGTGATTAAAATTTATATTTCATAAAATCCCATTCGTCTATCACCGAATAAATTATTATTCTCGTTTATATTTTTATCGTCCGCTTCTGCAATATTAATTTCAACTATAATACATTCCTCTTTATCTTTAGATGCTCTTGCAAGATACTCTCCTTTAGGTGAAAGTATAACGCTCTCACCGGTAAAGAATAATTCATTGCCGCTGCTGTCTTTATCGCTGCCAATCCTGTTTGCCGTAATTGTGAATACGTGATTCTCCAATGCGCGGGTAAACATTGCCTGCTGGCAGTAAGGCATTACAAGATTAGATGGATGGCAGATTATTTTTGCTCCTTTAAGAGCAAGAGTTCGCGCTGTCTCCGGGAATATCCAGTCGAAACAAACCATCATTCCTATTTTTGTATGATGAATTTCATAAGCTTCCAGCGGCATATTGCCGGGTGTAAACCATTTTTTCTCTGTATCGAATAAATGCAGCTTGCGATAAATTTTATATGTACCGTCAGGACAGTAAAGAATGGACGAGTTGAAATATTCGAATATAAATTTTTCGCATATTCCCGAGACAATGTATGCGTTTTTCTTTTTTGCAAGCTCAAGTAAGGTTTGCGAGAAAATTCCGCTTGGGATATTTTCAGACGCATTATCAAGTTCTTCTGCGCTTGAAAACATATAGCCGGAGTTGGCAAGCTCGGGCAGCACCATTAAATCAAAATCTTTATCAATGAGGGCATCATAAATTTTTTCGGAGTTAGCTTTGACGTCGTTCTGAGCGGGCCGGAATTGAAAGAAACCTATTTTCATAATTAAAACATTTTAATTGAGAAAATACTGTTGATATAAATTAAAGATTTTTGAAGTTTGAACATATATAATAAGGAATGATATATTATCTAAGCATAATTTATCGCCACGCAATTTTAAAAATATTTTTGATATATTTACAGATACAAAAAACTTATGAAATTTCTACTCGAGCTTCCCATTTTTGTTTCCGTGCCGCTAATAGTAATATTTGCCGTTTTTATTTCCACAATGGGATTAAGATTTGTAAGGAAAAGATATACTGAAGAATACTTAAAAAATAATCATGAAGTCGGAGGATATTTTTTCAATGCATTCGGTTTGCTTTATGCCGTACTTATTGCTTTTGTAGTATATGTAACATGGACTGAGTTCGATACATCAAGCAGAGATATTGAACTGGAAGCAAACCAGACATATCTTCTTTACTTCAATGCAAGCGAATTCCCCGAACCTTCAAGAACAGAAATAAGGAATGCCGTTAAAGAATACATAAGTATAGTAATAAACGATGAATGGAAAAAACTTCCCTATGGAGAGTTTGACTTTAAAGCAACACTGGCCATTACAAAATTATTTAACTTGTATTCCAGGGTTGATGAAAAATATGCGGTAAGCTCGCAATTTTATGATGAGTCCGTTACAAGATTAAATGAACTTAGCGAACTGAGGAGATTAAGAATTCTTGCCTCGACAAGTCACGTCCCTACAGTTATCTGGATTATTTTATTTATTGGCGGATTTGTTTCCATTGCCTTTACTTATTTCTTCGGAATGAAAAATGCGCCTGTACATTATACACTGGTGGGAATACTTTGCTCAATTAATGCTCTATTGCTATTTCTGATTTACGACCTTGATCATGCCTTCAGCGGCAACGACAAAATCTCAACACACGCATTCGAAGTAGTGCTTCAGGTGGTCAGTTCTCTTTAAAAATTACTCCTGAAAGATGTGATATTTTAATCCGAACGGATCGCTGACTAAAAAACTTTTCTCGCTATATACATTTGTTACTTTGCAGCCGTTTTGTTCTAATAATTTTTTTGCTGCTTCAGCATCTTCAACTCTGAACTCAAAAAATATTTCTTTCTTCTCTGTACCGGAAACAAAAAAATTCATATCCCCGGATTTTAAATGAGATTCAACGGGATGCTTCTTTACCATCTGCATACCAAGAACTTTCTCATAGTATTCACATGCCCTTTCATAGTCGTTTACTTCTACGGCTACAAAAGGGCTGAATTCAAATTTCATTAGACTAAATATTCAGATTATTCTAATTCCTGGAAGATGTGAAATGTTACACCATACGGGTCAAGAAATAAAGCGCTCTTCTTATTATAAAGCATTACAATTGTGCATCCTTGTTTTTCCAGCAAAGTCTTTGCTTCATCAAAGTCTTCAACTTTAAATTCTAAAATCACTCTGCCGGGTTTTTGTTTTTCGACAAAGAAATTTGTTTTTCCTTTTTTAAAGTGTGCTTCTTTCTGATACTTTTTTATCAGATCGAATCCGAGGATATTTTTGTAGAACTCAACAGCCTTATCAAAATCTCTTACCTGAAGAGCTATGTATGGACTAAATTCAAAATTTATTTCTTTTTTTTCTGTCTTATCATTTTTGTCAGGGACAACAGCTTTTTCTTTGTTATCTGTGTTTGTTTTTTTCGCCAAGGTGTTTTTATTTTTTAGTTTTATGAAGTGAAAATTTACAAAAAAATATAATTATAATAATTTTTACGTAGTAGGAAAAAAGTAATTTTTAAGCGAAAAACTTAACTTCTTCCCTATGGTTTTTTCAAATGTTTCAAAATCACTGTTTATTTTTTCTTTAATCATCTCTACTGAGCCGAATTGAGTTAACAACTTCTTAGCAACTTTTTCACCTATTCCGGGAACTGATGTCAATTCTGATGTTAAAGTTCTTTTATCGCGGAGGCTTTTATGAAACGTTACTGCAAACCTGTGAGCTTCATCTCTTACTCTTTGCAGCAGCTTCAACCCGCTTGAAGTTTTTGGTATTGTCTGCGGATCCGTATCACCCGGCAAATAAACTTCTTCTAATCTTTTTGCAAGTCCGATTATATTTAAGTTTTTTATTCCTAAATCATTAAGCACTTGCACTGCAGATGAAAGCTGACCTTTCCCTCCGTCAATAATTACCAGGTCGGGAATACTTGAGAAAGATTCATCGGTTTTTTTGTTTTCATTTTTTCCTTCGGCTGATTCATCTTTTTGTTTTTCTTCCTGCTCAACATATCTCTTAAATCTTCTGAATATCACTTCTCTCATAGAGAGAAAATCGTCCGGCTGCCCTGTTTCATTGGAGACAGATTGTATTTTAAATTTCCTGTAATCTGTTTTCTTCGGCTTTCCGTCAAAAAATACAACCATAGAAGCAACAGTATCCGTACCTTGTATATGTGATATATCATAACATTCAATTCTCCTAGGTAGTTTCGTCAGCTTCAGATCTCTTTTTAAAGCATCCAATGAAGGCGGAGTAAAATCTCTTTTCATCTTCGATAGAATCAATTCATCTAGCATTAACCGTGCATTCTTTTTAACCATGAAAACAAGCTTATACTTTTCACCGATCTTGGGGATTACAAAATCCACTCTCGCACTTTTTCTTTTCTCAAGCCAGTCTTTTACCGTATCGGGATTTTCAAGTTCGTTCTGCAAGTAAATTTCATCAGGTATAAAATCAGTTTTGTTGTAGTACTCCATTAAAAGATTTTCCAAAATTTCTTCATCTGCTTTCTCTAAAACATTATTCATATAGAAATGTGTCTTGCCGATAACTTTCCCGTCTCTGATTTTTAACACCATTCCGCAGCCGTCATTATCCTGCCTTTCAAATGCGAATATATCCTTATCAATAATTTCGTCGTCAACCATCTTTTGTTTAGATGAATATACATCTACCGCATTTATTCTGTCCCGTAACTTCGCAGCTTTTTCAAAAAGCATTTCTGAAGCATAAAAATTCATGCGCTGATTCATCTCTTTTAAGAGCGACGATGTCTTTCCATTTAAAAGCTTTGCTACTTCATCTATCATTAGATTATAATCTTCCTGTGAAACTAATCCTTCGCACGGTCCTTCGCACTTCTTTATATGATAATCCAGGCAGACTTTAAATTTTCCCTTTGATATATTTTCATCGGTAAGATTTAAACTGCAAGAACGAATCATAAAAATATCACGGATAGACTTCAGCGCAAAACGCATATTCTTCACATCAGTATATGGTCCAAAATATTTAGAGCCGTCTGAGCGTTTTTTTCTGGTTGGGAAAACTCTCGGGTAGGGTTCGTTTGTTATTACAATATAGGGGTATGACTTATCATCTTTGAAGTTTACGTTATACTTCGGCTTCAGCTCATTTATTAAATTAAGCTCAAGTATTAAAGCTTCAACTTCCGTATCCGTTGTAATAATTTCAACGTCGCGGATTTTGGAAATCATGGTTGCAAGGCGGCTCGATTGCTGTGGTCTCGACTGAAAATACTGACGTACACGATTTTTTAAAATCTTTGCCTTGCCGACATATAACAGAGAGCCTTTCGCATCCTTAAACTGATATACTCCCGGGGTGGAAGGAAGATTTTCAAGTTTAGTGGAGAGCTCTGTATTTATTTTTATTTCTTCCATCCGGTTGTATTACATATAATCGGTTTTTCTGCAATAAGATTTCTTAATTAGCTTTTCTTAATGCGATTTCTTTTGTGAAAGCTCCATCAGAATTCCTGCAGTAGATTTCGGATGCAGAAATGCTATCAGCATATCATCTGCTCCGGTCTTGGGAGTCTTGTCAATTAAATTTATTCCTGCATTATCCAGATGATATAATTTATCAATTATATCGTTTACTCCGAATGAACAGTGATGAATTCCCTCGCCTTTTTTTTCAATGAATTTTGAAATAGGAGAATCCGGCGCTGTGCCTTCGAGCAGCTCAAGGTCGCAATTTGTTAAATGAAGTTTCCTTACGTTTACTTTCTGGTCTGCAACGTGCTCCATTGGTGATGCAGTTACTCCGAATATTTTTTCAAAAACAGGAACGGATTGTTCCAGAGATTTAACAGCTATGCCCAAATGATCGATTTTCATATAAACGGCTTTAATTTTGCCTGTTATACAAAATTACACGGAAAGAATCTGAGAAAAAATGAAATAAGGAAGGAATACCTCTCTCTTCGGAAAAGAGAGAGGCATTTAAATTTATTTTACTAAAATCATTTTACGTGTTTCAGTAAATTCACCTGCTGTCATTTTATAATAATATATTCCGGAAGGCAAATTCTGCCCGTTCCATTTATAGTTATAATATCCGGATTGTATTTCTTCATTAATTAAAGCAGTCATTTCTACTCCCAAAGCACTATAAATTTTTAAACTTACAAAAGAGCTTTTCGGAACAGCAAAAGAAATTACTGTTTCGGGATTAAAGGGATTTGGATAATTTTGCGAAAGATAATATTTATCGGGTATAGTGGTATTTGTTTGTTCAATATCTGTTAAAAGCGTATCACCCATTACAACTCCATTTAAAACGCAGCCAATCAAGGTGTAGAAAGCTTCACATGGCGGAGGCTCACCTTCGCAGCCCCCCGATAATCCAACATCCTTTGTATAAGTTAAAAATCTTTGAACTAGTCCGTCGTTCTTAAAAGTTTTAGTTTCTTTGGTTTGACCAAAAATTACAGACGTGCCGACACTCGTACATAGAAAAGAACCATATGGGCAGCTAATAGAATTAGTTGCAGACATTCCCAGACTATCAATAAGTTTTTCATTGGAATATCCCGAACAGCTTGCTGTAAATGGTGAAAGAAGAAGAAGATTTGATCTGGAGGAATCATACCTTACCCATCCGGAACCAATTAATGGAAAAGCCTTACAAAAAAAATATCTCTTTCCATTCATTAAGGTATCTTTTGTAATAGTGGCACGAATTCTCGTATCAGGACCAAACATAGATGAAATTTGATATGTATATGAATTTCCTACTACCAAAGGGAAATACTTTGCCGATACTGTATCTGCTGCTAAAGAAAAATCTGAACTAAAAAAAAGAAACCAAATAACAAACATAGCTGCTATTTGGTTTTTAAAATTTAATTTCATTACAACCTCCTCGATTACACAAAATGTGCATATCGTAAATTGTAATATCAACAACTAAATTTAATCACATCATAGAAACTGGTCCAGATTTTTTCTTCTGAGATATTCTACAACTTCCTTCACTGACTGTGAATCTCCGCGCTTGCATATAAGTAAGCCGTTATCTGTATCAATAACCAGCAAATCTTCAACGCCTATCAGTGCAGCAATTTTCTGGTCGTTAATAATTAAATTATTTTTAGAATTAATCGTGACCGTTCTCCCTTTCTTTACATTGCCTTCAGAATCTTTTTCGGAAATATTATAAATTTCATCCCATGAGCCGACATCGTTCCAGCCGAAATCACTTTTAATAGTATATACGCTTGAGGATTTTTCCATTACACCGTAATCAATAGAAATACTTTTTATCTGTGAATAAACCATATCCAAAGTTTTATCAAAATCTTTGGAGCGAAGCACAGGAACTAGCTTCATTAACGATTCATACACATCTGCCAATGAAATTTTCATTTCATCCATCATTGTATCTGCTCTGAAGATGAACATACCGCTGTTCCACAGAAAATCACCGCTGGCTAAAAATGATTTTGCCACTTCAAGATTCGGCTTCTCAGCAAAGGTTTTAACTTTATAAATTTTTTCCGGACCGTCGGGTTCATCTATAGATTCATCGGGATTAAACTGAATATATCCATAGCCAGTTTCAGGGTGGCTTGGTGTTATTCCCAATGTAATAATACCGCCGTGCTCATGAACAAATTTTAAGCCGGCTGTCATAATTCTTTTAAACTCTTTTGTATCTTTTATTAAATGATCTGAAGGAACTACAAGCACATTAGCTTTAGGATCAAACTGCTGAATGAACAAACTTGCGAGACCGATGCATGGAGCAGTGTTTCTTCCTATAGGCTCGGCAATAACATTATGCTCGGGCAAATGCGGCAGCTGCTTGCGGACTTCGTTTTTATGATTTGCATTTGTAACAACGAAAATATTTTGTGCAGGGATGAATTCGATTAAACGTTTATACGTTTGCTGCACCATCGTATCAATTTCATGTGAGACGTTTAGAAATTGTTTCGGCAGTTTGCTTGTGCCCTTTGGCCAGAACCTTGTTCCGGCTCCGCCTGCCATAATAACAGCGTAATTATTCATTCAGTAGGAGTTTAAAGTTAAAAATTATTTGTTTTCTTTTGAAAGATAAATTTTTATTGGCTCATTCAGATAAGAAATAAACAGATCGAGATCCTCAACAGGTTTATTAATTATTAGAAGACGCATTACATAAATTATGTATTTGAACGTTTCTTTCCAGATCTCTTCCGTGGGGTCTTTACGGTAGTTCTGTAGATATTTTATTAATATATATCCGCCTTCAGCAACTTTTGCAAGCGATGCCAGCTGAATTGTGTTCGCATAACCAACAAGCTCTTTAAAATTATTCAGGTTGGATATTAATATGTTCAATGCTTCTATCTGAACATAATTGCTATCGATGTCGTTCAGAGAGTTGAATATTTTTTCAATATCGGAAATTTTTCTTCTGATATTATTTGCAATGAAAAGTTTATGTTCATCGGGATACAAGTTTGAGAGCAGGCTCTCGGCTGACTTTTCATCGCTCTGTTTCTGCTCAGCCTGTACTTTCTGCTTCTTCTCTTTCAGCAAACTCTTTCTGAGCTTATCTAAAGATTTTATTAAAGTATCATAGGCAAGGTAATCATCGCCTTTTAATAAACTTTCTACAAGTGAGAGACTTTCTATAAATATTGTTAACGTCTCTTCCGATAAATCATACTTGCCGTCCGATATTTTCTCGAATGAAAGTTTAAATGTTTCGTAGATATTTGTTATTACTTCGAGAGATAATTCGCGTGAGCAGTTTTCAAGGAATGAAGTCTTATCTATTACATCTTTTATAATTAAATTTCTTTCATCGTAATTTTTATTGAGGCGCTTGGCAAACTCCATCATTCTTTCGAAATCAAACTTCAGTTCATCATTAGTACGCAGCACATAATTTTCATACTGGATAAATTCTTCATTTGCCTGCTCAATGTTTTCTTCCTTCTGTTCCTTTATCTTCTCTTCTGTCTTCTTTTCGGTATTTTCTTGGGATATTTTTTCTTCAAAGTAATCACCGATTTCTTTTTTCTCGTCTTTACTGCTTTCTTCTTTCAGAGAGGCTGCAATCTGTTCGTTTTCCCTTTCTACACTTTCCTCAATTAATTTTTCTTCTACAGTTTCTTTTTCAATTTCTTTTTCTTGTTCTTTCTTTTGTTCTTCCTGTGAAGTAATGCTTTCTTTAAATTCGTTCTCATTTAATTCAGGCGCGTCAAAAAGCATTTCTTCCTGAACCGTTTCAATTTTTTCTAAAACAATTTCTTTTGTTTCAGGTTTTATTTCTTCAATTACATCCTCTGCATTTTCTATTAAATCTTTTTGCTTATTTTCTGTTTCTGAATCTTTTAATTCTTCTCTTAATTTTTCTTCTGCCGTTATTTCAGTTTTTTGTTCTGTAGCTTCAATTATCTTATCCGCTGTATCTTCAATAACCGGTTTTTCCTCGGTTATCTCTTCCGTTTCTTCCTCGTAAATTTCTGCAGTCTTTTCTTCTATTGCTTCATCTGTTAATTCATCTTCTACGGCATCCCAGTATGAGCTATCGGATTGTACAGCAGTTTCTTTCTCCTCTGAAATTGTATTCACATCATAATCTGCGGCAACAGTTTCTTCGGTAAACTTTTCTGTTTCAGATTTAAATTCTGCTTCATTTATAATATTTTCATCATAGCTGCTGAAATCATTTACATCGCTTTCATTGGTATAATTTTCCGGAATAGCCTCAGCTATTTCGTTTTCAACTAAAGATTCCTCTATAGAATTTGATTCGGGAAGGTTAAACACTGCGTTAAGATCTTCATCGTTCCTGTCTACTTCAACAAGCTCAAGATTATTTCTTTTTGAAATAAAGTTTTCATCGGTAATAATATTATCTGTATCATCATCTGAGTTGTTATAAAAATCTGCTATAGTTTCATCTATATATTCATCAACAATTTCTATTTCCTTAGTAAGCGGCTTTGTAATTTCAGGTTTCTTAACTTCTTTCTCTGCTATCTTCTTCGGTTCAACAGAAAAATAATTTATTATCTCCTTCTCCAGAAATTTTGAATCGGCATCTATATTATAGGAAAGATTATTATAATTTATTTTTTCTTCATCAACTTTCTTTAATATAAAAAGAACATAATTCACAAATGCATCGAGCTTATTCACAGAGGAAAGCACGAACAAGTCCCTTAAAATATTATCTGAGTTTAATATGAATTTGAAAGTATTATTAACGAGATGTAAATCTTTCGCAGCGAGGTCGTACGACTTCAGTAAAAGGTAGAGTTTGTTAAAGACGATATTGAGGTATTCTTTATTCTTCATTGTTCATATACAAGAGCCGTATATAAAATAGTAAAATTATCTGCTTTTGTTAATATAAATTCTCGGAATTCTTTGCGTTATGTTGCTTGTGATTTCGTAAGGAATTGTACCGCTGTGTTTAGCAACTTCGTAAACGGGATACTCCGCACCGAATAAAATTACTTCATCGTTGATTTTCACCTCAGGCTTTGGTCCGATATCAATCATTACCCAGTCCATACAAACGGTACCAACAATGTCATATTTTTTCTTTTTAATAATTACTTCACCTTTATTTGTAAGCGAGCGGGGATAACCGTCTCCGTATCCGACAGGTATTGAAGCAATATAAGTATCTTTATCCGTAAAATATCTTCTGCCGTAAGAAATACTTTTGCCTTTGGGGACTTTCTTAATAAATCTTACTTTCGATTTAAAATTCATTACAGGCTTTAAACCGGTTTTTATATCATAATATTCGTCATCGGGGTAGTAGCCGTACAAAGAAATACCCGGTCTTATAAAATTGAAAGTATCGTCGTTGTGATTAAACACTCCGCCGGTATTGGAAATGTGTTTGTATTTGAACTTATGAAGGTCTGCCTCTGCCTCGTGTAAAAAATTCTTGAATGCGTTTACCTGCCTTACGGCAAATTTATGATGCGGAATTTCGCTTGTGGCAAAATGGGAATAAATACCGACAACATTTAAATTTTTTAATTTCAGAATTTCTGCAATCGCTTCGTATGCGCTTTCAATCGGGAAACCAACTCTGTTCATGCCGGAATCTACCTGAATCTGAACATTTAGCGTCTTATTGAACGACTTTGCAACAGAATTCAGTATTTTTGCATCATTTACATCAACTATTGTATAATGGAAATTCTCATTTGCAATTACTTCCAGATAGGTTTTTGCCGTAGGAAGCGTTCCCATGCAAAAAATTGTAGTATTTATCTTTTTTGTTTTTAAATAAGCGGAAAGTCGAAGAGATTCCGAATAGTCGGCTGTTCCGAGGAAATCCGTTCCGGCCAAAGCCAGTTCTTCGGCGCATCTTAGCATTCCGTGCCCGTAAGCATCAGCTTTTACTATAGAACAGATGAATTTATTGTTAATATTTCTTTTAGAAGAGCTTTTTGAAAATAGCTTTTTAACAATAAAGAAGTTATTTTTGAGAGCTTTTAAATCAATTTCCGCATACGAATCATTGATTAAAACCTGCATGCTTTTCTTACCCATATGTTAGCAAACTTACTTAAAGTAAAAATTAAAAAGAATTGATTAATTTTTATATTTTGCTGA
>CALJIG010000116.1 GCA_937974175.1 uncultured Ignavibacteria bacterium
AAATAAAATTTAATTAAAAATTAATCTATTTAGAAAAAAATAACGTATTAAAACTATGAGCATAAACATTTATAAAAATTGGGACCCTTCTAAAGGAGACTACGTAGATGAAAATCTTGAGTTTGAAAGAGAGCAAAGAAAAAAGCATAAAATTAAACAAAAAGTTCAATTAGTTTTATTTTCAGTTATCTTTTTAGGTCTTATCATTTTTTCATTATATTACGCTTATAAAATAAGAAAATGATACATGGGGCATTTTTATTTGATTTGAAATGCATGTATTATTAAAGTATTTTTGTACTTTATTAATATTCCAATCTAATCAAAATGTCCTTTAACATTGATAACCCTGAATTAAAAGAAACAAGACAGGGCTTTGCAGATGCACTTATGGTTCTCGGAAAAGAGAATCCTAATATTGTAGTTTTAGGCGGCGACGTATCGGGCTCAGTAAAAACAAATATTTTCCGCGATGCATTTCCTGACCGTTTCTTTTCAGTCGGTATAGCTGAACAAGACATGATGGGAACAGCAGCGGGTCTTGCACTAACAGGCAAAATTCCTTTTGCTTCCACTTACGGCGAGTTTGCCACCGGCAGACCGTTCGACCAAATCAGACAATCAATTGCTTACAGTCAAATGAATGTAAAGATTTGCGCTTCACACTGCGGTATATCCGTAGGACCTGACGGCGCAACTCATCAGTCACTTGAAGATGTCGGAATTATGAGAATACTTCCACACATGACAGTTGTAACTCCTTGCGATTATAATCAAACATACAGAGCAGTTTTAGAATGCGCTAAGTATGATAAACCATTCTATATAAGATTTTACAGAGATAAGACTCCTAACTATACAGATATGAACGCTCCATTTGAATTCGGTAAAGCGGACACTTTAATAGACGGTAATGATGTTACACTTATAGCTAATGGTCTTTTAGTATGGGAAGCTCTTATTGCATCAGAGGAACTCAAAAAAGAGGGAATCAGCGCTAGAGTTGTGAACATGCATACAATAAAACCTATTGATGTGGATACAATTGTAAAATGTGCCGAAGAAACAGGATTGGTAATTACTTGTGAAGACCATCAGAAAAATTGCGGTCTCTACGGAGCAGTTGCTGAAGTTTTATCATTACACAGGCCGACACAAATGGATTATGTTGCAGTCGAAGATACATTTGGTGAAAGCGGAACCATGGAACAACTAATGAGCAAATATAAAATAGACAGGCACGAAATTATCCGTAAAGTTAAAAAACATTTAAAGAAATAATCCGTACATTAAAAATATTTATTAACTAAAAAGAAGAATGCGAAGTAATACATTAACAAGCCCCGCTCTTAATCAAATGTCAAAAACAAAAATATTTTTAATCTCATCACTGGCAATTCTTGTTCTAACAAGCGGAGTAATTCTTGGCAAGATATTTTTTTCCGGGAAATCTCCTGATAACAATGTAAGATTAGTTTCAAATACTGAGAGACAAGATAACCAGAAAATTAGTGAATCACGTCAGACTGCAATTACACGCGCAGTCAGTAAAGTATCACCTTGTATCGTCGGAATAAATGTTGAAGAAGTAAGGGAGATACAGGATCCGTTCGCAAACTTTTGGGGAAATGATCCTTTCTTCAGACAGTTCTTTGGTGACAGAGGACAGCAAGGACCTCAAAAACAAATTGTAAGAGGACTTGGTTCAGGATACATTATTTCTTCAGACGGTTACATTCTAACAAATGACCACGTTGCAGGTAATGCTACAAAGATATCTGTTACACTAACTACAGGTGAAACTGTTTCAGCTAAGCTGATTGGTTCTGACCCGAATACTGATGTTGCATTAATAAAAATAGATAAAGGAAATCTTCCTTATTTACCGTTAGGAAATTCAGATGATGTAATAATCGGTGAATGGGTGATTGCTCTTGGTAATCCGTTCGGACTTTTTGAAATTAATGACCAGCCGACAGTAACAGTCGGTGTTGTAAGCGCTACAAAAATGAAAGTAGCAGCTGATAACAGAAGGGCATATAAAGATATGATACAAACTGATGCTTCCATTAACTCAGGTAACTCAGGCGGACCATTAGTAAATGTTGACGGCGAAGTGATAGGAATGAATACAATAATTTATACAGGCGGAAATGGTGCAAGCGGCAGTATCGGTGTAGGGTTTGCAATATCTATCAATCGTGTAAGAAAAATAATGGAAGAGTTAAAATCCAGCGGTAAGATAGAAAGAAATTTCAATGTTGGATTTAACATTCAGGGAATTGATGAAAGAATCGCAAAGTACTATAACCTTGATGATACAAAAGGAGTAATAGTTAATCAGGTTGCTAAAGGCGGAGCAGCAGATGATGCAGGATTGAAAACCGAAGATGTTATCATTCAGGCAAACGGCGAACCAATTAGAAACGAGCAGGATATACTGGCAGTTGTAAATGATTTAAGAGTCGGTGAAACATTAAAGCTAAAAGTATTGAGAAGTAAATCCGAAAAAGAAATAGAAATAAAATTAACAGCTGAAAAGAAATAAATTTCCGGATAATGGATTATCAAAATTATATAAGCATAAATTCAGAAATCAGATTTGGGAAACCTTGTATTACAGGTACAAGGATTTCAGTGTATGATATTTTAGGCTGGCTTGCTTCAGGAATGTCGAATAAAGATATAATTAACGATTTTCCACAAATAAAAGAAGAACATATTTCTGCCTCCTTAAATTACGCGGCTGATAATGAAAGAAGAGTAAAATATGTTGTATGAAATTATTATTTGATGCGAATATTTCATACAGAGTATGAAAAGAAATTCAAAGTTCTTTCCCGGGTTCAGTTCATGTAAATTCAGTAATATTAAAAGATACAAGAGATATCTCGATTTGGAATTATGCCAAACAAAATGATTTCACAATCGTAACATTCGACGAAGATTTTAATGAACTGAGTACTTTAAAAGGGTATCCTCCTAAAATTATTTGGTTAAGATGCGGTAATACCTCTACTCAGAATATTGCTGAAAAGCTGAAATCTAATTACAATTTAGTAATAGCTTTTTTAAATGAGGATTCTGAAGAACAAGGCTGCTTAGAAATTTACTAGGAAAAGTTATTTATCAATTTAATCCCACTTATGTGGGATTTTTTTTATCCTTATGGAAAAAAAGACTATAAATAGTTTTATATCCACCCTTCCGGAAGAGGAAAAGAAAATGACGCTTCGATTGAGAGAAATTATTCTCGAAACCAATCCTTCCTTTGAAGAAAAATTTGCATACGGAGTTCCATATTATTATCTGAACAAAAGAGTTTGTTTTGTGTGGCCTACATCTGTACCGCGCAGCGGCTTTAAATCGGGAGTAATATTCGGAATTTCAAACGGAGTTATTTTAAAAAAGAAATTTGATATAATTTCATGCGGAAGCTGCAAAGTAATCGGTTGGATTCAATATCATAAACTAAAGGAAATAAAACCTAGAATAGTAAAAGAAATTCTGACCGAAGCAATAATCTTTCGGGAAATGCAAAACCTAAATTTTTAATTTCTTATAATGAAAAATCTTGATACAGTTGTAATCCACTCCGGTGATGAGTTCAATATTACCGGAGCAGTTGTGCCCCCTGTGTGGCAATCAGTTAATTATAAAACAAAGGACCTGCTCACGATGGCAAAAATCTCTGTGGAAGATAGACCTTTGGGATTTTATGCCAGATATTCCACACCTACATTGAAACAGCTTTCACGTGTATGTGCAGATTTAGAAAAGACAGAAGATTCGGTAATCTTTGGTTCCGGGATGGCTGCGATAAGCTCTGCTATTGCATGCACTCTGAAATCAGGAGATCACATAGTAGCTCAAAGTAATTTATATGCAACTACCATAAAATATCTACGCGATGTTCTACCGCAATTCGGAATAACAACAACATTTGTTGACCAGACAAGTAACAAAGCTTTCGAGAAAGCAATTAAGAAGAATACAAAATTGATATATGTTGAAACACCTTCTAATCCTTTAATGAAAATTACTGATCTGGAATTTATCGGGAAGCTTTGCAAAAAGAAAAAATTAATATCTTTAATTGATAATACTTTTGCTTCACCTATAAATCAGAATCCGGCAGACTTTGGAATTGATGTAATTATTCACAGCGCAACAAAATATCTTGGCGGGCACAGCGATGTTCTTGCCGGGGTAGTTTGCGGTACAAAAAACTTTATTTACAAATGTTGGGATTACGGTCATGTTATCGGCCATGTTCTGGCACCGAACGATGCTTCGTTATTGCTGAGAAGTATAAAAACACTTCCTTTAAGAGTCAAAAAACAAAATGAAAATGCTTTGCTTATTGCTCAGTATCTTGAAGAACATATTAAAGTAAAAAGAGTATATCATCCGGGATTAATTTCTCACGAGCAATATGGGTTAGCATCTTCACAAATGCGAGGTTTTGGCGGTTGTTTTAGTTTTGAACTGGACTGCACTTATAAAAAAGCCGTTCATTTTGTTGAATCGTTAAAGCTATGCAAATTAGCAGTGAGCTTAGGGGGTGTTGAAACAGTCGTAACACTTCCAGCAGCGCAATGGAAACCATTTTATACTGCAAAGCAGCTTTCTGCCACAGGAATTTCAGAATCTTTGATAAGACTGGCAGTAGGAATAGAGAATTATGAAGATATTATAAGGGATTTAGAACGCGGATTTAAGAAGTTATAATTTTTAGGAGCTATATTGCAACAAAAAAGGCGGATATTAATCCGCCTTTTTTATAATAACGCTTTAGTATTAAAAATTACTTTGTTGCTACATAAGAAAATGTACCATCACCATTGATTTGCAAAGTAATTAATTTGCAAGCATCAACACCGGAGAATGTAATATGTCCACCGGCACCGTCTGTAATTTTCATATCGAACATGCAAGATGTTCCGTAATCTGCAGGGATATTTACTGTAACGGTAGAGCCGTTTAAGAATAAATCGTTTGGCAATATATCACTACCCCAATTAGCTGTTTCAGCCGGGGTTACAAAAACGTCTACAAGGTCAACGCCGGTATTGTTAATAACGTCAAAAGTTAACGCTTGTGCTGATGAATCTTTTGGGCCGAGGAATGATAATCCCGCAGCAAGAACAAAAAGAAAAAGTAATTTTTTCATTTGAGAGAATGGTTTAATTTGGTTGTAAAATAGTTAAAAATAAGTAAAATATAAAATGATTTACTTATGCACAAATAGTAAACTCCAACCGGGTAGAATAAGTTCCCGAAGTAAATTTTTTATCTCAGGAAAGGCGGGTCTTTCCAATCCCACATTCTTTCAGGGTGCTTATCAACATCCTCAGGGGTTCCATTCCACTCTACCCATATTCGGGAGCTTAATGCTCCTTTTGTATGTATAAAGAAGCTGACCAGAAGCAATACTGCGAATATAAAATTCAGGATTTTTTTATTCTTGAAAAATTCCGGATACAGGAAAAACGGAATAATAAAAAATATTAATATTGGCAGTGTATCAGAAATATATCGGGGTCCATAAGACCATCCGTCCCACCATTTTGTTACCAATGAAATTGCAATATAATATAAAACAAAAATTAAGAGCAAGGAGAAGTCCAGCTTTGAGAACTCTTTCCGTTTAACTTTTATATAAATACCTATTGCAGAAAAAATCAGAATAGGGGAGAATATGAGTAATCCTTTTCCGGGACTGATTAAATTTCCCGCCAATGCTTCGAAGAAATTCGGAAAGCCGGAGCCCGATAGAATATTTACGTAATATTGATAATAAGGTGAAAATATAGTTCCGTAGATAGAATAATTCAGAACAAAAAAGAAAGCAAAGACAGTTAAACCCGAAAAGAAATATGCAGAGGCAAATTTTTTGTTCGTGAGAATGAAGTATAGTAAAATTCCACCGAAGAATATTAAACCTGTAGGACGAATTATAAATGAAAATGCGAGTATAAATCCGAGTGTAACAACATTCTTAATGCTTATGTCTTTCTTTGTTAAAAAGTAAATCGCAATAAGAATGCAAAGCATTAAAGGTCCATGCATCCATAAAGCTCGGCCTGCTACAGACCATAATGATGTGCAAAACGCAAAAACAAATGTAATGAGTAAAGATTGATTAGCATTGAGAAATCTTCTTACAACAACAAACATTAGCGAAGCGCAAATTGCTGCTATAAGAGATGCAATGAAATACTCAACAACATGATAATAATTTGTAACATTTATCAGTGTAAACCCTTTTTCCTGAAGCTTAGTTTTAAGATCGGGATTTATAATCAACGCAAGCTCAAACACATATTCCCCTACAAATACAAAAGGCAAAGCAATAATGGAAACACCAATTGGAAAAAGATTGTAGACGTGTTCTGTGCCTTTCCATATACCGTAATTTTCTTTTCTCTCAATGATGTCTTTGTATTCATCTAAATCCAGATTCCTTTCATAAATCATACTGTATGCAGTATGGATGGACCATCTGGAATCCCAGGCAGTAATATTTGTATTAAAAATATTAGCCGAGAATACGACGAAGAAAATTATATAGAAAAGTTTTTTATTAGACACGATGAAATGAAATTACTTTTATAAGTTGAAAATAAAAACCCAATTAATACTAAATATATGAAAGTATTTTTAACCTAAAATTTTCTTTTTAATTCGGTATTTTTAAACATGTTTAATAAAGTCACGCCTGAAATTATTTCTGAATTAAAATCTATTGTAAAAGATGAATGGGTTTTCATTGATGCAGAATCTGTTCAAAACTATTCTCATGATTATACGGAAGATTTTTCCTTTCCCCCTGAAGTTATAGTAAAACCGGCAAACACCAACGAAGTATCCGAGATAGTTAAGTTAGCTAATAAGTATAGTATTCCGGTTGTTCCCCGCGGCGGCGGTACCGGTCTTTCCGGAGGAGCGCTGCCAATATTCGGCGGTATATGTTTATCGATGGAAAGATTTAAAAGCATAATTGAAATAGATGAAGCAAATTTTCAGGCAGTTGTTGAGCCTGGAGTAATAACGCAGGTATTCCAGGAAGAGTGCGAGAAAAGAAATTTATTCTATCCTCCTGATCCTGCTTCACGGGGAAGCTGTTTTCTCGGCGGCAATCTTGCGGAGTGTTCCGGCGGTCCGAAAGCAGTGAAATACGGTGTAACTAAAGATTATGTTTTAGCATTGGAATTCGTAACGGCATCAGGTGAAATTATTAATACCGGAGCCAGGGTTCTAAAAAATTCAACAGGATATAATCTTACTCAATTGATTATAGGAAGCGAAGGCACACTTGGTGTGATTACAAAAATATATTTTAAGCTTTTACCATTGCCCGCCAAGAAGAAGGTAATTCTTGTTGCTTACAATTCGATTGATGAATGCGCTTCATCAGTTGCAAAAATTTTTCAGGCGGGGATTGTTCCGTCAGCATTAGAAATGATGGAGAAGAGCGCAATAGATGCAGCGAAAAGACAGCTCGGTAAAGAATTCCCGAATTCTCTTGCAGAGGCGCAGCTGCTAATTGAAGTTGATGGAAATTATGAAGAAGCTTTAGATAAGGATATAGAAAAAATTGCAGAGGTTGTTTCAGATGCCGGGGCATTCGATATTGTAATGGCAGAAGACAGCAATAAAATGGCAGAGCTTTGGGCTTTGCGCAGATGTATCGGAGAAGCTGTGAAATCGATTTCAATTTATAAGGAAGAAGATACGGTTGTACCTAGAGCGAATATGCCTGCATTAATTAAAGGTGTAAAAGAGATTTGTGTTGAGTATAAAATAACTTCTATTTGTTACGGACATGCAGGAGATGGTAATGTTCATGTAAATATTCTGAAAGATAAAACTGATAATGAGACATGGGAAAAGAATATAGACCCCGCGATAAGAAAGATATTTGAGCTGACCGTTTCATTAGGCGGAACAATTTCCGGCGAGCATGGAATAGGTTATTCACAGAAGAGTTATCTTGATATAGCTATAAAAGAAAACGAAATGAAGCTAATGAGAGATATTAAAAAAGTATTTGACCCGAATGATATAATGAATCCGGGAAAAATTTTTAAAGATAAATGATAAAGCACTTAATCTTAGTTATATTTTTATTTGCATCGTTCAATGTATATGCACAAGATACCGCTACAATAGGAAAAAAAAGTTCTTCTCCTATAGTGTATAACCTTACGGAAGTCCGAAAAATGATAAGTTATCCTGAATCAGCATTAGACGATGAGCTTGAAGGGAAAGTCATTGTTAGAATATTGGTAAATGAAGATGGTGTAGCTATAAAGGATTCCTTGATCTCCGGTCACAAAATTTTTTACAATGAAGTTAGAAAATGGATATACAAATTGAAGATGAAGCCTGCAACATTGAATGATGTACCTATAAAGTGTTACATAAATATTCCTTTTCAGTTTACGATTCCTAAGGAAGATAACTAAGAAAATAAATATTATGGTATCAGCCGAAACAACATTACGAGTATTATATGCCCAGACAGATGTAATGGGAATAATGAATAACGTCCGTTATTTCGAATTTTTTGAAGCGGGCAGAAATAACCTTATGCGTGAAATGGGCTACGCATATACTGAGCTTGAAAAAGAAGGTTACGGATTATCAGTGGTCGAATCTTACTGCAAATATATTTCCACTGCAAAGTACGATGATGTTGTCCGCATAAAAGCGTTTATGGATGAAGTGCCGGGAGTGAAAGTTAAAATCCATTATGAATTATTTGTGGAAGAAAGACTGATAGCAAGAGGGTATACAATACTTGGATTTATAAATCTGAAAACAATCCGCCCGACGCGTCCGCCTGAAAAATTTGTAGAGCTGGTAAAATCTCATATTAATAAATAATGGAAAAAATTGTAGAGTTCATTGTATGCCCGGTTGATAAGGCATCTTTAATAGATAAGAATGAATACTGGGAATGCACAAAATGCAGTGCGAAGTACAAAGTTACCAATGGAATTCCTAACTTAATTCCCGAAGAGCAAATTATTGAAAGCGAAAATAAAAACAGCTAATGGATTATTATAAAAATTTTGATTTCAAAGAAGCCTGCCGTTTAATAAAAATGGCATTGAAAGAAGATATCGGTACAGGCGATATTACCACCGATAATTTAATCCCTTCAAAGAATATATCTGCTGCAAATATTCTATTGAAGGAAGAAGGAATAGTATCCGGATTAAAAATTTTCAAGGCTGTATTTGATTCAATTGATAAGAAAACTAAGATTAAATTTTTTGTAAAGGACGGGGACAAACTAAAAAAGGGAACTCTCATAGGTGAAATAAAAGGAAGCACGAGAACCTTATTAAAAGGGGAGCGCACGGCATTAAACATACTGCAAAGAATGAGCGGTATATCTACAGTTACAAACTCATTTACAAAGAAGCTCAATAATAGTAAGATTAAAATTCTTGATACAAGAAAGACCACACCAAATTTCAGATTGTTTGAAAAGCTCGCTGTGAAGATAGGCGGCGGCACAAATCACAGAACAGGTTTATACGATATGATGCTGATAAAGGATAACCATATTGAAGCAAACGGCGGCATCGAAAATACACTTGAGAGACTTGCCGTGATAAAGAAAAATTTCAAAGTTGAGATAGAAGTAAAAGACCTTTTTGAATTAATGATTGTCTGCACTCTTGGAAAAGGAATTGTGGATATAATAATGCTTGATAATTTTTCCATAGAGAATGTTAAGCAGGCAGTTAAGATTGTTGACGGAAATTTTAAGATAGAAATTTCCGGTGGTATAAATATGGATACAATTTCAAACTACACAAGAATCAAAGGTATTGATTTTATTTCTATAGGAGCGTTAACCCATTCAGCTAAAGCGCTGGATATATCATTAGACTTTATAAATTAGAATTTTCAATTATCCTCATTATAACTTGAAAATCAGCCTATATAAGCGTATTTTAAACCAATATTAACCTAATAATTTCACATATGAAAAACACCTTTTACAATTTGAAATTTATACTGGCAATTGTAGTAAGCTTTACTTTATTGACGGCTTGCAGTAAAGTGAAAGAAATGGCTGACAAAGAAAAAGAAAAGACTGATAAAAAAGAAGAGACCACTAAAGAAACAACTAAAGAAGAAACAAAGAAAGAGTCTTCAGGTAAAGAAGAAACAGCAGGCAGCAAGCTTTACTTCTGTGAAGACTACAAAAACGGTAAAGAAGTCGGTGTTAGCGAGAGATTCACAACCGGCTGGTTAACTGTTATGGTCAGAACTGAAAAACCATTAGGTGTCGGTAAAGTTGAACTCAGAATGACAAAAATCAAAGATGCTAACGGTGATAAAATCAGTGAAAAAATAGTTGATACAGTTCCATTCGATGTACAGGCAGACTGGGATTATACATACTTCCAGGATAAATCCAGATTAAAATTCTCTTCACCCGGTACCTATAAAGTTACCATGCAAAAAGTTGACGGAACACCAATCTGCAGCGGTGAAGTTGAAGTAACAAAATAATTTTAACGCAATGTCTAAAGCAAAAATATATTTCTTACTTTGTGCAGTTGTAATTTTATTCTGTGCTTCCGGTAAAACTTATTCGCAAAGCGGAGGCAGTTTATATTTTTGCGAAGATTACAAAGATGCAAAAGAAATCGGCGTCAGCGAAAGATTCACAACCGGCTGGCTGACTGTTATGGTCCGAACTGATAAACCTTTCGGAACAGAAAAAGTCGAGCTGCTGATTACTCAAATTGCTGATAAAAATGGAAATACGATTTCCGAAAAAGTAATTGATACGGTTCCGTTTGATATTGGTGCAGACTGGACCTATGCTTATTTTCAGGATAAATCAAGCTTGAAATTCACTTCACCCGGAGTTTATAGAGTTACTTTGAAAGATCTTAAAGGAATTCCATTTTGCAGCGGCGAAGTAGAAATTATTTCAAAATAATTCCGGAACTTTTTTCATACAATTGAATTTAATAATTAAAATTTTTTTCATAAACCAAAACGAAAGGTAATAAATGTCAAAACTTAAACTATTTTTCTGCATGGTGGCTATCGTAATCTTATTCGGTGCCAGCCAGAAATCATTTGCTCAAAACGGTCCTGTAATGTATTTCTGCTCAAGCTACGGCTCATCAGGAGAAATCGATATCAGCGACAGATTCACAACAGGCTATTTAACTGTTATGGTAAAATGCGATTATGCTTTAGGCTTATCTGACTGTAATATTCAGTTTGATAAATTCAACAATTCAACAAACAAATTTGATTACTATAAAAAATTCCCTTACACTGTCAGCCCTGATATGAAGTACATTTACTTCGCAAGTGATGACCTTAGCTTTGATAAGCCGGGAATTTACAGAGTATTTCTTCTTGACAAACAGGATAGAACAGTAGCTTCTGCTCTTATTGAAATCATCAAAAAGTAATTTAACTCAAATTCATTTTTTAAAAGCCGTCCCGACTTTGTCCGGACGGCTTTTTTGTTTTATTCCAAAATCTTATTATCATTTCATAAAATTTTGTAATTGAGTATTTTATCTCACAATGCGAGACAAGATTAAATCATTATCCAAGGATACGCTCATTTACGGAACAAGCACAGTCATCCAGAGATTTCTTGCATTCATTTTAGTACCGCTATATACTAATACTTTCCTTCCTGCCGAGTTCGGAATTATCTCTAACCTTTTTGCTTACATTGCCATATTAAATGTTTTTTTCTCTATAGGATTTGAGTCGGGCTATTTTAAATTTGCTTCATCTCTCGAATTAGGAAGCAAGAAAGAAAATTTCTCGCTTCCGTTTTTTTCAGTGTTTATAAATTCTTTAATACTCAGTTCAATAATATTTTTTCTGCCCTATACTATTGCCCCTGTATTTCAGCTTGATGCTGCCCATGCGCCGCTATTAAGATATGCCTCATTGATTTTATTTTTCGATGCTGTAGTTCTTATTCCCTTTGCTTATTTAAGATTGCACCGCAGGGCAAAACAATTCGGTCTGCTGAAAGTTATCAGCATTACAATTAATATCGGGCTAAACATAATTCTTATCTTCGTTCTCAAATGGGGAACTGAAGCTGTCTTCATCAGCAATGCCGTTGCATCAGGAGTAACATTCTTAATTTTTATTCCTCTTATTTTAAAGAACGTCTCTTTCACTTTTAATAAAGAGCTCTACAAAGAGATGTTAAGATTTTCTCTGCCTATTATTCCTGCCGGTATCGGAGCGAGTTTTGTGCAGGTAATCGACAGGCCGATTTTAACCTATCTTACCGATGATACTACAGTCGGTATATATCAGGCAAATTACCGTCTGGGAATTTTAATGATGCTCTTTGTTTCCATTTACGAATTTGCATGGCGGCCTTTCTTTTTACAGACTGCTAAAGAAGCAAATGCAAAACAGATTTTCTCTAAGATAATGACTTTGTTCATTTTCGCAATGTGTGTCATATTTTTATTCCTTAGCTTCTATCTGGAAAACATAATAAAAATCCCTATGCCGTTCAGAGGTTATCTCATCGGCAAAAGCTACTGGTCGGGTATTGGTATTGTTCCCATCGTTCTTGCCGGATATCTCATGTATGGAATTTATGTAAACCTCATGGCCGGAATTTACATTGAGAAGAAAACAAAATATCTTCCTCTTATTACGGGTATCGGAGCTGCTGTGAATGTAGCAGTAAACTTCGCGCTTATTCCAAAATTCGGAATGACCGGAGCAGCCTATGCAACTCTTGTAAGTTACTTTGCAATGATGGTCGGCATCTATATTACATCCAGTAAATTTTATAAAATAGATTACGAGTTCAGTAAAATTTATCTTATAGCATTTTCTACCATAGCAACGTTTGCAATTTATTCGTTTACCGCAGGTACGGTATTGCATGAGTGGTATTTCAAATTTGTTTATCTCGTATTATTTTTTGTTTTAATTTTTGCTTTCAAGATTGTTACATTAAAAGATATTAAAAGTCTGCGGGGGATAAAAAAACCTGCAAAGCAAATTGTGCCCGATGAACTTCAATAGATACATACAGGAATATCTAAGCTATCTTAAAGTAAGCCTTAATTACTCGCCGCATACTATTACATCCTATGAAAACGACTTAAAGCAGTTTGAAAATTTCCTTACGCTTACTTTTGGCAAAGATGATTTTGATCTTAACGACCTCGAGCTTACAATTTTAAAATCATTCGTAGCAGGATTATTTGATGAAGATTATTCTAACAGAAGCATATCACGTAAAATATCTCTGCTGAAATCCTTCTTCAAATATCTTGCAAAGAAGAAATATATAAAAAAGAACGTTGCATCGACTCTGATATTTCCCAAGCTCGATAAAAAACTTCCTTCGTATCTGACAGAATCGGAAGCGGAAAAACTTTTTGAACCTGAACAGACCGATGGCAGAAAGCCGTTGGATGCAGCGATACTTGAGCTGTTTTATTCTACCGGTATCCGTTTATCCGAGCTTATCAATCTTAAAATCAGCAACATTAACTTCAGCATAAAAACAATTAAGGTCTTCGGTAAAGGCTCTAAAGAGCGCATCGTTCCGTTCGGAAAAAATGCCGAGCTTAGTATTAATGAGTATTTAAAAATCCGTCCCGTGCCTGCTGAAGGCAACTCAGATATTTTATTCCTCAGCTCTAACGGAAACAAGCTGTACCCGATGCAGGTGAACCGCATCACAAAAAAATCTTTAGAGGGCGTTACGGAGCTAAAGAAAAAATCTCCGCATATACTGCGTCATACTTTTGCCTCGCATCTTTTAGATAAAGGCGCTGATATCAGAGCCGTTAAAGATTTGCTCGGCCATGAATCGCTTTCAACTACTCAGGTATATACTCACATCTCTCCCGAAAAACTTAAGAAAGTTTATAAGCAGTCACATCCGAGAGCGTGACTTAATTTCAGATTTCAGATTTCAGATTTCAGATTTAAAAATCCACTTTGTTAACTGTTCATTGTTAATTACTAATTGAACTAAGTCGGGTTTTGGTCGGATTCTTATTCAATTACGAGTTCCAAATTACGAATTACGAGTTTTTAAATTCTGTTAATTATTAATTGAACAAAGTCGGATTTTGTTAACCACCCCCCAGCCCTCTCCTTCGTAAGGAGAGGGGAAATATTATTCAATTGGTCGGAAAAATGTCGGGTTTTGAAAAGAACGTTATTGTTTTTACAATACTGAAAAATTTACAACTGAAAAAAGTCGGGTTTTGGTCGGATTTTTTTTCCTCATATATCCTCTAACTCTCCCCTTGAGGGGAGTACTTTCGCGAAGCGAAAGGAAGGGGTGTTTGAACGAACACCCACCGTCTCGCTTCGCTCGCCACCTCCCTCTCCCGCTGAAGCTGGACTTACGAAGGGAGGAATTAACAAAGCCGGATTCTTTTTCAATTACGAGTTCCAATTTACGAGTTACAAGTTTTAAGTTCTGTTAATTGCTCATTGCTAATTATTAATTGTAAAATGTCGGATTTTGGTCGGGTTTTCAAAATCCCATTGTTGTTTTTACAATACTTCACTTTTTCCTAAATTAAATTTTTCTGTTTTTGATGAATTTTTGACGGGTTTTGTATTCATCCCGCTTTAGCGGGGCTGCAAAATAAAAAGTCCTTCAAACTCATAACTCATAACTCATAACTCATAACTCATAACTCATAACTCATAACTC
>CALJIG010000117.1 GCA_937974175.1 uncultured Ignavibacteria bacterium
ATAAACTCTTTATATTGTTTTTTAATGAAAAATAAACTATTTTAATATTATGAATCCTATAACATTTGTAGAAGAAAATCAAAGAGTAGAAATACGTTTTGAATCCCCTGATATTTTGGAATTTGAAAGAGACGGCTATACAGTAAATCATGTAATAGAAGCTTATGTTCAAGGAAAAGAATTTGGCAAAACTATGGCAGATAAAGCTTTAACGCATGTGTTTTCTAATAATATTGAAAAGACGGTTGGAATAGAGAAAGAAGTTGTTAAACATTTAAAAGAACAAAAATTCTCTCCGCTTGCTTCATATTTAAAAGTGCATAGTTTTTATGCTTTTCAAGTTTTAATTGTTGTTACAGAAGATAATTTTAATAGTGATGATTTTCTAAAAGTCTATGATTATATCCACGATGTAGAATTAAAGGAAAATAGTGAACTTTACAATATTTCATTCAATTTTACCAATTCAAGTGATTATTTTAATGAAAACCATTTAAAAACAGATGGATATTTAGTAAAAATAAGGAGCTAAAATGAATAAAGAGCATGCTGAACATAATGAAGAAGTATGCAAATTATTGCTAAGTACTAAAAAATTCAATGATTGGGTGATTACAACAGCCTTTTATTCTAGTTTACATTTCGCTTTAAATAAATTATTTCCATTAACTACTGGTGCAGATTCTTACGAAAATATAGACAGTTATTATGTTAAGAATAAATTACATGGTAAATGTTCGAAGCATATTGCAATTTGTAGTTTAGTTTCTTCTAATTTACCTTCAATCCGTTCAGAATATAAATGGTTATTAGATGTTTGTATGACGGCTAGGTATCACAATTATAAAATTAAGGAAGTAACTGCCAATAGGGCGGTAACACATTTAGATAAAATAAAAGCTCACTGTTAATCTAATATAAAAATATTTTTCATTTAAAAGGGAAGGTTTATTCAATCTTCCCTTTTTTTTTAAATTATATATTATTGTGAATTTATTTTGATAAAAATGTCAATAAATAATAATTAATACGATGAATAGATGAATTTCATCAAAGAAACCATATTCTACATTCCTAAATACAAATTATACTGCGAACGCATTCGTAATGCGAGTGCAAAAAGCAAAGGCACAATTGTCATGGTTCACGGAGCGGCGCATACAGGAGCGTGTTATAAAATAACTCCTGACGGCCGCCCGGGCTGGGTATATAATTTTGCTGAAGCAGGATATGAAGTTGTTCTTATTGACTGGCCGGGAACGGGTAGAAGCGGATATGTAACTCCCGAGGAGCTTACCGGTGAATTTATTGTTAATGCAATTACTGAACTTCTGAAAACTCTTGGTACAAAAATAATTTTATTTACACATTCAATGTCTGGTCCTTACGGATGGATGCTGCTGGAAAAAGCCGGTGAATATATAAAACAGCTAATTGCAGTCTCTCCCGGCGCGATGGGTAATATACAATCGGTACCTGAAATTTTATCTCAGACGGAAGATAGTTTAGAAGTCGTAATGGGACCGATAAAATATGATCTGAGTCTTACAAATAATTTTATTTGTTCAAAAGATTATTCCATGAAAAAATTTATTGGCGAGAGTAAATTATTTCCTATGGAATATTTTGATAATTATTTTGCGTCGATAATTCCCATGCCGCCAAGGCTGATTCATGACAGATTAAATATTAACGGAAGCCAGATGAAAATGAGCGAGACATTTAAAGCAGGAGAGACTAAAGTTAACATAATTGTCGGTACCGATGATGCCGACCATCCATTTGAGCTGGATATAAAAATTCATGAATTTTTAGTGAAGCTCGGAGTGAAAAGTGAGTTCGTCTGGTTGGGAGATTATGGAATCGAAGGTAACGGACATATGATGATGCTGGAAAGTAACAGTGAGGAGATAGCGAGGTTTATTATGGATAAAGTAATTGGAAATTAGAAGGAATGTTACAATGAATGTTACTTACAAATTAATCTTTAATTGCCACGAGCTTTAGCTCGTGGACTTAAGAATTTCCAGATCTTGCCTTTTAAGGCAATTGCCCTAAAGGGCATATTTGATCTATTTTTTTATCCACGCGTTAAAACGCGTGGCAATTTAATTTACAAAATGTTACAATAATGTTACTATTTTTTGAAATCTGAAATCTGAAATTATAAAATCCATCAAAAATTCATCAAGATGAAATATTTGTTGAAAAGATAGATTGTGTAAAAATAAGCCGGAATTAAAGAATGTTACAATAATGTTACTTTTTTCAAATAGTAAAATGGCGAGTGGTGAAATAGCGAAAACAATCTGAAATTACAGAATCCGTCAAAAACCCGTCATAACTTGAAAAATTATTTAGGGATGGATTATGGAAAAATAAGCTGTAATCAAGGAATGTGACAATAATGCGACTTTTACAAATGGCGAAATAGTATAAGATGAAACAGCGATAATGAGCCGGAAACAAAGAATGCGACAAAAATACGACATTTTAAGTTCCAACGCTGGAGCCCCGCTAAAGCGGGATGTCCCACATTGGAACGAGGTGATTTTTGTGTAGAATACAAGAATCCGTCAAAAACCCGTCATAATTTGAAAAATTTTGAAATGGTGGATTATCTCAAAATAGACTGAAAACAAAGAATGTGACAAAAATGTTACAATTATTAACTCGTAATTCGTAATTTGGAATTCGTAATTGAATAAAAAATCTCTTTTATTTATCCTCTAAAATTGTTATCTTTACAATTCTCATAAAATCATTAATTATGTTCGCAATAGTAAATATTAAAGGCAGCCAGTACAGAGTTTCTGAAGGGCAAAAATTATATGTCCCGCGTTTCAATGATGAAATCGGCGCAAAAGTAACGCTTGATAACGTAATAATGTTCTCAGCAGATGACAGCACATTCGATATCGGAGCTCCGAAGCTTAATAAATCAATCGAAGCTACAGTTCTAGCTCACGTTAAAGATGAAAAAGTAATCGTCTTCAAAAAGAAAAGAAGAAAAGGTTACAAAGTTTTAAGAGGACACAGACAGCAGTACACACAGATTTCGATCGACAAAATAGCTTAATATAAAGCTGAATTTTTAATCTAATTTTTTACAGGAGAATAAGTAATGGCTCACAAAAAAGGACTCGGAAGTTCTAAGAACGGTAGAGACTCAAACGCCCAGAGATTAGGCGTAAAAAAGTTTGGCAGCGAAGTTGTCGTTGCAGGTAATATATTAATAAGACAAAGAGGAACAAAATTCCTTCCCGGCTTAAATGTTGGCTTAGGCAGAGATTATACTATCTTCGCTTTAAAAGACGGCCTTGTGAAATTCACAGACAAGAAAGGCAAGAAGACCATTCACGTTGTTCCGGCAGAAGCTGCAAAGTAAATTATATTACTAAGATATTATTTTTTCAAAAGGTTATTCTGTCTTGCAGAGTAACCTTTTTTGTTTTATACCAACCATCATTTAATAAATTAACCTAAATATAGTATGAAAATTTCTGTTATCGGCGCCGGAAACGTTGGCGCAACCTGCGCAGATGTTATTGCTCATAGAGAGTTATGCAATGAAGTTATCCTTCTGGATATTAAAGAAAATTTTGCCGAGGGCAAGGCATTAGATATGTGGCAGACCGCTCCTGTAAACAACTACGATACAAGAATTACAGGCGTAACCAACGATTATGAAAGAACTGCAAACTCAGATGTAGTTGTAATCACATCGGGGCTTCCGCGTAAACCCGGAATGAGCAGAGACGATTTGATCGCTACCAATGCAGCTATAGTAAAATCTGTTACACAAAACGTTGTAAAATATTCACCTAACACATCTATCATAGTTGTTGCAAATCCTTTGGACGTAATGACATATTGCACATATTTAAATGCCAACTTACCATCAACAAAAGTTTTCGGTATGGCAGGAATTTTAGATACTGCAAGATACAAAGCATTTTTAGCAACAGAGTTAAATGTAAATCCTAAAGATATTCAGGGTATGCTTATGGGCGGACACGGTGATACAATGGTTCCGTTACCAAGATATACGACTGTAAGCGGTATTCCTGTAACAGAGCTTATTGCAGAAGATAAACTGAATGCAATACTTGAAAGAACAAAAGTCGGTGGCGGCGAGATAGTAAAACTACTCGGTACCTCTGCATGGTATGCACCGGGCGCAGCAGCTGCACAGATGGCAGAATCGATTGTAAGAAACCAAAGAAGACTTTTTCCTGTATGCGCATGGTTAACCGGCGAATACGGATTGAAAGATATTTATTTAGGCGTACCAACGATACTTGGTTCAAACGGTATTGAAAAAATCATTGAATTGAAACTGAACGATGCTGAAATGAAATTGCTTCATGACTCAGCTAAGTCAGTGAAAGAAGTGATGGATGTATTGGATAATATGGAAAAGAAGTAATTGATTGTATTGAGTAGTGCGTATTGAGTATTGAAAAAATCATAACTCGTTCCGATGCTCCAGCGTCGGAACGTAAGATTATAAAAAGGCGTGTGTAATCACGCCTTCTTGTTTATAAACTTATTTCTTAATTTCACTTCCGAAACAGATTGTATTTCCATCAAGGTCTTTTATATTAAAATCACGTAAGCCATAGACCTGGTCACATGGCTCATTGGTAGTTTCAATTCCGTTGGATTTTACAAATTCGAATACTTCATCTGCATTATCCACAAAGCAATAGACCATTATTGGATTAATCTCACCCTGAGATTTATAAAAATGAAATTCTGAATTCCCGTTGTAAGCACCGCCGTAAAATCCCTGATGCACCCATGTTTTATCAAATCCCAATTTGTTTTTGTAGAACTCGATTGATGTATCCACGTCTTTGCATGGAAGCACTGGCGCTGCGCCTTTGATGAAGTCTTTCATGTTTTATAATTTGATTAAAGAGTTAAGAGTTAAGAGTTAAGAGTTATGAGTTATGAGTTATGAGTATAATATTCTGTTAATTACTAATTGATAATTGTTAATTGCTACGCTACACTCATTAAATAAATAGCATCTTCGTAATTATTCACAAATGCTTTTCGTATTACTTCGTGCTCAAGTTTTCTAAGCTGCGGGTCTTCTTCTATAATTTTAAATGCAATATCTTTTGCTTTTACAACTATGTCTTTATCCTTTACCAAATCCATAGAGGAGAAATTTAATACTCCTGATTGTCTTATTCCGAAAAATTCTCCCGGACCTCTTATTTCCATATCTGCTTCGGCTATTTGAAAGCCGTCAGTAGTCTCTTCCATAATTTTTAATCTCTTTATATAATCTTCGTTATCGCTGTTGTTTTCTGTACGTGCAATTAGAATGCAATAAGATTGCTCTGCACCTCTGCCGACTCTGCCTCTTAATTGGTGAAGTTGCGATAATCCAAATCTCTGCGCTTCTTCGATAATCATAACGGTTGCATTTGGAATGTCAATCCCGACTTCAATCACAGTCGTGGCAACTAATATATCACTCTGCTTATTTTTAAATCGGTCCATCACTTCCTCTTTTTCGTACCACAACATTCTTCCGTGAATCATATCCACGTTATACTGAGTAAAAAATCTTTCCTTTAATTCTTTGTAATTTTCTTCTGCTGATTTTAAATCGAGCTTCTCAGATTCATCTATGATTGGGTAAATTATGTAAATCTGTCTTCCTTCTTTAATCTGCTCTTTTACAAATTCAAAAATTTGAAGTTTATCATCATCATATCGGATTGCTGTCTTAATTGGAATTCTTCCTTTTGGCAATTCATCAATTATAGAAACATCTAAATCTCCATAGTAGGTAAGCGAGAGTGTCCTTGGAATCGGCGTTGCCGTCATTACGAGTGTATCAGGATTTTCACCCTTTTGTTTCAGTCTTGCCCGCTGCATTACTCCGAATTTATGCTGCTCATCAATCACAACAAAACCCAGATTTTTGAACTCTACCTTATCCTGAAATAATGCATGTGTTCCTATTACAATATCAGATTTGCCTGATTGAATATCTTCTAATATTTCTCCTCGTAATTTTTTCTTCTGTCCGCCGATTAAAATAGAAACTTTTATTTTTTCTTTCTCTGTTCCTTCTCTTGCTTCGTTAATTTTAGCGATGAAATCAGTAATTGTTTTGTAATGCTGCTCGGCTAAAATTTCTGTCGGACACATGAAGGCCGTCTGGAATCCGTTATCTACTGCAATCATAATTGCGATGAGAGCGACTATAGTTTTCCCGCTGCCAACGTCTCCCTGTAAAAGTCTGTTCATAACACGCTCCGAGTTCATGTCTTTGTAAATTTCATTGATAACTCTTTTCTGCGCGCCGGTGAGTTCGAAGCTTAAAACTTTCTTTACCTCTTCAATCACGGGATGAAAATCTTTTTCAAACTTGATTCCTTTGATTGTATTATGCAGATTATTCTTTCTTAAAGCTAAAACAATCTCAAGGAAAAATATTTCTTCGAATGCTAATCTCTGTCTTGCAATTTCAACTTGGTCTATAGTATGAGGGAAGTTTATTCTGAGAATTGCATCCTTTTTGGAGATAAGATTATTTCCTTTTAATATGTTTGGTGGAAGCGTTTCATCTACTAAGCCGAAATTCTGATTTAATAATTCTCTGAATGCATTAAATACAATTTTAGAGAGAAGAAGGGGTTTTATAAAAGTCTTTTTCAAAACTCCTGAGAGTTCATATACAGGAATATATTTGAACTTCAGAAAATCGGTGAAGTACTTATCATAAGGATCAAATTTCAGATGGTCGCGATACTCGATTTTATTATTCCCGAAGAAAAACTTATCGCTGACTTTTCCAACGAATACAAATCTGTCTTTTAACCTGAACTGTTTATTCCTGAATTCACTTGCGCCGAAAATCGGGATTTCCGTTGCGCCTGTATTATCTTTTAAATGAACTGTTAAAGGCTGGCTGCTTTTTCTTGGAAGGCGAACATCTATTATTTCTCCTGAGACTAAAACATTTTTGCCCGTATACTTAAAAATATCTTTGATTTGAATTTGTTCTATATAATCACGTGGAATAAAACTGAGAAAGTCCTCAATTTTTGTTATTCCTATTTTTTCAAATGCTTCGGAGCGTTTCTCGCCTACGCCTTTTAAAAACTTAATATCCAATTGTTTAATTTGATCTTGAAATCTGCAAATACAGGGCAGATTTGTATGAAATATATTAGATTGATTAAAAATAACACATTCGCTAACTTAATTCTTCACCAAAATAAAAAACTAATAACCCTTCTTAAAACACAAATGAAAAGCACAAAATTACTAATTAATTCATTCGTAATTATAGTATTAGCTTTAACATATATAGTATCTACTGAAGGTTTTTCAGAAAACCAGGTTGAGGTACAGGAAAAATATTCTCATGTCAGAATATTTGCAAGAACATCGGCTGACTTCGATAGAATGGAAAACGCAGGTTTACATTTAGACCATTCTACGGGTAAAGTTGGAGAGTTTCGCGATGCGTGGCTCTCTGCAACGGAAATAAATATGTTAAGGGTTTCCGGCATAAGCTTTGAAATATTAATTCCCGACTGGATGGAACATTTCAATAATTTCCCTAAAATGACAGAGACACAAAAGCAGGCATCTCTTGTTGAATCAGAAAGAGATTTTGCAGTGAGCCACTCTATTTATGGTTCGCTGGCAGGATTTTTAAATTTTAATGAAATGGTTAACAAGCTGGATTCTATGAGAATTCAGTATCCGAATTTAATCTCAGCTAAATTTTCAATAGGAACAACTTACGAAGGAAGAAACCAGTGGGTTGTAAGAATGTCCAACAATCCTAATGTTGTTCAGGGTAAGCCTGAAATCTTCTATCACGCAATGATTCACGCTCGTGAGCCGGAAGCGATGGAGCATCTAATTTATTATATGTATTGGCTTCTTGAAAATTATAATATAGACCCTGTTGCAACTTATATTCTCAACAATAGAGAATTATATTTTATGCCGATTTATAATCCAGACGGTTATGTTCATAATCAGACAACAAATCCGAACGGCGGCGGAATGTGGAGAGCAAATAAACACGTTTCAACCGGTAACTGCGGCGCTGTAGACCCAAACAGAAATTATGGAATTTATCAATATTGGAATTCATCGAATAATGGCTCAAGTACAGATTCATGCAGCGGCGGAAGCGGTACATACAGAGGGAAACATCCGTTCTCAGAAAAGGAAACTCAAAATGTTGTACAGTTCTTTAACTCCAGAAATTTCAATGCAGTATTCGGCGCTCATACTTATGGAAATTATATTATAAAACCATGGGCATGGTCTGATCCTACACCTACTCCTGATGATGCAAAGTTCAATGAGTATCTTGCAGATATGAAGGCTACAAATAATTATACAACAGGTTTCGCATCACAAACTGTAGGATACACTGTAAGAGGCGGAGCAGATGACTGGTACTATAATGATTCTATCAATCCTACAAAAAAAGTTATTGCGTTGACACCTGAAACAGGATTAACAGGTTTCTGGCCGACACAGGCGGAAATACTTCCTTTGGCACAAGGCATGCTTGAATCAAATAAATATATGTCGTTGATAACCGGTGCATACGTAGCTCCCAATTCAATTGCATTAAATAAAGCAACTCCTTATTCACAAGGGGAATCCGGGTCAATAAAAGTTAAATTCAAAAATAAAGGATTAGTTGCTGCTTCTAATGTAAAAGTAGAAGCCTCTTCTACCAGTAGTTTTATAAATATTACCAGTCCTGTATATTCAAGACCATCATTAGCGTCATTTACTGCTGATAGCGTTACTTATAATTTTTCATTGGCAGCAGGTGCACCAAATAATTATTCAGTTCCTGTATTAATCAAAATTAAACAAAACGATACTACTCTCTATTCAAAAACAGTATATGCTAATATTGGAGCAGGCATAGTCACCTTTGCAGATAGTGCTGAACAAACATTTTCTAACTGGACTGCAGTTGGAGCCTGGGCACAGACAACTACACAATCTCATACACCGACAAAATCATTTACAGACAGCCCTACAGGAAATTATCAGAATAATGCTAATACTTCGATGACACTTACTACTTCTATCAATATAGCAGCTTATCCTGTAGTATTTTTAAACTTCTGGCACAGATATGCAACAGAGGCAGGATACGACTTCTGTAATGTGGAAGTCTCCAGTAATAACGGAACTACCTGGCAGACAGTAACAAGTTATAACGGAACAATGACTACATGGACTCAGGTTTCATTAGATATTACTCAGTATGCAGCAGGCTCATCAAATCTTAAGATAAGATTCAGATTATCTGCAGATGCAGGTACTGTTGCTGACGGATGGTATGTTGATGATATAAAGCTTACGAATTACAGTACAGTTACAGGTGTAAATCAAATAAGTGAGATTGCAGCTAAGTATTCATTGAATCAGAATTATCCTAATCCGTTCAACCCGTCTACAAAAATTAGATATGCAATTGCAAAGAGCGGATTTGTAAGTCTTAAAGTATATGATATGACAGGTAAAGTTGTTTCAGAGCTTGTAAATAACAATCAGACAGTCGGTTCTTATGAAGTCAGCTTTAATGCAGCGGCTTTATCTTCAGGCGTTTATTATTATAAGCTTGAATCCGAAGGCTTTGCTGAAACAAAGAAAATGTTGTTAATAAAGTAAATTTTTAATGTTCTATTATTAAGGGATTACCATATTTATCGTAATCCCTTTTTTTATACTTAGTAGCCGGTACCCAGCTTAATGAAAAATCGACATGGAAATCAGTTGGACGTATTTTACTCTTTTTCCACGAAACATTTGAAGCATTTGATCCGGATTCTATTCCTAAAATCGAACCATCGGTAAAAGTAATAACAAATGCTTCACTTTCATGAACATTTTCATAAGATTTTCGATGACCATAACTTACATCTAAAATTTTCTTCCCTATCATGTGTCTTGCTTTATTTATTGAGTAATTATGTTCAGGAGCTTTAACAATTACAGGAAGCATCTCTTTTAACTCAACTCTGCTTTTTGCAACTTTACCTTTCATATTTAATTTCTTTTCTAATAGGAATAATAGTTCTCTATACCCCTTATAAATTAAAGTTAAATCTTTAGAAAATTTTTCAAATGCATTATACTTTATTGCTTCATCTGGAACCCCATGAGCTGAAATTGATCTCTGTTTTCTAATAAAGGATACTATTTTGAGAAAGTATTTAGAGTGTTCTAATTCTGGTAATATTTTTCTTAACTCAATTAGGGTTTGATTTCCCTTCAAATCTCGAGGAGTATCTATTTTTGAAGTAAGCAATGATAGTGTTTCCATGCTAATACCATCTATCAAAAAACCATATATTTTAGCATGTGCATTTTGATAGCTAATTGTATTTTGGGCCATTGGAAAATCTATTTTAATCTTTTGATACCTGAAAAAGGGTTTTCCTAGAGTTTCTTTAGTTAAACTATTTAGAAATAAAATTATATCTGATATTTTTCTTGTTATTGGAAATTTACCGTCCCACTTTCCCATAAATGCGGATTCTTTCCACATTTCAAACCTCTTATCTTTTTTTGAAGAGAAAATAGGTTTTTCCATAAAGTATCCTCTCCATCTTTCTATATGAGATTTAGAATCCTCAAATAAATCTGGTAAAAAAGCTGCTATTGCCATTTCTCCATTTTTTAAAGTCCGATAGCCAAATCGCAATCTAATATTTTCTTGGGGTACTTTTCCTTTATTCTTTTTTCGTAATGACTTATTGTAAGAGTCCGTAAGAGTTATTCTTCCTGATAAATAGTCCGTTTCAACTATAAATTTATCAGGCTCGTTTCTATATGAGGCAATAACATTTGGAGAGAAATATGCTAAAAATTTATACTCTTTTTCACTATTCATATATTTTATTGAGTTTTTTTTAAAAGTTACATTAGCTAATATAAAAATTACAATCAATAAATTGGATATTAAAAAGCACAATATTAATAATATAAATTTCAATGGAAATTATTTGATAATGGAAATTGATAGTAAAAATTATTTATTCGATATATCTTCAATATCTGAAAGTCTAACAAAAGCTACTATTCAGGAGAAAAAATTTTTCAATATTTCTCCTTCCGGGTATGGAATACACTGGCCAGCAATAGATGAAGATTTATCAATAGAAGGGTTATTAAGTTTAAAAAAATAAGAATGTCTATATAAAGTTTCTGAAAAGGCGGTTTTGATTGTTTCGAAGCCGCCTTTTCTCTTTTAAGTTTTTCACTTATTAGGTATTTTTACAAAATGTCCTACTTAAAAGTTTTCCTTATTGCAATTTCAGGTCTTATTATTGCGGCAATAACAATTGTTTCGTATCCCTTTGATTACCGCGGGAAAATAACGTATGTACTTACGAGGGCTTTTTCTAAAATTACACTTGCTGTTGCGGGAGTAAAGTTAACAGTTGAAGGAAATGAGAATATAAAAAAAGGTGAGAGCTATATTTTTGTAACGAATCACCAGAGTATGTTTGATATACCGATTCTTATGCAGGCTGCGCCATCGAATATAAGATTTATATATAAAAAATCTCTAACACAAATTCCTGTTTTCGGCTGGGCAATGTATCTTTCAGGTTACATACCTATTGACAGAGTGGATGCAAGAGCTGCAATGAAAACTTTAAAAGATGCAGCAAAAAGATTAGTGCATGGAATTTCATTGGTGATATTTCCCGAAGGGACACGAAGTGAAGACGGTAAACTAGGTGAATTTAAAAGAGGTACATTTATTCTTGCAGAAGGTTCTAATGCTAAAATCATAGCCGGAACAATTATAAATTCGTACAAGATTTTATCCAAGGGAAAGCTTCATATAAACGGCGGAGAAGTCAAAGTTGTTTTCAGCAAGCCGATGGAGTACAAAAAGGATAAAGGATTTTTACAGGAAATAAAAGAAATAGTACAAAGCAATTTACCAAACAATTAAATTATGTCAGTCACAATACCGGAAGTAGAAAAAATTGCTCAGTTAGCAAAGTTAAAATTCTCAGAAGAAGAAAAGATTAAACTTCAGAAAGATATGAACCAGGTACTTGGATATATAGAGCAGTTAAATGAACTCGATTTAACGGATGTAGAACCTCTTGAAAATATTAACGAGACTGAAAATGTTATGCGTGAAGATGAAGTAAAGCCATGGCTTACAACTGAAGAGGCATTAAAAAATGCTCCGGCAAAAACGCAGAAATTTTTCAAAGTCCCGAAAGTTATAGAGAAATAATTATGAAGATTCTCGCAGTTATACCTGCAAGATACGATTCAACACGTTTCCCCGGGAAGCCGTTAGTAAATATCACTGGCAAGCCGATGATTCAGCATGTTTATGAAAGAGTAAAAGAATCGAAGCTGGTTGATAAAGTTTTAGTGGCAACCGATGATGAAAGAATTTATGAGTCAGTAAAGAATTTTGGCGGAAAAGTTGTAATGACTTCCAAAGAACATGAATCGGGTACGGACAGGATTTGCGAAGTTATAAAAAAAATAAAGTGCGATATAGTTGTTAATGTACAAGGCGATGAGCCTGGTATAAATCCGAAAGATATTGATAAAGCGATTAAGCCGCTGATAAAAGATAAAAAAGTAAATATATCTACACTTGCTATAAGAATTGAGAAGGGTTATGATTTAAAAGATGAAAATAAAGTGAAAGTAGTATTTGATAAAAATAATTTCGCTTTGTATTTCTCAAGGAATAATATTCCTTTTGACAGAGACCATATTAACAATGTTAAGATTTACGATTTTTACAAACACATTGGTTTGTATGTTTACAGAAGGAAATTTTTAATGAATCTTAAAAATCTGAAACCCTCTAAGTTAGAAAAATTAGAGAAGCTTGAGCAGTTAAGATTTCTTGATAACGGTGAAAAAATAAAAGTTGTGTTAACGGATAGAGAGTCAATCTCAATCGATACTCCCTCAGATTTAAAAAATTTTATAAATAGTACAACAAATAAATAATCATTTGAAACAACCAAAATATATCTTCCTCACAGGCGGAGTTGTATCGTCACTCGGCAAAGGCATTGCATCAGCATCACTCGGACTTTTATTAAAGTCACGCGGCTTAAGAGTTACCATTCAGAAATTTGATCCGTATATAAATGTTGACCCGGGAACAATGTCTCCTCTGCAGCATGGAGAAGTTTTTGTTACCGAAGACGGAGCAGAGACGGATTTAGATCTCGGCCACTATGAAAGATTTCTCGATGAGAATATGAGCAGGATGAATAATACAACGACTGGACAGGTATATAATGAAGTTATTAACAAAGAGAGAAGAGGAGATTATCTCGGTGCAACAGTGCAGGTCATTCCTCACATAACCGATGAAATAAAAAGACGCTTTGCACAGGTTTCAAAAACAAATGATTATGATGTTATTATTACTGAAATTGGCGGCACGGTTGGTGATATTGAATCGCTTCCTTTTCTTGAAGCCATGCGTCAGTTCATGCATGAGCGCGGTAAAAATAATGCTCTTTGTATTCATCTTACCCTTATTCCTTATATACGTTCAGCAGGGGAGATTAAAACGAAGCCCACTCAGCACTCGGTAAAAACTTTGCTGGAAATTGGTGTACAGCCGGATATACTTCTCTGCAGAAGCGAGCAGGCATTATCAAAAGAAGTGAAGGCAAAGATTGGATTGTTCTGTAATATAGATACCGATTCCGTTCTTCAGGCTCTTGATGCAAAATCGATTTATGAAGTGCCGCTTAATTTAAAAGGCGAGAAGCTTGATGAAGTTGTTATCAAAAAAATGAAATTGAAATGCGGCAAGCCAAATCTTACTGAATGGAAAAAAGTTGTTGATAAAATTTTAACACCTCAAAAAGAAGTTACAATCGGTATCTGCGGGAAATATAATCTTGTGCCTGATGCATACAAAAGTATTCTTGAATCATTCATTCATGCCGGCGCTTATAACGAAGTAAAAGTTAATCTGAAATGGATCGATGCAGAAGAAATAGAAAAAAATCCTAAGAACACAAAAAATATTTTTGCAGGGGTAAAAGGTCTGCTTGTATGTCCCGGATTTGGTGACAGAGGCATCGAAGGGAAAATAAAAACGATACAATACGTGCGCGAAAATAAAATTCCTTTCTTCGGAATTTGTCTAGGGCTTCAATGCGCAGTTGTAGAGTTTGCCCGCAATGTTGCAAATCTGAAAAACGCAAACTCAGCTGAATTCAAACAGGTAAAATACAACGTAATTGATATTATGGAGAACCAGAAAACGGTTTCTCAAAAAGGCGGCTCTATGCGTCTTGGCTCATATCCCTGTATAATTGAAAAAAATACTCTTGCAAATAAAGTCTACGGAAAAGAATTTATCAATGAAAGACATAGACACAGATATGAAGTGAACAATGAATTCAAAGAAATACTCTCTCAAAAAGGATTGATATTCTCCGGAGTTTCCCCTGATGGAAAACTTGTGGAAATAATTGAGCTGCCGCATAAAGTACATCCGTTTTTCATCGGCTGCCAGTTTCACCCGGAGTTAAAGTCCCGTGTTGTTATTCCGCATCCTATATTCAGAGAGTTTGTAAAAGCCTGTATCAATCATAAATGAACTAACTAAATATTGACAATTTGACTTACAAAGGATTAACGAATGCAGAGGTTCAGGATAGAATAGCAAAAGGTCTTGTAAACAAATCTTCCAAGCACAAAACAAAAACAATAAGTGAAATTTTTATTGAGAATGTTTTTTCAGTTTTCAATTTAATCATTTTTTCAGTTGTTGTTTTTCTTTTCATCTACTACCTCAAAACAGGCAATGTTGAATTAATAAAAGATACCATAGGTGTTTCAACCGCCGCTATTCTGAATCTGCTCATTGCAATTATACAGGAGATAAAAGCTAAGCGCGCTCTAGATAAAGTAAACCTTCTTCTCGTTAAGGAAGTTACAGTAATTCGCGATAGCAGAAGGGAAACTATTCCACAGGAAGAAGTTGTTAAGGATGATTTTATTTGTGTGGAACGGGGTGACCAGATTATCGTGGATGGTAAAATGATAGAGGTGAGTAACATTGAAATAGATGAATCTCTTCTCACAGGCGAATCACTTCCTATACGAAAAAAAGAAAACGATGAAGTTCTTTCCGGCAGCTTTTGTATAGCCGGGAATGGAATTTATCAGGCTGAAAAAATAGGCGATGAAAGTTATGCGATGAGCATAACAGAAATGGCAAAGAAATATAAATTCACACTAACTCCTCTCCAGCAAAGAATTAACTTTATAGTAAAGTGCCTTTTCGGTATTGCTCTTGTTCTTGTATGTATTGAACTTTCAGTTCATTGGGATTTAATGGCTTCCGCCAATATTGATTTCATCCGAAAGCTATCCACCATAGTAATGTCTCTTGTCCCGCAGGGACTTGTTCTGCTATCCTCAGTTTCTTTCGCATTAGGTGTTTACAGAATAAGCCGGATAGGAGCTATTATTCAGAAACTGAATGCAATAGAATCATTTTCAAACGTGCAGATTGTCTGCATGGATAAAACAGGAACACTTACACAAAATAAACTTTCGGTAAATAGAATTTCCCTTGCTGAAAATTTAAATGAAGATGAGATTAAAAAACTTCTCGGTACTTATGCGCTTCATTCTTCTGATAAAAATGCAACATTAAGGGCAATTGATATTTTTACAAGTTACCCTGAAGCAAAGTTTGTTGATGAAATTCCTTTCAGCTCTGAAACAAAGAAAAGCCTGTTGGAGCTTGAGATAAATAATAAAAGAAAAGTGTTTATACTTGGTGGATATGATATGCTTTCGGAGAAGATTAACAAAGAGAGTAAAAAATATTTCTCGGATATATTTGAAAAAGATAAGCTTAAAATCTATAGAAATCTTTTATTCGGCGAAGTAAAAAATGTCTCTTCGCTCAGTGAGATAAAAGAGAATGTTGAAAGTATAAGCATTGAACCGTTTGCAATAATATCTATAAGCGATCAGATTCGTGATGATGTAATGGATGCAATCAGTTTGTTTTTAAAGAACGGAATTACATTCAAAATTCTTTCGGGAGATGCCCCGGACTCCGTTCAGGCAATAGTCCGTGAGATAGGGTGGGATATTTCTGATGATAAGCTTGTGACAGGCAGCCAGCTGGAAAAGATTAATGATGAAGAAGAGTTTACAAATCTGGTTTTAGAAAAATCAATTTTCGCCCGGTTAAAGCCCGAACACAAGCTCCGCATAATAAAAGCATTGAAGAAGAGAAATATTTATACTGCAATGATAGGAGACGGCGTAAACGATCTTCCGGCAATTAAAGAATCGGATATGGGTATTGCAATGGAAGAAGGAAGTAAAATAACAAAAGAGATTGCAGACATAGTTCTTCTTAAAAATAAATTTTCATTGCTGCCTGATATTTTTATTGAAGGCAATAAAATTGTCAACTCGGTAAACTCCGTCGCAAAGCTGTTTTTAACTAAAAATTTTCTTGTAATATTTATTACTATACTTTCTCTGGTATTTCTTCTTGATTTCCCGATAACGCCGAGAAGAATTGCTTTGCTTAATATCTTTGCAATCGGTCTTCCTTCGTTTATGATTACGTTGAAAAATTCGAATTCGGAAAAATCTGAACATTTTTTGAAAGATCTTTTTTCTTTTGTTTCGATTTCATCCGTGCTTATAGTTGCGGTTGGTTATCTTGGAAAATTCATTATGCAGAGTATTTATAGTTTGCAGGATGAATCACAGATTCAGATGGTAATGATTACAATAATTATTATAACTGCTATTTCCAACTTTCTTTGCATAGTTCTTACAAGAAAAGAGCCATTCAAAAAACTTTATATAGGATATGCATTAACACTTCTCATTGTATTTCTTTTTTTTACATTTACAAATTTCGATATTGGTATTATAAATATTCTTAAAGATTTTTATGAGATAAAGTTCCTCGAGCTTATATATCTGCCTGCCATATTATTAATTGGTTTTGCAAGTTCTGCCCTGCTTTTCTTCGTTCAGAAAATGAGAAAGTACTTAATATTCGGTATAAAATAATTTTAAATCATTTCTAATTTTATCTATTATGGCAAAGCGAAAATTCCCTAAAATTCAGCTTCACACTCAGATAGTAATCGGTTTGATACTCGGTGCATTATTCGGTTCGTTTTTTAATATCGATCAGAATAAAGTCCAGATAAATTCAAAATCGGGTTTAGTTGAAATCGGTTACTGGCAGGATTTTCAATTTCTCAAAAAAGATTCCGTTATTAAATCCTTCGATGCTGCCGACCAGCTTGTCATAATTAAGTACTTCAACAATTTAAAGGATAAGAAAGAATTAAAGTTAAAAATAAAAAAATCGGAAACTGATGTTCAGATTTTTGAAGATGTAAAGGAAGTTGCAAAAGTAAGAACTATCGGCGTTATGTTAAAACCTGTCGGCGATATTTTTATCCGCCTGCTTAATATGATTGCTGTTCCGTTAGTGCTTGCATCACTGATTGTTGGAGCGGCTTCACTTTCTGATTTAAAACACATAGCAAAAATCGGCGGCAAAACTATAGGCTTCTATGCTCTCACTGCTGTGATGGCAATAGGTATCGGTCTTGCATTCGCAAATATAATCCAACCGGGGCATATTATGGATCCCGCGGCGAAGCAGCGGCTTCTTGATGCTTATCAGGATGATGCAAAAACAAAGATAGATCAGAATATCTCAATGAACATTGTTGAATTTCTTGTAAACATTGTTCCTAAAAATCCTTTTAAAGCAATTGCTGACGGTGACTTCCTTCAGATAGTTTTCTTTGCAATTCTTACAGGAATATTCTTAACTCAGATACCGGGGGATAAATCAAAATCTGTGATAAATTTCTTTGAAGGTATCAGCGAGGCAATGATTATTCTCGTAGAAAAAATAATGTACATTGCCCCTTATGCTGTCTTCACACTTATAGCAGCTACCGTGGCAGAGTTCGGATTCGGTATATTAAAAACACTTCTTTGGTATTCACTTACAGTAATAGCGGGATTGGCAGTTCTTACATTTATTGAATATCCTCTTTTACTCAAAATATTTACAAAAATAAAAATCCGTGATTTCTTCTCCGTGCAGAAGCAGGTTCTTGCAGTTGCATTTTCTACAAGTTCATCTGCTGCAACATTACCTGTTACAATGGATGTCTGCGAAAAAAGACTCGGTGTTCCAAATCGCATTGCGAGTTTTGTTCTCCCGCTTGGTACGACTGTAAACATGGACGGCACTGCATTGTATCAGGCAGTTGCAACAATGTTCATTGCTCAGGTATACGGCTTTGACCTCACAATTGCTCAGCAGCTTACAATTGTTCTTACGGCAGCACTGGCTGCAGTTGGTACTGCCCCCGTTCCCGGTGTGGGACTGATTATGTTAATTATTGTTCTTCGCTCAGTCGGTATTCCCGAAGAAGGCATTGCTCTCATCATTGGTGTTGATAGATTGCTGGATATGTGCAGAACGATTCCGAATGTACTCGCTGATTCACTTGCATGCGTTGTAATTGCAAGCAGTGAAGGTGAGCTTGGTCCTATCAATCTTAAAGAAGCTTAATTTTGTTTAATAGAAAATGAAGCTTCCAAAACTTCACATACAGATTTTAATCGGGTTAATTCTTGGTATTTTCTTCGGATATTTATTCGGAGTGAAGACAAATGAAATTAAAATATCTTCTCAATCCGGTGAAAGCATTGTAAGGGATTGGAGCGAATTATCATTCCTGAAAAATGATTCACTATTAAAATCATTCAATAGTCAATCGCAACAATCTATCATAAGATTTTTTGAGAGCTATAAAAAAACTGATAATCTTTCACTTCTAAAAATAAAAGCAGTATACGCCGGTAATAATTCACAGATTTTTGAAAATATAAAATCGATAGAACGTGAATCATCTATAGCATCATCTATAAAACCTGTAGGTGAAATATTTATCCGTTTATTAAATATGATTGCAGTTCCTCTCGTGCTTGCATCATTAATAGTTGGCGCAGCATCATTGCATGATTTAAAACACGTAATGTCTATTGGCGGTAAGACGCTCGGGTTTTATTTGCTTACGGCAGTGTTAACAATTTCATCTTCACAGATTTTAGCAACAATAGTAAATCCGGGCTCACATATCACTCCCGAAGCAAAAGCGAGGCTGCTTGATGCTTTTAAAGATGAAGCTGTAAGCTCAACTAATTATAAATTTGACCTGATTAATTTTTTTGTAGAGATTGTTCCGAAAAATCCTTTTAAGGGATTAGTGGAAGGAGATTTTTTGCAGATAGTTCTTTTTGCAATTCTAACGGGCTTATTTCTTTCATTCCTGCCAAAAGAAAAATCGAAAAGAGTGATAGATTTTTTTGACGGTATTTCTCATGCAATGATTAAAATGGTAGAGGCAGTGATTAGATTTGCTCCTATAGCCGTATTCGCTTTAATAGCATCAACAGTTTCCGAGTTTGGATTCTCAATTCTGCAAACACTTATTTATTATTTTTTCACTGTAATTGCTGCGCTGTTGTTTGCAACATTTGTAATTTATCCTTTGCTTTTAAAAATATTCACAGGAGCAAACGTAATAGACTTCTTCAAAACGCAGAGACAGGTAATGGCAGTTGCTTTTACAACGAGCTCTTCATCGGCAACTATGCCTATTAATCTTGATGTGTGCGAAAACGTTTTAAAAATCCCGAATAAAATTGTTTCATTCATTCTTCCGTTAGGTACTACAATCAATAAAGACGGTACCGCTCTATATCAGGCAATATCTGCGGTGTTTATTGCACAGGTATATGGTTTTGAGCTCACCATTCCTATGCAGCTCACAATATTTGTTGCTTCGTTAATTACAGGAGCGGCAACTGCTCCCGTAGCCGGGGCAGGACTTATCATGCTTGTTGTTGTGCTGAAGGCAGCAGGGCTTCCTATAGAAGGCGTTGCATTAATTCTTGGAATTGACAGAATTCTGAACATGTCGCGTGCAGTTACAAATGTAGTTGCAGATTCTGTTTGCTGTGTAGTTGTAGCAAATTCGGAAGGGGAGTTTAAAGGAATTCCAAAAGCTCTTAAGCAATGAACTTTTAATTTATATGAATGTTGTATTTATTAATTACCAACTAAAATCTTACAATGAAACTCACTCTTTTATTTTCAGTATTAATTTTATTCTGTTCCTGCAAAGCTCAGACCAACGGCGCAGGCAGTGACAAACAAACTCAAACTAACACATCAACGCAATCAACTCAATCAAAAATGGAAAACAAAAATATTTATGATATTTCAGTAAAAGATATGGAAGGCAAAGATGTTAAGCTATCTGATTACTCCGGCAAAGTTTTATTGATAGTTAATGTTGCATCTCACTGCGGATATACCGTGCAGTATGAAGGTCTTCAAAAATTATACGAACAAAATACAGGTAAAGAATTTGAAATTCTTGCTTTTCCATGTAATGACTTCGGTGAGCAGGAGCCCGGCACTAATGAAGAGATACAGCAATTTTGTTCTTCCAAGTACAATGTAACCTTTAAACTTTTCGATAAAGTAAAAGTACTTGGTGATGATAAAACTCCGTTATATAACAGACTTGTAAATAATGCTCCTGAAACAGGAGATATAGGATGGAATTTCGAAAAATTTCTTATTGATAAAAAAGGTAATATTGTAGGAAGATATAAGAGTAAAGTTAAACCTGATTCAGATGAGTTAGTTTCTGCAATTAATGCAGAACTATCCAAATAAATTTATTTATTCTTTTTCAGTAAAGCCTCTATTCTTGCGTTGATTTCAACCATGTTCAGGGGCTTTGCTATATAATCATCCATTCCTGATTCAAGAGATTTCTCTCTGTCGCCTGCTAATGAATTTGCAGTCATTGCTAATATTGGTGTGAATTCGCCCGAAACTTTTTCCATTTCTCTGAATTTTTTAGCAACTTCATATCCGTTAAGTTCAGGCATCTGAATATCCATTAAAATAATATCGTATTTATTTTCACTTAATAATTTAAGCGCACTTTCCCCGTCGCTTGCAGGTATTACTTCATAGCCGCCCTTTTCTAAAACGTTCTTCATTAATTTTTGATTAATGAACTGGTCTTCTACTAATAAAATTTTCAATTTGAAATTTCCGGGATAATAAGTAAAATAAAAAAGCCTTAATATTAAAACTAAGGCTTTTAACTTTTAAGTACAATTATATAATTTGTGATTACTAAATACTATTTTATAATCATCATTTTTAAGCTCTTTACATTTTTTGAGTTTGAGCTTTCCGAGACTATTCTGTAGATATAAACTCCGCTTGCAAGATTTATTTTCCCTGCATTAAACTGAACTTTATAATATCCCGCCGGCTGAATTTCATTAACAAGAGTTGCTGCTAATCTGCCGGTTATATCATAAATATTTACCGATACTTTTGCATCATTCGGAAGTTCATATTCAATATTGGTTGTTGGATTAAACGGATTCGGATAATTTTGCTTTAATACAAAATTCTTCGGTGCGCCAATTACAACTTCTGAACCAAGAGTATGATATTTGAAATTACCATTATTATCTATTTGCTTCAATCTATAGCTGTAAGTTCCGGTATTGCTTATTTTGTCGTTATAAAAATATGTATGCTGAGTATTAGTTGTTCCGTTGCCTTGCACAAAACCTATTTTAGTCCAGTATTGATTTGATGTTTTTCTTTCTACTTCAAACCCTGTATTATTTAATTCCGAACCTGTTTCCCAGTTCAATTTTACGCTGCTGTTTACTACATTTGCATTGAAACTAATCAGCTCAACCGGAAGCACTCCGCCGGAATCCAAAACCCATTGGCCAATAGTATTAAAAACGTTATTGGTATTTGTAGAAAATTTAGAATAAAGATTCGTACAGAAAAGCACGTTGTAATCAGCTCCGTCAAAAATTACTGCAACTGCAGTATCGCCTGTGCCGTCTTCGTTAAAAGGTACTAATCCTGCAGTGCCTGAGTTTACAGGCTTTACAAAATCAGGGGATGCATCGGTTACAACTGAAGATGTCAAGAGAGCAAAGCTGCTCACTCCTTTTACTGTTGCTGCGGCTCCGGGTATAGAAGTTATCCAGTTATCGCCTATAAATTGTGCTCTTAAATATTGTCTGAGAAAAGTTGTATCTGCTGCTGTCGCTGATGCATTTGCTATAGGGTCATTTGCATAAGCTATGTCATTGCCAAAAACGGCAAGAGTTTTTTGTTCCGCGTTTATTGAGTTATCCAGAAAAGATTTTAATGAATCTCTTATTGCATCGTTCCATGTTACACCTGTGCCGAATAAAACGAAAGCTGTTCTCCATGCAAGCAATGAGCCGGCGTATTCACTCATTGAAATAACATCATAATAACTTCCATATCCGGAAGAATTTAAATGAGTAACAATTGAATCTTTACTTGCAGCATCATTCCAGTAAACTATAATAGTTTTAGCATCATTAGGCGTAAAGGCTGCAGAAAGAGTATCGTTCGATGGATTACCATCACCTGCCATGTAAACGGAATCTCTAACAGTGTATGGTGTGCCGGGACTAAAGCTCCACGCATCAAATAATGCAGTAGTAACTGAGCCTGCGGCTAAATTGTTTATTGTTATAGTGCTTGAATATCCTCCGGGAGAAATCACACGGGTTACATTGAATGTTGCAGATGAAGTTCCGTTGTTCCGGAATTTTCCGTAAGGAGTAAAATTACTTGTTGCAAAATACTGTACTCCGGAGTTTTCTACTGATAAAGCCTGAACGTCTGCAACAGGAGTATTACCTAATGTTACGTTATCTATGAAAAGATTATTGCCGTATGCAGATGAAAAATAAAATTGAATCTGGGAATTGTTTCCGGTAACTGCTGCAGGAAGTTTAAACTTCATAGTAGCCCATTGTGTTGAGCCCGGTATAAATTCAAAATCGGTTGCAGGCGCTGTAGCAATATCTGTTAACTGATATGCAGCTAAATTTATTGAAAACGTAGCTCCGTTATCGGTAGAGATTTTAATTATTATCGAATCAGGACTGAAACCTGTATAAGGAGCATAGGCATAGTCGAAAGTAAGTGTATCGCTGCCGGTCAGTGTGCTGAATACAGGTGTGTTCAGAACCGATGTCCCGCTGATAACGTTAAAGAAGTCAGCTTTAATGCTTCCTGTTCCAAAGCCAAATCCGCTTGCGCTCGTGCTTCTCGAAATGATATCATAGGAATCATTCTCTGTCCATCCGGTAGGGGGATAAACTGCAGTTTCGAAAGTTTCATTAATTTTGTACTGGGAATAGGCATCAAAAGCAAATAAAATGCTTATAAAAATGAGTATTCTAGCCATAAATAGATAATAAGATAGTTACAAAACTATCAAAAGTCGAATTAAAAATTAATCTGAATTGAGAATTTTTTAATAGAAATGTGCTATGTTTTTATAAAGTAATTAGACTTGAATAAAAGTTTAGGTATGCCTAAATTTATTTCTAAGATATATTTAATATGGAAAATAAGAGTATAGAGGATTATCTGAAGAACATTTATTCGCTGAAGGAGTCTTCGGGGAAAGTCACTACATCGCACTTAGCCGAAAAATTAAATATCAGCTCCGCTGCCGTAAGTGAGATGATTTCAAAGCTTTCAAAATCAGGATATATTTCAAATACACCCTACAAGGGTTTTGAATTAACAGGCAAAGGCGAGAAGATTGCAGTTAACTTAATCCGCAAGCACAGGCTTTGGGAAGTTTTTTTAGTTAAGCATCTAAAGTATCCCTGGGATAAAGTTCACGCAGAAGCAGAGAGACTTGAACACTCTTCATCCGATGAGCTTATAAAAAATCTTGAGCAGTTCATGAACTTTCCAAAATTCGATCCACATGGAGAGCCTATCCCCGATATAAATGGTAATATTGAGGTCTGTAATGATTTCCAGCTGTCAAAAGCAGAAGCTGGTAAATCTTACTCTATAAAAAGGGTATCGGATGAAAATTCTGAAATACTTGCATACCTATCTAAAATAGGATTAAAGCTTAACGATAAAATTAAAGTACTCGAAAAAATTAATTTCGATAACTCAATTCAAATTCAAAATAAATCGCTTAAACTATTTTTAAGCGAAAAACTTTCTAACTGTATTTTTGTATCACAATAAAATTATGACCCCAACAAAAAAAATATTTTTTACAGTTTTGTTTTTTTTATCACCCGGATTTTTATTTTCACAGGAAATAATAACGGACAGACCTGACAGAACTGAATCTGTTGAAACAGTCGGGAAAAATAAATTTCAAGTGGAAACAGGTATTGAATACTCTTCGTTTAAATTCACTGCTCCGTTCACAAATGAAACAGGAGCGGAAATCGGAAATACAGAAGTTAAAAATAAAACTCTTACTATTCCTACAACATTATTGAGATATGGTATTCTAAAAAATGTTGAGTTAAGATTGGGAATTGATTTTGACCGCTCTTACGCCACAAGTGATGTATCTGAGTTTGAAAACAGTCAGAAACTTTCTCTCAATCCGCCAAAATTAGGTGCTAAAGTTGAGATTGCAAAAGGGGAAGGCATTAAACCGGATTTTTCAGTGATTGGCGCGTTTACTCTTCCAAATATTGGAGCGGAAGAAAAACAAATACAGTATATAGTACCGGAGTTAATACTTTCTTTCAGTAACGAAATCAATGATAATTTCAGTGTAGGCTACAACTTTGGAATTGAAACTACTCATAAAATTAAAGTCACTGATTTTTTCTATTCCGTTTCAATCGGTATGAGTATAAATCCTAAACTAGGTGTATTTGCTGAATTTTTTGGTGATACTCCTAATGATGATTTTGAAACCAGCAGCAGAAGTGTGGATGGAGGATTAACATATTTGATAAAAAATAATATACAAGTTGATGCTTATGGAGGATTAGGATTATCAGAAAATGCGAATGATTTTTTTCTTGGTACAGGTATAGCATTTAAATTTTAAAATAAAAAATAGTTTTAATATATAATCTTATGGGCAAAGATTTAGAAATTGAAGACGGCAAGATAGCTTTAAAAGAAACAGGATGGAGAAGGAAACCGACTCATAATTCGCTTCCTGAGGTGTTTGGTTCAATAAGTGTTCCTGGTGCAGGCGGTTCCTTTTGGAAAAAATTATTGGCTTTCGCAGGTCCCGGTTTAATGGTAGCTGTCGGCTATATGGATCCCGGTAACTGGGCAACGGATATAGCAGGAGGAGCGCAGTTTGGATACACTCTATTATCTGTAATTTTAATTTCAAATCTCTTTGCAATTTTTTTGCAATACCTTGCTCTAAAGCTCGGCATTGTAACAGGACGTGATTTAGCACAGGCTTGCCGCGATCATTATAATAAGCCCGTTGCATTTGCTCTTTGGGTGCTTTGTGAAATTGCAATTGCAGCGTGTGATTTAGCTGAGGTAATCGGTTCGGCAATTGCTTTGAATTTATTGTTTGGAATTCCGCTGACAGTAGGTGTAGTAATCACTGTTCTTGATGTGCTTTTAATTTTATTTTTCCAATATAAAGGATTCAGATACGTTGAGAGTGTTGTAGCAAGTTTAATACTTGTAATATTAGTCTGCTTCGGATATGAGATAATTGTATCAAAGCCTGATATTTTTCCTATGCTTGCAGGATTGCTGCCGACTACACAAATCGTTTTCAATCCGGATATGCTTTACATTGCAATCGGGATTTTAGGAGCAACGGTAATGCCTCATAATCTGTATCTGCACTCAAGTATAGTTCAGACAAGAAATTTTGAGAAGAATGAACCGGGTAAAAAAATGGCTGTGAAGTTTGCAACAATTGATTCCACAGTTTCGTTGCTTCTTGCTTTTTTTATAAATGCAGCTATATTAATTGTTTCTGCTGCTACATTCCACACTACAGGATATCAGGAAGTTGCAGACATAACTGATGCGTATAAATTACTGACTCCGCTGCTCGGAGCAGGGCTTGCGAGTACTTTCTTTGCAGTGGCATTGCTTGCATCAGGACAGAACTCAACTCTAACCGGAACTCTCGCAGGGCAGATTGTAATGGAAGGATTTCTTAATATAAGACTTAAGCCATGGCTGAGAAGACTTATCACAAGATTGATTGCTGTTATACCGGCATTAATTGTTACTATAATTTACGGTGAAAAGGGGACAACAAGCCTTTTGATTTTAAGCCAGGTCATTTTATCAATGCAGCTTAGCTTTGCAGTTGTGCCTCTTGTTATGTTTACAAGTGATGAAAAGAAAATGGGACCGTTTGTTAATAAGCCTTATATAAAAGTGATAGCATGGTTTATAAGTATAATTATTATTGGGCTGAACGCATACCTTCTATTTGAAACATTCAAAGAATGGTTTGGATAAAAAATTTATTCATATTAAATAATAAAAATATTTACCTGATTGGACTTACAAAATCTTAAATTTCCTATCGGTGAGTTTTCACCTCTCGAAAATTACACTATTGAGCAGCTTAATTCATATATTAATGATATTGAAATTCTTCCCTCGCAGTTAAGAAGAGAAATTGAAGGTTTAAATGATTCTATTCTGGAAACTCCATATCGTCCCGGTGGCTGGACAGTCCGTCAGGTTATTCATCATATTCCGGATAGCCACATGAATGCTTTCATAAGGTTTAAGCTTACTCTCACTGAAGATAATCCGACAATACGTCCTTACTTTGAAGACCGCTGGGCAAATTTATGGGATGCAAAGATGCCGCCGAAAGTTTCTTTGGATTTGACTGAAGCAGTTCATGCAAGGTGGGTGAATATACTGAAGAATATGAAGCAGGAAGATTTTGAAAGGACTTACACACATCCTGAATATAAAAAAGTATTTACATTGAAAGAGGCTTTGCACATGTACTCGTGGCATGGAAAACACCATCTTGCTCACATAAAATTAGTCTCAAACAAATAATATTTTACATTTATTAAAAATAAAAACCCGTTCTCTTCGAAAAGAAAACGGGTTTTGTTTTATATATAAAACTATTCTTTATAGTGAAGAATTCACTCTGTATTCGCCTTGCTGCAAAGCAGATTTAAAATTTTTCCAGATGTATTTGCACTTTTGGTACTGACAATAGTAAATTGAATCCGAATCATTTACGTCATGCTTAAAGATCTCGTCTCTTTCACATTTAGGGCATTTCATTTTAGAATCCATTTGGGCAGGTTTTTATTTTTGGCTAATCTATAGAATACACTATTTAATATTAGCGAACTAAGCAATTGCACTGACCTATTAATAAAAATCCCGTCTTCTTAATAAAAAGAAAACGGGATTTACATTTAAAATTTGAAATCTAAAAGCAGGAGTTACTTTATCAAACTCATCTTTTTAACTTCGCTGAAGTTACCTGACTCTAATTTATAGAAATAAACTCCGCTGGATAAATTTTTCCCGTCTAACTGAACTGAATAACTACCTTTATTCATATTTTCCGATACAAGCTTTGCAACTTCTCTTCCCATAATATCGAACACTTTCAAACTTACAAATGAATTATTCGGAACAGTGAATGAAATATTTGTTGTCGGATTAAAAGGGTTAGGATAATTTTGTTTGAGTTCAAATTTATCTGTAACTGTATTTCCGGTAGGGTTTATATTGGTAACGTTAGAGAATTTATCCCAATAAATTTTATTTCCACCGGCGGTATAGCCAAGGAACAGAGCTCCAAAATCACTTAATGGAAGCTCAACTACAACAGGTTTCGAACCGCTAGTAGAAAATACAGGGGGAAATTCCGAAAATGCTAACGGTGGTCCGAAAGTGGTCGGAGCTGAGAGCGGAGAAAACTGGTATATCATTTTATCTGAAGAAGGAGTAGGTATTCCTCCAAGACTATCGGAATAATAAACCAAATCCATACCGGCTACAAGCCCCTGAGATAATCCTATATCAAACCAGTATTCATTTTTTGCAGGGCTGGTAGCAATAGAAATCGGGGGCGCATAAACTTTTCCTCCATCCGCACTTGTTAAGCATTTGATGTCAGTATTTCCTGCTGAGTCTCTTGCATACACAGTCCATACATTAAGACCGGATCTTATAGTTTTAAGTTCGTTTATTATAACAGTAGTATCAGTTAGTATATCTACAAATGATAAAGAAATAAATCCTAATACTCCGTTTGAACTTTGACGATATAAAGCAGATCTCCATATTGATTTTTCAGGATTGTCCTGTCTTAAAGGTCCTCTGTAGTTTAATATTAGGGTATCTCCTGTTGCGGAAAAAGTTGTTCTTGGAGCACCGCCTAAATTTGTAATAAGTCCGGGATTGCCCCATGTTATTCCGCCATCGATTGAAGAAACCCTTCTTACTGTATCACCATTGGTTTGATAGTTTACAAAAATAGCGTTTGTTGATGATACGGCAACATCAAAATCTTTTGAAGGGGCTATATTTAAAACTCCTATTACACCGGTAACAGGGTTCCATCTTGCAATTGTTCCGCCTACTCGGAAAATGCAGTAAATCGAATCTGCTGTCTTACAAAGTTTTACCTGACCGTACTTAGCTCTTATGTTTATTCCTGAGCCGAGAAGCGACCAGTTATTTCCGTTATTGGTAGACTTCATAACAATCAGTCCGAGATTGGAAGTAAGAAGTGTATCGTTTATTGCAACGTAAATATTTCCATCGGGAGCTTTAATGCCGGACATTGGACCGATAGGATTTGCATTAGCAACTAATATATCCTGAGCAAAGTCAGGATTAACGACAGAAAGCAATCCGGTAGGAATTGCGTTTTCTACCTGCGGTGTCTGCGCTTTTAGAAATGATGTTAAAAAAAAAATTGAAATTAACAGGGTGAAAAAGTTTCTCATTATACCTCGTTTAGTTTTTTGGTGAATAGTAAAATACCGAATTTTTATTTCAGTTTAAATTGAAACAAATTTTGAAATTTAAATATTATAATTTAATTTTTTTTAGCATAAACACTTGCCCACCAAATTAAAAATACTTGCACAGGCAATCTTGCTACAGCAATCCATAAGTCCGGATTATTTTCATTATAATAATTTATTGCCATCTGAATATTCGCCGGGAAAACTGCTATGAGCAATAGTATTGTAAGCCAAGCGCCGGTTCTTCGCGTCCGTTTGGGGATGAGTAATAATCCGCATAGAATTTCAAACACTCCACTGATAAAAACTAATTCCGAATGAAAGGGAATATATGCAGGCATTATCTTTATATAATCAGCTGGATGCCAGAAATGATTTACTCCTGCGCAGATATAAAATATTGCCATTAAGTATAAAAAAAATTTCTTCATAAGTTTGAGTTGTCAAGAAGTTACTTTGGAATGTTTCTGAACATATCCACTAAGCTGTTTGTGCGGCGGATAATTATATCTATTTGTTTATCTCTTTGCTGTGAATGTAGATAAAACTCATTCGCTTTTTTGGAGAGGTTTGATTTATATTCGTTTATCGTATTTACTGAAGTGATAGAAGACGCTGCTTGAAAAATAAGAAAGCCACTTAAGAGCAACAAAAAAATAAGAGTAACGTTTCTGAAAGAATTACTTCTCCTTTTATATACTTCTGCTTTTAATACAGGCTCCCGGTAAGAAAAAGTTGTATTTTGATTTTTTAACTTTTCATCGTAAATATTTTTAAGAAAGGGGTCTGTTAAGATCTGGTATGCTTCGTTCACCAATTTGAAATTATCTTCTGCATCAGGCTCGTTGTTTAAGTCGGGGTGATATTTAAAAGATAGTCTTCTGAAAGCAGATTTTATCTGATTAAATGATGCGTCACTATTCAGCTCTAATATTTTATAATAATCCTTCACTTTTTATATATTATAACTTACAAAATTTTTCTGAAAAAAGTTTTATCTTTATTTATCATTTTAGCGCAAGTTTTTCAGGTTAAATACATCTAATTATTCATTGTGAAACTAAATACCCCAACATGTCTAAATTCTTCCTGGTTCTTTTTTTTCTGGCATTTTCAATAAACGCAAACGCTCAGTATAATACACTCTTTATCCCTGATACACTAAGCGGCACTACATTTAATTTAACTGTAAAAGATACAATTAAGCAAATGATTCCGGGGAACCAGACAGTTACTGCCGGAATAAACGGAAACTGGTGGGGACCGACTATGATATGGAATAAGGGCGATGTTGTTCACATAAACCTTACTAACAGACTTCAGGATTCCACAACAATGCACTGGCATGGAATGCACCTTCCTGCTGTTATGGATGGCGGGCCGCATCAGGTAGTGCCTCCTTCAACAATCTGGCAGCCCTTCTGGCAGGTTACAAACAATGCCGGACTATACTGGTATCATCCGCACTTGCATGAAATGACGGAAGAGCAGATAAGCAGCGGGCTTGGCGGACTTATAATCGTCCGTGATGCAATCGAAAGCGCATTGGCTCTCCCAAGAAAATATGGCATTGATGATATTCCGTTAGTATTAACGGATAGAAGATTTAATACTTCTAATCAGATTGAAGTAGTTCCTTACGGTGATACAATGATTGTGAACGGAACAATAAGACCGCAGACAAATGCTCCGGCTCAGGTAGTGAGATTCAGAATTTTAAACGGTGCTACTGAACGCTCATATAATTTGGGCTTTAGCGATAACAGAACTTTTTATGTAATAACATCAGACGGCGGATTGCTAAATGCTCCTGTTGCACTAACACGTTATTTACTTTCGGCAGGTGAGCGTATTGAGATACTAGTTAACTTCACAGAGCAGTCAGGTACGAATGTTAACCTTATGGCTTATAATTCCGTACTTGCACAAAATATTCCCGGGGGTGATGTGTTCCCACCCGGAACTCCGTTTTATAATTATCTTGCGAGAAAAGATTTTAATATAGTAAGATTTAATGTTACTGCACAGACTTCTAACCCTGTTACTACAATCCCTGCATCACTTACTACAAATGTTTTCCCAAGTGAATCTTCTTCTAATATAACCCGCGCGCTAACTATTACAGATACGACTATAGCCGGAAATCAGGGTGTTTCGTTCTTAATAAATCATAAACTTTTTGATATGAATTATAATAACTATAATGTACCGTTGAATAATACTGAGATTTGGCAGATAACAAGCACATCAGGTTTTGCGCACCCTTTTCATATCCATGATGTTGAGTTTCATATCTTAACTAGAAATGGTGTTGCTCCTCCGGCAGCTGAAAGTGGCTGGAAAGATGTACTTTTAGTAAAATCAAATGAGACGATAAGATTCATTGCTAAGTTTGAAGATTATGCAGATTCACTTCATCCCTTCATGTATCACTGCCATATTTCACTGCACGAAGATGACGGAATGATGGGGCAGTTTGTTGTAAAGAACCCTTCAGTTGGAATTGTAGAAGGAACAACCACAGTTCAGCATAAACCATTATTCAGCGTATATCCGAATCCTGCATTCAATAAATTATTTTTCAATAACAACGGCTCGGATCAGGGTGTATATAATGTGCGCATTACTAATATACTCGGTAAAACAATGTACATGCTGCCAAAGCCTGAAGTACAGAACGGAATTGATATAAGTAATCTTCCTGTCGGAATTTATTTTGCGCAGGTAATTTTTGATAAAACTTTTGAAACACAAACATTAAGATTTATAAAAAAATAGAATGAAAATAGTCAGCGTAACATTTTTAGTTTTCTACTTTCTTATAACAGGCTTTACAGGAGGAGAAAATACCATTGAAGATTTTCAGCTCAAGAATATTGACGGAAAAATTTTATCTTTAAAAGACTTTCCGGAGGCGAAAGGATTTATTATAGTTTTCACAAGCAACGGATGCCCGTTTGCAAAGCTCTATCCTCAAAGGATGAATGAAATGAATCTTAAATATATGCCGTTAGGAATACCATTGATTGCTATAAACTCAACTGATACTCTTCAATTTGAAGAAAACAGTTTTACTGAAATGGTGAAGTCTGCGAAAGAAAGTAATTTTAATTTTTCATATCTGACTGATGCAGAGCAAGTTGTTGCAAAAAATTTCGGAGCGAAAAAAACTCCGCATGCATTTGTTATCTGGAAAGAAAATAATGAATGGATAATAAAATATAACGGAGCTATAGATAATAATGCAGCCCATCCTGAATTAGTACAAAATAAATATGTAGAGAACGCAGTTAATGAATTGTTAAGAGGCGAAGACGTGAAAATAAAAGAAACAAAATCTATAGGCTGCTCGATTATTTATAAAAAATAAAAACAAAAAGCCTGAAGTAAATACTCTCAGGCTTATTCATAAAATACTTTTTATATGTTAATTCTTTGCTGCTTCTTTCGGTTTCAATAAATTTACATTGTCACTATCTCTTTTTCTTTCACCGATTTGCTGTCTCCACATTGCGTAATAAAGCCCTTTCAGTTCAAGCAGCTCATCATGTTTACCTGATTCAATTATCTTACCTTTTTCAAGCACATAAATCACATCTGAATGCAATACAGTCGATAGCCTGTGTGCAATCATTATAGTCAAATGCTCATCGCTTGATGAAATTTCCCTTATCGTTCTGCTGATTTCTTCCTCTGTTAATGAATCCAGTGCAGAAGTTGCCTCATCGAATACCATCACAGTCGGGCGTCTTAATAAAGCTCTTGCAATGGAAAGTCTTTGTTTTTCACCGCCGGAAACTTTCACGCCGCCCTCGCCGATTACTGTATCTATTCCGTTATCAGCTCTGGCAAGCAGTCCGTCACATGCAGCTTTTTTCAATACATCATAAATCATTTCATCTGTAGCATTCGGATTTACAAATAAAAGATTTTCTTTTATCGTACCTGAAAACAATTGTGTATCCTGTGTAACAAAGCCAATCTGATTTCTCAAGTGGTCTAAATCAACAAGGTTTTCAGGTTCACCGTTATATAAAATTCTTCCCGCCTGCGGTTTATAAAGCCCGACAAGAAGTTTTACCAATGTAGTTTTCCCTGCACCGGAAGGACCGACGAATGCAATAGTTTTGCCCAGCTCGGTTTTAAACGAAATATCCGTGATGGCATTTCCCTTTGCCGTTAAGTGTTTGAAAGTAACATCTTCGAACCCAAGTGTTTTTATGCTTTCTATAACTACAGGACTTTTGGGTTTCTCTTCAAGCGGCATCTTCATAATTTTTTCAAAATTATTCAAAGATACTTCTGCCTCTCTGTAAATATTGATTACATCTCCCATCATCTGCAGTGGTCCGAAGATAAAGAATGAATAAATAAATAAAGAGAAGAACTGCCCGAATGTTATCTGCTTATCGAAAATAAGATATAGCATAATTATAAGTATCATGTTCCTTAACAGGTTTACCATAGTACCCTGTAAGAAACTTATCTTGCGAATATACTTTACTTTTTTTAACTCAAGCTGTAAAATTTGATTTGTAGTATTGTTGAGTCTTGTGATTTCCTGATTCGCAAGGCCAAGACTTTTTACAAGCTCAATATTTCTTAATGATTCAGTTGTAGAGCCTGCAAGAGCAGTTGTCTGCGCAACAATATCTTTCTGAACAATTTTTATTTTTTTACTAAGGCGAGAGCTTACAATTCCGATCAATGGTCCCAGCAGCGCATACAATGGTACAATTATCCAGTGCACTGAAAGTGAATATACAATCACAAAAATCAACCCGACAAGTGAGGTGAATAAAATATTAATACCTGCGCTTATTAGTTTTTCAGTATCGAGCCTTACCTTTTGCAAAATGCCGAGTGTTTCACCGCTGCGCTGGTCTTCAAATACCTGATAGGGAAGTTCAAGCGAATGTCTTAAGCCATCAGAGTAAATCTGTGCCCCGAGACGCTGGGTAATATTGTTGATATAATAGTCCTGAAAGTTTTTTGCAACTCTTGAAATAAATGCAACTGAAATCGCCAGGAATAAAAGCCATGAAACACCTTTTATAAAATGTTCAAGATCGTATTGTTCAAACTTAGTCGCATAGCCGTCAATTATTAATCTGAAAATATAAGGGTCAAGAAGTGAGAAGACCTGGTTTACCGCTGCAAGAAACAGAGCTAATAATACAAGGCCTCTGTAATTTTTTAAATAAGAATATAAAATTTTCATTGAATTAGTGGATGAGAATGCTTTCTTTAGTGAACAAATATAAATAAATAAAAATTTAAAGAATGAGCAACAATAATTACATTGTACGCACGGCAACGGAAAATGATTTGGATTTTATGATAGAATTAGCAAGAAAAGAGGGCTGGAACCCCGGACTGTATGATAAAAAGCCGTTTTTTGCCGCTGACCCGAATGGTTTTTTTGTAGGTGAACTCGACGGGAAAATAATATCATGTGTTTCAGGAGTTAAGTATGAAGATAAATTTGTATTCGGTGGATTTTATATTGTGCAGGAAGAATACAGAGGAATGGATTACGGCATTCAAATGTACAATCATGTTATAGAATACATAAACGGACTGTGTTTCGGAATTGACGGAGTTGTGGCGCAGCAGGAGAATTACAAAAAATCAGGGTTTGTATTTGCTCATAACCAGATGCGATACGAGGGAATTGGGATGAAAGGAAAACTTCAGACTGAATGCATGGAGATAAAAAATATTTCCATGTACGACTTAGTGCATTTTGATAAAAACATTTTCAAAGCGGACAGAAGTTCATTTTTGAAAGAATGGATAACAATGCCCGAATCATACGGACTGGCTATAACTAATAATAGTTTAGTTGCAGGTTATGGGGTGATAAGAAAATGTTTCAAAGGATATAAGATAGGTCCTATCTTTGCAGAAAATAAATCACATGCTGAAAAACTCTTTTTATCTTTAGTTGAATTTGCCGAAGGAAAAGAAGTATATTTAGATATTCCTGAAATAAATAAAGAAGGAATGGCTATACAGGAAAAATATAATATGAAATACGTTTTCGAAACAGCAAGAATGTATAAGAATGGAAATCCGCAGATACCGGTAGAGAAAGTGTTTGGTGTTACAAGCTTTGAGCTGGGGTAACTACTGCATCCACCTTCTCACAACGAATCTTTTTCCCGATGTAGATGCCCAGTCATTAACGGGAGTACGTTCATTTATCACTGACTGTAAGCGGGATACTAAATCCGATTTATGAACTCCCTCTGCAGGAGTGCTCTCGATTGTTGTATTATTATCGAGCACTATAATAACGTGACCGCTCCATACAATAATATCTAAGGGCTGTAGTTTTTTGCTGATCTCTTCTGCGGATAAATTTTCAATTTCAATCCCCGTTCCGTATGAGCAGAGTGTAGAAGTATTCCTTGGTGTCGCTCCGCCCGTTGATTGATATATCAACCCGGAGCAATCAACGCCTTTCATTATCCAGTTTGTTTTTGTTTCTTCATCTATATCTGCCGCCGGTTTATAGTATGCCAGCATTTCAGAAATTCCATCAGCTGCATTGCCTCCCCACATATATGGATATCCTTCGAGCGCATTCATATTTTTTATTACTTCTTCTTTAGAGGGAACAATCTTCCACCGGTCTTCAAGACGTGAATCGTCCACTCTTACAAATCTGCTGTCAATATAAAAGTCTCCTTTATACTGATAATCATTTGTAGTTACTTTATAAATATTGTGGTTGCCTTTAGAAATAGTTTCTGTAATTTCAAAAACTGTATTCGGCATTGCGACAAATTCCATTTCTCTTATCAAGCCCTGTTCATCTAACTTTACTTTCTTTCCTGTTTTTCCTCCGAACACAGATTCAAAGTCAGAGGTATTAAGTACCGGAGTATAATTTATTGATACTGCGTATTTGTTTTGAGCATATGAATTGAGGGAAACTAAAACTAAAATTATGAATGCGAAACTTTTAAAATATCTCATAAACTATCTTATTGTTGTTTTAAATTGTTATATATTTCTATTAATGGTAAATTGATAAAGTTATCCGAAAAATAAAATGAATTTCGAAACCTTTCTTCTCGCATTTATACCTATGTTTGTTGCATTCGATGCGCTGGGAATAATACCAATGTATCTGGGGCTTACAGAAACTATTAACAGAGAAGAAAAAAAGAAACTCACTTTGCAGGCAAGCTTTGCTGCTCTTATTGTATGCCTTGCATTTCTTTTTATTGGCAATGCAATTTTTAATTTTCTCGGTATTACAGTTAACGATTTTCGTATTGCAGGCGGACTTATTCTTTTAATAATCTCAATCAACGATTTACTTTTTTATTCGTCACGTGTCAGAGATATTAAACCGTCAGATGTGGGTATAGTTCCGTTAGGAATACCTTTGATTGCAGGTCCCGGTGTTCTTACAACTATCATGATTAGCAATAATGCATATGGATTTTCTTATACAGTTACATCATTAGTTATAAATATTTTAATTACTTTCTTAGCTTTGTACTACGCAGATTTCACTACAAAAGCACTGGGACAGGCAGGCTCTAAAGCTTTTGCAAAAGTTGCTTCACTATTTCTTGCAGCAATTGCAATTATGATGATTCGTGTAGGGCTGATGGAAAGTTTCTTTAATAAATAAAATTTTAATGCAGAATATAAAATCCTCTTACTGTTACATTATAATTGCAATAGTTACTCTTATTGTATTCTTCAATACATTTCAAAATGATTTTGTATTCGATGACGAAAGCGTTGTTCAGAATAATACATCAATAACGAGCCTTTCGAATATTTCTAAATATTTCACAGGGGAAGAAGGTTTTCATAAAGTCATAGGTAAATATTACCGACCCATTGTTTCGGCAACGTATGCAATTGATTACGCGTTTTACGGCTTATCTCCAAAAGGATTTCATATTACAAATGTAGTTATTCACTTAATAGCATCGCTTCTACTTTTCAAAATTTTTTCACTGCTCTTTGCAAAATCAAAATACGGAAATTTTATATCTTTAATTGTTACGTTACTCTTTGTTGTTCACCCTATTCATACAGAAGCGGTAAGCTGGGTAAGCGGCAGAACGGATTCCATTGTTACGCTTTTTTTCTTTGCATCATTTCTCTACTATATAAAGTTTTCCGATTCTGAAAATAAAACTTCGAAGTTTTTAATCCTCTCTGTAGTTTTTTATTTTATTGGATTACTATCAAAAGAAATGATTATAACTATGCCGGTGATAATTTTGCTTTATGATTTCGTATATAAGAAAAAATCTTTCAGTTATTTCAGTCAAAATATTAAAACATATCTGCTCTTTGCAGGAGTTACAATTTTTTATTTCATCATCAGATACTTTGCGCTGAAAGATGTTCCGGATAGACTCAATTACATGTACTTTGTGGGTAAAGATACTAGCGTAGTTTTTTTCACGATGCTGAAAACAATTCCTGTTTATTTCAAGCTTTTATTTTACCCTGTAAATCTACTGTATCATTATAACGGAGTGATACCGGATTCAACTTCGCTTGATATAAATGTTATACTTTCGATAACATTTATCCTTGCTATGATAGCAGGTGCAGCGTTATTATACAAAAAGCAGAGCGCCATCTCATTTGCGCTTTTATTTTTTCTTGTATCCCTTGCGCCGGTAATGAATCTTGTGCCGACTATGAATTTTATGGCAGAAAGATTTTTATATATGACATCTTTTGCTTTATCACTTTTCATAGGAATAATTCTTCTGAAATATTTTAATGAAAAAAATAAAGCCGCTATTCTTTTACTTGCCGGATTAGTATTGATTGCTTTTTCCTATATGACTATCAACCGCAATGCTGAATGGAAAACCAATGACATCCTATATAAAACAGGTGACGGAGTAGACGGTAATGTACTTCTTGTTAACGCAGGAAATATTTTTGCAAACAATAAAAATTACGATGAAGCAGCGAAGAGATACAGACGCGCTATTGAAATTAGAGATAATGCATTGCTTGCCCATCATAATCTTGGATTGATTCACATGATACACGGCAATCTTGACTCCGCTGAAATAGAATTAAAGAAGGGGATTTCGATTGACTCTCTTGCTCCTGACGGTTACTTCCAGCTAGCGCAGATATATCAGATGAAGGGAAGGAAAGATGATGCAATTTATATACTGGAAAAACTTCAGACCGTTTCACCCGATTACAAGCAATCCGGTCAAATGCTGATGTCGTTGAAAATGAATACTCAGGGTAACGGGCAAAATAATCCGGAAGGTATGCCCCCCGGCGTACAGCCGCCGAATATCCCGGGAATCAACACTCCAAATCAGGAAGTGGTTCAGGTTATTCAGTTGAAAGAAAAAAGTTCTTTCGATAACTATTCAACTAAAAAGTACAGGGAAGCAATAAAAGATTTAGAAGAACTAATAGAATTGAACCCTGCCTTAAAATCGGGTTACCAGAATAATATCGGAATGTGTTATCAGGAACTAAAAGATTTTAAAAAGGCGCTACAATATTTTAATGATGCAATAAAAAGTGACCCGAAAAATATTAATGCGTTAAGCGGAGCATCTGAAATGTATCTGCAGTTAGGCAATAAAGAAAAAGCTATAGAAATTTTTAATCAGATATTAACACTATATCCTGGTAATCAATACGCATTAAGTAAAATTGATTCTCTAAATAAAAAATGAAAGAAGTAATTTTAGTTTTTCTTGGCGGCGGAATAGGCAGTGCATTGCGATATTTAGTAAGCAAGTCGTTTACCGGATGGATTAATAATCCGTTTCCATACTCTACTTTTTTAGTGAATATCATAGGGTGCTTTCTCATTGGTATATTTCTTACACTGCCGGAAAGATTCGACTGGTTCACACTCGAGTACAGATTATTTCTGGCAACGGGAATCTGCGGAGGCTTTACAACTTTTTCAACTTTCTCCTATGAAAATTTTGCTCTCATTAAGGAAGGGGATTATATGTATTTTGTAAGCTATACAATACTTAGCTTTGCAATAGGATTAGCCGCGACATTTTTAGGAATGTATTTAGTAAAAAAGATATAATTAATTTTAAAATGGGATTCAGTAAAATATTAATTTCAGTTGATGACAGCCCATACTCAATCGAAGCTGTCAAAAAAGGCATTGAACTCGCAAAGTTAAATAATGCAGAAATAGGATTGATACACGTAATTGATGAATCCCAGACTGTAGGCAATATAGATGCAGGAATTTCTCCGGCTGATGCTCTGGTAATCCTCGAAAGAGCATCCGATAAACTAATTGAAGGTTTACGCAATTTATACTTCCATAATTTAACTATGCATCAATTTAGTCCTGTCGGAAAGCCTTATAAAGAAATTTTAAAAACTGCAGAGAGATGGGGAGCAGAATTAATTATCACAGGAACGCACAGAACTACAGGATGGAAACGTCTGATAATCGGAAGCATCTCAGAAGATATAATACGTCATTCAAAAATACCGGTAATGGTTGTGCCGTTAGTATAACCTGCGAAACTACACTTCGATTTTTCACCACTTATTTTTAAACTAATTTTCTATAATTTTGTTGTAATAAACTAAAAAGGATTATGTTCAAAAATTTTGTAAAGATATTATTTTTATGGGGGATTTTTCTCAATCTTGTTCAGGCTCAGACTGCAAACGACTTATATGATCTGGGAAAAGCCGATCTCTACAGCGGCTCATACAATTCAGCGTTGCAATATTTTAATCAGGCATTGGCTCAGCAGCCAACTTATGCCAGCGCATTAAATCTCCGCGGGTATACTTATTATTTACTGAATGATAAAACCAATGCTCTGCTTGATGCCGATAATGCAATAAGAATCGACCCGACATTGCCTGAAGCATACAACACAAAGGGAATGGTTCTATATGATATGAAAAATTATCAGGCAGCGCTGGATAATTTCAGTTTGGCTACACAATGGAACCCTGCATACGATTATGCATATTTTAATAAAGGCCGTACATACGAAGCGATGGGAGATATGGCAGGAGCAATAGCTGCCTATGAGAATTCAGTAAGCATTCAGCCGAATAATTCTTATGCATATAACTCACTCGGTAAAATGTATTATGGAATGGGTAACAATGATATGGCGCTCGGGAATTTTTTCAAAGCAATTTATTTTGACCCGAATAATTTCGATGCATACTATAACCGAAGCAAAATATATCACAATAATAAAGAGTATGATAAGGAAATAGGCGACCTTATAAAAGCTGTTGAATTAAATCCGACTAATTTTGATTACAGAATGGCGCTGGGAGATGCTCACGTTGCAGTGGGAGATTACGGAAACGCATGGATTGATTACGATAATGCTAAAACTCTCGGACCTTACAGCTACCAGGCATTTTTAAAAAGCGGAAACGTAAATAATTATTTTAAAAATTCAGATAAAGCTATAGCAGATTTTACCCGCGCTCTCGAGCTTAACTCATCACTCTATGATGCTTATTACGGAAGAGGAATTGCTAATTATGATGCAGGTAATTTTGAAAACGCAAGACAGGATTTTACCAAAGCAAGAGATATGAATGGCAGCTATGCAGAGGCATATAACGGACTCGGTTTAGTAGATGCCCAATCAGGAAACAGTGCTGAAGCTTTAACAAATTATAATAAAGCTATCGAGCTTAGCACATCGTCAAAAGATTTTTATGTTAACAGGGGAAACTTATATTATGCAGCAAAAGAATATGATAATGCTCTGAATGATTACACTACTGCGTTAAACATGGACCCTAAGAATGCAGCGTTGTTTGTTCAGCGCGGAGTTGTATTCAACGATATGCAGAAATATGATTTAGCAATCGAAGATTATAACAGGGCAATGGAAATTATTCCTGATTTTGCTTACGCTTTGAATAACAGAGGAATGGCATACCGTTCATTAGGTGAATATAAAAAAGCAATTAAGGATTTCAACAGGGCAGTATCGATTGACCCTAACTATGCTTTCGCGTATCAGAACAGGGGATATACTTATCTTGATATGGGAAGAAGAGAAGATGCTATAAGTGATTTTCAGGAAGCGATGAGAATAAATCCCGTTTATCAGAATTCATTGCAGCCGGTGATAGATAATATCTATAATCAATAAAGGATTTCTACTTGCGAAGCTCTGCTTCGCAAGGAACTATTCCTTGAAGCTCCGCTTCAATGCAAAGCAGAGCTTTGCAAAATATGCACTTACCAAGCAGAGCTTGGTAAGCAGAATTTTAGTTTAATATAGTTTAGATTTCCTACCTCAGCTTCGCGCCTTTTTCAGCATACCACGGAAGGTAATCATAAACAAGATAGCCTTCTTTTATGTAAATATCATCTGCAAGCAATTCTTTAATTTCAGATTCATTTTTTACATTCATAATAAAAATTCCCCTTAGCTCTGTATTCCCGCCGAAAGGTCCGGCAATATCCATTTTTCCCATTTCATATACTCTGACAATATTTGCTATATGTCCTGCCTGATACTTATTGATCTTTGCGGTATCACTGTAGTCTTTATTCGGTCCCGACCTTAAAAATACCATATAATATTTTTTCATCTGGCCGTCTTTTGTAGTATCTGCATCCTGAGCTTTTACATTTTCCATAAATATTAAAATAATTATTAGTAATAAAATTTTTTTCATATAAAATAAATTTATTTATTTCCAGCCCCCTAGTATTGCTCCTGAAGCTGTGAAGCAAATAATATGGTAGCCTGCGTTTATAAAAAATAATTTAAGAGATCTGCGTTCAAACAGATATAGCACTCCTATAGAAGTCGCCACCCAGCCGAAGCCGGTAAGAAATCCTGCCATCATACCGAATGATAAATCTGCCTTTGGACCAAGAAACATAGCAAGATTGAACATTGATATAAATATTAAAATAAATGCTCCACCGAATATGAGTCCCATATTCCCATTCTTTAATTTTTCATCGGATAGTCCGGCTTCACTTTGCCAGAGTTTTCCGAATAGGACGGGCGAGTACCACAAGCTTCCCAAAATAAATGAGAGAAGTGTAGAAGCAGATATAGCAATCCAGTTAAGTGTTTGAAATGAATTTTCCATTTTTTTTATTTTGCGTTAGGGTCCATTTGCATTACACCTGTAATATTTTTATCAGGGTCTTTAAAGTACATTAGATATCCTACACCCGGAACAACCATTTTCGGAACAACCACTTCGCAGCCATAGTCCTGCACTGCTTTAATAGTATCGTCAATATTTTCTACACCAATAGTATTAACTAGCGGATGGTCAGGTCCATTCTTTTTTATTATTGCTCCGTTTATCCCGGGGGCGTCGCTTGGACCAGTTTCAGCCAGCCAGTATTGTTCCTCACCCCAGCGGTTAAATTTCCAGCCGAAGACTTTGGAAAAGAACTTTGTTGATTCTTCAGGATTATCAGATGGAATTTCAAAATGCATTACTCTTGCCATGTTTTATTTTGTTCAGTTAATAGATGAAATTTATTTTATGTTTAAAAATACGCTTAACAATTTTGAAAATTGTCCCAATCTGACTAAAGCGGAAAAAATTTATGCTGAAACGGAATAAATAGGTTCTCTTAATGAATAATTCTCTTTATTTTTGTTTATGTTCAACAACACTAAAGAAAAAATAATAATTAAAGATAGCTTTATCATAATAATTGGCTCTATATTCTTTGGCGCAGTAATACCGAATGCTACGGGTTTGATAAAAAACTCAACATCTAGTTTTCCATTTCTGATTTTTTCATATCTCTACTTTATTGTTATTGCTTTTTTTATCTGGTACGGAAACAGATGGATACTCATATTTATTCAGGATAAAGTGAACTGGCTTAACAACCCTTTCAAAAAAGTTTTTTATTTAGTTACTTCCAACATTGTTTATACATCTGCTGTTTTATTATTGTTTATTTCAGTTTGGTTTGTATTTATACTTGGTGAAAGCATTATTTGGCAAAAAATACACTTCAATATAATTATTTGTGTGGTCTGTGTTTTTTTTATCACACATATATATGAAACATTTTTCTTAATAAAAGCCAGGGAGTCAGATAAAATAAAGGAAGAGCAGCTCGAGCGCTCAAAAATTCAGGCAGAGCTTCAGGCATTGAAAAACCAGATTGACCCGCACTTTATGTTTAACTCGCTGAACAATTTAACTCACCTTATTGACGTATCCCCGGAAATTGCAAAACAATACGTGGAAGATCTTGCAGATGTATACAGATACATTCTTCGAAACAAAGATAATAAGCTTGTTCTTCTTGAGGATGAAATAATTTTTTTGAACAGATATTTTTCATTGCTGAGCTTAAGATATTCTGAAAATCTTGTGCTTGGAATAAATTTTGCTAAGGATGATTATTCGAAGTACTTAATCCCACCGGTTTCAATAATGACTGCAGTTGAAAATGCTGTAAAGCATAATGAAGTTACGGAAGAAAATCCGTTAGAGTTGGATATTGAGTTATCAAATGACAGCTTAATCATTACAAATAAAATCAATATAAAGAAATCTGTGAGAGAGTCATCTAAGATAGGACTTAAAAATCTTGCAGAGAGATACAAAATTATCACCGGTAAAGAAATAAACTATGTATCCGATAAAGGATATTTTATTCTGCATCTCCCAATGTTAAAACTGAATTATTAATGAATGTTATCATAATAGAAGATGAAGCGCCTGCAGCTGATAAGCTTGAAAATATGCTTATTGAAATTAACCCCTCGATAAATATTTTATCGAAATTAAAAAGCGTAAAGGATTGCGTAAAATGGTTTGCAGAAAATAAATCTCCCGAGCTTGCCTTTGTAGATGTGCAGCTCTCCGATGAAAGTTCATTTGAGTTGTTTAAAATTATTCAGCCGGATTTCCCTGTGATATTTACTACTGCTTATGATGACTATGTTTTGAAATCTTTTGAATATAACTCAATAGATTACCTTCTTAAGCCCTACACAAAAGAACGCCTGAAGAAAGCTTTGCAGAAGATAAATGATTTAGAATCAGTTTTTCTTCAGAGAAAAATAAATTCAATCACACAATTGAATGAGGGAAAAGATTTCAAGAAAAGATTTATTGTCAAAAAGGGAACTGAGCACATTGCAATAAAAGCAGAAGATATTTCATGCTTCTATACTGAGTTTAAAATTACATTTATCCGCGATTATCAGAATTACAAATACATTACTGATAATAACCTTTCTGAGCTTATGCCGGAATTAAATCCAGAAATTTTTTTCCGCGCAAACAGGCAATACATTGTTAACAGAAATTTTATTGAGAAATTTAAAACTGATTCAGGAAAAATAGTTTTAACCATCAATCCAGCTAAGGATGAAGTTGTTGTGAGCAAAGAAAATGCCTCTGATTTCAGAAAGTGGTTTAAGGGATAAATTATATTAAATTTTTATCGAGAACTTTCTTTATTTCATAAAGTTCGTCGTGCTGATCCTTGGTAAGCTCTTTTATTTCTTTGTTGACCATCTGAAAGTATATTTCTTCAAATTCCTCACGTGTTCTTACTTCTAATAAACGCAGTTTTATTTGGTCAAAAAGAAACTTCTGCTGCTTTTTGTGGTTGCTCTGGACAATGACAAATCCTATTATGCCGATAATTGCAACGGCTAAAGTCATTATTATATAAAATTCACCGCTCATATTGGGGATAATTGGTTTACTTCTAAGATACTAATTTTAAAATTTTTTTAACAGGTTTTTTATTGAATGATAAAGCTCCGAAGGATTGAACGGCTTAGTGAGTGAATCATTCATTCCATAAAGATGCACTTCTTTCTTTACTTCTGAAGTAACCTCAGCGGAAAGCGCCACTATAGGAACATTTTTAAAATAGCTTCCGGATAGATTTCTGATTGTTAGCGCAGCCTCATATCCGTTCATTTCCGGCATCTGCAAATCCATTAATATTAAATCGAACTCTTTCTCCTGTACTCTTTCTACTGCTACTAGTCCGTTTTCCGCAGTATCTGTTTCAATATTCCACTTCTTCAGAAATTTTTCAGCAAGCACTGCATTTACAGGATTATCTTCCACTACTAAAATTTTAACCCCTTTCATCGATTCAAATATTACGTCTTTACCATCGCCATAGTACTTTTTTATTTTCAGGCTCTTACTCTTGCCGAACTGAATATTAAAACTGAAAGTCGTTCCTTCTCCAGCTTTGCTCTCAACTTTTATTTCTCCGCCAAGAAGCTCTATCAGTTTTTTTGAAATCGCCAGACCTAAACCGGTTCCGCCGTATTTTCTCGTCGTGGATGAATTTGCCTGCGTAAAGCTTTCGAAAATATTGTTTAGCTTTTCCTCGGGAATTCCAATGCCCGTATCTTTTACTTTAAATAATATCTCAATTTTATTTTTTGTTTCATTCTTATTTTCAAGCTCGATTGTAACTCCGCCTTTTTCAGTGAATTTAAGAGCATTGCTTACAAGATTCGTGAGAATCTGATTTATTCTTACTATGTCCCCCAGAATTATATCGGGAAGATTATTCGGTAAAATTAAATCAAGACTTATTTTTTTCTCGGCTGCCTTTAGCGCAAAAATTTTCATAATGCCGTCTATAGTCTCTCTCAAATCAAACTCGATAAACTCAAACTCAACTTTGCCCGCTTCTATTTTTGAAAAATCCAGAATGTCATTTATTAAAGCTAGGAGATGATTGGCAGAGAACTGCAGGGGCTTCAGATATTCCAGCTGGTACTGCTTCGGATTTTCCTGCATAAGCAAATAAGTATATCCTATAACTGCATTCATAGGGGTTCTTATTTCATGGCTCATAGTAGAAAGGAACCGGCTCTTTGCAAGTGTTGCTTCTTCTGCATTTTGTTTTGCTATGATTAAATCCTGCTCAATTCTTTTTTTAGTAATGTAGCTGCCGATTGAAATTGCAACGTTGCTTAAAATATTTTCTTCGTACTTAGTCCATTCACGTCCGGATGCGCAGTCATCAAATCCTATCATACCCCATAGATTGCTATCTGAAAAAATCGGAACAATAAGGGTAGATTTTATTTTGTAAGATTCCATCACTACTCTTTCAACTTCAGGGAAGTTCTTTATGCATCCTTTTATTACTCTGCCCTGGCTAAGCTCTTCATACCATCTTTCAAAGCCGACTTTCTGGTAAGCTAAATTTTGAAGCTCGGGATTATTTACCATCATTGCTTCAACGCCGTTAAATCTTGAATATCTCTGGCTCATGCATATCCATCCGTAATCAGTTACTCCGTTCTCCCAGATATTTATTCTATCAGCGCCTGTGGCTTCAAGCAGTACCCGAAGCACGTTATCAATTGCGCTTTCATAATCTTCCTGCGAAAGCATAATATGAGAAGTATCATTTACGCCCTTCAGAAGTACTTCATTCTGAAGAAGCTGCATCTGCGCTTTTTTGATGTTTGTTATATCAAGGCCGTAGCCTATTACCATTTTCAGATTTCCTTCTTCATCAAAGATAGGAGTCATCCTTCTTAATACCCATTCTTCTTTTCCCTTCTTGCTTAGGTTTTCTTCAAAGGCAAGTTCTTTGCCGCCTTCAACAACCTTATTAAAAAGTTTTCTTCTGGCATCGGCATTTGCTGTGCTTGCATTTTTTAATCTTGCATAATCGTAATCATTTTTTCCTATAAGCCAGTTTCTTATCTCAGTATTTTTTACTGCTACAGGATTTATGAACTGATAGTTGTGGTCTTTATCAAATGCCACAATATCGGAAGGAATGCTGTTAAGAATGTTCTCGTAAAATTCTTTAGTCTTGATGATTTGTGTTTCAGCTTTCTTTCTATGGGAAATATCAGTGAAGACTAAGTAAATACCTTTTATATCTCCATCTTCCCTGACAAAATTTGCGTTGCAGGAAGTCCACATTAAATGCCCGGATTTTGTCAATAACCGGATATCTAAATCTTTTCTGTTTTCGTTTCTGTTCTTTAGTATTTTTTTCTTAAACTTTTCAGCTTCGCCTTTGATTATAAAAGCTTCAATATTTTTGTTTGATAGTTCAACTTCAGTGTAAAATGTCATTTCACAAAAACTTGAATTAGCATATATAATATTGAATTCCATATCCAGCTGGACAATGCCCTCATTTGCAAGTTCTACGATGTTACGGAATTTCGCCTCACTTCTTCTTAGCCTGTCAGTTTGTTCATTAAATTTTTTCTCAAGAGATAAGTTTATATCCTGAAGTTTTTTATTCGCATAGTAAAGTTCAAGGGATTTTGATTCAATTAATTCTTCCGCCTGCTTTCTAGCGAGCTTTTCACGTTCAATTATATTTTTTAATGCCTGAATATCTTCCATCAGTTATTAATAAGTGTAAATATTACTTCTTCGCCTTCATTAAAAATTTCTTTTGTGTAACTTGTATTAGAATTAAAGTGATTTATACTTCCTGATAAAAGGCCTTCTGCAAAATCACTCATTTTTCTTTTTGAAATGTATTTAAAAATTAGTGTATTGCTGCCGGCGCGTACTGTTTCAAATTTCGGCAGCTCAGCATCAGGATAAAGTTTTAATACTTCTACATGAATATACGTATCGATTGATTCTAAGAATGAAAATAAATCGTTTATTTTTTCCAAAAGGTACGAATACTTTACTGCAAAAATTGAAAAAGCGTATTCACCGTAATTTTTTAGAATTAAGTCCGGTGGTTCTCCTGTGATTTCGGAGAGATTATGAATTAAATCGATTAGTTCTTTGTGGTCATATGTTCCTATTGAAGTATATACACCTTTTGATTTTAAGCGGGATGGAACTATGATTTTATCCTGAACGCTATATCCATACTTCTCTTCTACCATTTCTAAAAAGACAGTAAATATTAATCCCTTCATTTTTAAATCAGTTTAATTTTTGTAAGCCACATAGTCTCTTGCAAGTCTCTCAGCAGTTCCTTTTACAATATCATTCCTGTGATTTACAAATGCTTCGACGGTTGAATATAGTGATGCAAGAGTTGTTACTCTTGTTACAGGATTTCTGATTGCTGAACCGTAATTAACATCCTGATATATTTGATTAATGCTTACAAGTTTTTCTCTCAAGACAGCAGAATATCTGTTTAGAATATCTGCGTATTTACCGGAGATATAGTTGTTCAGCGCTGTAAGTTTTTCATTGTTGCCCGGCAAAGAGTTTATCGTTTCATTTATTTCTGCCTGCGCAGTTCCAAGCTCGCCCACACCGTTCGTGATTATTGTTGTCATTTCTTCATTAAGTGCTTTAATTCTTCTGTTCACTTCTTCCATGCTTGTATCCTGAATTATAGGGTCATTGTTCATGGCAAGAGTTTGAATTTCCTGCGCTGTCTGAACCATATAATCGTTAACTTTCTTAGCATAATCTTTTATTGCTGCAAGCTTATTTGCATACTCAGGTTTAAATGACGTGAACGTATTATCCGTGAACATATTAAAGCCATCAAGAGCATTTCTTGGGAGAGTAACAGAATTATCAAATGCCTCAGGAAGATTTAAAGGAGTAACCTGAGCAAATGAGATAACTGAACAAAAAAATAAAATTACTAAAGTTAGAATGGTTTTCATAGAGAGGATTAAATTTAGAAGAATATATATTTAGAGCCCGTTACTGAAAGATAAGAGTGTAAAGCGGAATTAACAATGAAAAATACCTGCTTAAAATAAATGTATGGGAATGCTTTTTACTACAAAAAGAAATTTTATAATCATTATTTTGCTGATTGAATTAAATATGTTAAGCATCAATCAATTATGGATTATAAAGATTATTATAAAGTCCTTGGAGTAGAAAAAACTGCTACGCAGGACGAGATAAAAAAAGCATACAGAAAGCTTGCCGTTAAATATCATCCCGATAAAAACGCAGGCAATAAACAGGCTGAAGAAAAATTCAAAGAAATAAATGAAGCAAACGAAGTATTAAGCGACGCTGCTAAAAGAAAAAAATATGATGAGCTTGGCGAGAACTGGAAATACTATCAACAGTCAGGCGGACAGGAGCAGGACTTCGACTGGTCACGTTACCAAAACCAGGGCGGAGGACAGCAAAGAACTTACAGCAATCAGGACTTCGGCGGCTTCGGCGGCGGAGGATTTTCAGATTTCTTCGAAACAATGTTTGGCGGTGGTGGCGGGGGATTCTCACAGGGCGGCAGAGCAAGACAAGGCAGACGAAGCTCTATGCGCGGAGAAGATATGCGCGCCTCTTTATCTGTAACTCTTGAAGAAGCTTACCACGGTGTTGAAAAGATGTTCACAATAGACGGACAGTCAATAAAATTAAAAATAAAACCAGGTGTGCCTGACGGCCAGGTTTTAAAATTAACAGGCAAAGGTTATGCAGGTTCAGGCGGCGGTGCGCATGGAGATTTATTGCTTTCGATAGTAGTTGAAAAAGACAGCCGCTATGAAAGAAAAGGCGCTGACTTGTATACTGATTTGCACGTAGATATTATCACTGCCGAGCTTGGCGGAAAGGCTGAAGTGAAAACTTTCAAAGGCACAATAAAAGTAAACATAGCTAAAGAAACTGACAACGGAAAAGCGTTAAGACTTCCGGGAATGGGAATGCCTATTTACGGAAAGGCAAATGAGTTCGGCGATTTATATGTAAAGGTAAATCTCCAGCTGCTAAAAAATCTTACCGAGAAAGAAACGAAGTTATTCAAAGAGCTCGCAGCTTTAAGAAATAAATAAAAATTTTAATTAATTACAGATTGCTGAATTTTATTAAAAACGAGTTATCAACATGCATTGCACTCGTTGCATTAATCGTAATTTTTCTTTTTATCGATTTCGAATCAGGTGTTCTGCATTCTACTTCGGCATCGGTAATTTTCTTTTTAATAGTCATCTCAGTTATTTTATATGCTGCTATTGGTGTAGTGCATCACGCCGAAGCGCTGGCGCATTTGTACGGCGAGCCATACGGTACGCTGATACTTACGCTCTCTGCTGTTACAGTGGAAATCATCATGGTGCTTGCTATGATATTTCACGGTGACCCTGACCCCACGCTTGCGCGCGATACTGTTTTTTCTACACTGATGATTTTGGTTAACGGATTGGTAGGCATATCATTGTTTCTCGGCGGGCTGAAATTCCGCGAGCAGAAATATAATTTCAAAAGCACTAATTCATACCTTACGCTAATTATTCTGATGTTTAGTTTGGGATTTTTCTTCCCTTCGATTATGAATCCTGCGGGGATGGGGAAATATCACATTTTCATTATAGTAACTTTCCTTGTTGTGTATTTTTTCTTTCTGCGCCTGCAGACTAAAGAGCACAGTTATTTCTTTTCATACACAACTGAAGATAAACTTGTAAATCCCGGACACGAATTTAAAAAACAAATGCGCGGCAAAGGCTATCATGTTGCTTTGCTTGTCGGCACAATCACGCTTGTATCGGTGTTAGCGCATTATCTTTCCATAGCAGTGGATAATTTATCCGATGTAAACAATCTGCCTTCTGAGTTCGGCGCTATTATTATTGCAATTGTGATAGTATCTCCGGAAGGATTGACTGCCATACGCGCTGCTCTGAAGAATGATATGCAGCGTACGATAAATATTTCACTTGGCTCTACAATTTCTACAGTAGCACTTACCATACCTGCAGTGCTTACAGTGTGCATTTTAACAGGCAGGGAAATGGCGCTGGGGCTTACACCTACTCAATCCATACTAATAGTTACTTCGATATTTGTCAGTATGATTACAACAAAGTCAGGCGAGACAAATGCACTTCAGGGATTTGTGCACTTCGTACTTTTTGTTACTTATCTTGTTTTGATTTTTATATAATAAAATTCAATAAAAAAAGCGAAGCCCACAATGTGCGCTCCGCTTTCGTAAACTGAAGATAGAATTATTCTTCAGCCTCTTTCTCCTTAAATTTTTTACCATCAACTGAATCAGTATTCCCTTCCGTACTTAGCAGATGCAAAAGTTTACCTGTATTCTCTATTTCCTCCAAAGAAATTGTATCTCTTACATTGTTGAACATTGAAAGCTCGAAGTAAGAATTCTTTTCCTTTTTTTTCTTAGTCATTAAAGTATCAATACCAGATTGCAGTTGTGTACCACGTTCCATCGCTTCCTTTAGCAAGTCCGAAACCTACATGTGTAAGCGGACCTTCTAAATTCCAGAATGGTCTGTAATGAGTTTCGCTTGTCATCCAGTTAGTCGGTGTATCCTGCAGCTCGCCGCCTGCGCATGCTTCAGCAGTTGTTTTATCTATACCGTTCTTAGTAATTCTGTCACCGTAATCTTTGTAATTAGCATGGTCGTGTGTAACTTTATTTATGCTTGCCTGATAATTTGCCTGCTCCTGCGCAGCTTGATTTAAATCATCTGCTAACATAAGTGGAGCTAAACCCGAGGGCAAATTTAAATCCTGCTTGCATCCGTTCTCTTTTCTGTAATTGGGGTTGGATCTTCCCCCGTTTGCAATTATCAGCATACAGTTTCTTGCTTCATCCATTTCATCCATAGATAAAGTTGATTTTGATGTTAGCTCTTTCAATCTCCACATTGCTGCTTTCTCTTTTGATGGCGCGCCTGTTGTGCCGTCTAAGTTCGTTGCAATATCGGGAGCGTCAGTTCCGTCAATTTCTACTACGGTTACAACGGCAGAGCCCCATCCGTCCGGGGTAGTAGACTTTATAGGGCCGAGACCGTTGTTTACAAAATCTTTGAATGCTTCATCTTTTGTTGATACTTCAACCCAGTCAGCGCCTAAGCCTGCATCTACAGCCCAGGTAAAATCGCCTGTGCCGAATTTTTCCCATCCTATAGCATTAGAGTAAAATGTGTAATCTACTCCGTTAATGTTGTTAGTAAACATTTTGAATTTTGGAAGGCAATCTGCTCCTCTATTGGCGGGCTTATCTTTTTTCATAACTACTTTTGTCACAACTTCATTGGGGACTTTAATATCATATTTTAATTGTGAGCCGTCTTTTCTGCCCATCCAGTAAGATTTTTGTGCGAAGGCACTTTCTCCTGTAATAAAAATTACACAGAAGAGAATTGTAAGAGTGAGAGATAAATTTTTAATCATTTTTATATTTTTATATTTTAAAAATTGTTAATTGTTAACTGCTAATTATTAATTGAATGAACTTATTTTACAAGCATCATTTTCTTTACATCTGTAAATCCGCCTGCATTTATTCTTGCATAGTAAATTCCGCTTGGGAAGGATGCTGCATTCCAGTCAGCTTCATAAGTGCCTACTGCTAATTTATTATTTGCAAGAACTGCAACTTCAGTTCCTAAAGAATTGTAAATTTTCAATGATACAAATGATTCTTTTGTTATATCAAATTTTATCTTTGTTGTGGGATTAAAAGGATTCGGATAATTTTGTGAGAGCTTAAAACCATCCGGTATTGTTGAGGATATAGATGTTATACCTACAGACTGTGCATATTTGATTGTAACTATATCATCCTGTGTTGCTGCTGAGCTGCTTGAACCTGTTATGTAAACATTATTTGTATTATCTATAAGAATGCTGTTTGCGGCATCTGACATATTCTCAGCTCCATTATATTTTTGCAGCCATTGCTGAACTCCGGCAGAATTATATCTGATTGTCAGGTAATCTGAAGACGAAGCAGTAGAAACAGTATATCCTGTGATATAAACATTTCCTGAGGCATCAACTGCTATTGCATTCCCGTTATCACTTAGATTATCCGCTCCGTTATATCTCTGAAGCCATTGCTGCGCACCGGCTGAATTATATTTAATGGTTACTATGTCATTCATTGTAGTTGCAGATTCGCTGAAGCCTGTTACGTATACATTACCTGATGCATCAACAGCAACTGCAGTTGCCTGGTCGCCCAAATTTTCAGGTCCATTGTATCTTGCAACCCATTGCTGGTCACCTGCATTGTTATATTTTACAACTGTATAGTCCATCTGCGGACCTGCGCCGTAAGTTGTGCCTGCTGAATAAACATTTCCGGCTGCATCCAAAACTAATGATGTGGGAGTATCTTCACTGTTACCCGGACCTGCATATATTTTTGCCCATTGTTGTACACCTGAGTTATTGTACTTTATAGTTACAAATGCTGTGCTGAATACATCCACTCTTGTTTTGCCTAAAACATAAATATTGCCTGAAGCATCCATTGCCATAGAAGCTGATACTTCTTCTGAGTTATTTGTGCCGTTATAAGTAGTAAGCCATTGCTGAACACCTGCTGAATTATATTTTATTGTGACGAGGTCTATTCCTGTAGTAGTAGATGTTGCGTGGCCGAAAACATACACATTGCCTGAAGCGTCAACAGAAACCTTTGTTCCTTCATCAAATGCATTGCCTGTTCCATTATATCTTACTGCCCATTGCTGAACACCTGCTGAGTTGTATTTTACTGTTGCAATATCAAGGGCTGCACCTGTTGTTGCGCTGAATCCGGTAACATAAACATTACCTGAAGCATCTACAGCAACTGATTTTCCCATTTCGTTATTTGCATCGGTTCCGGCGTAAGTAGCAATCCATTGTTGAACACCTTCCGAATTATATTTTACTGTTCCGATTGCCTGCGAGCCGCCGGTCAGCATAGTTTGTCCGGTTACATAAATATTTCCGGTAGCATCCATAGTCATAGCAGTCGGAAGGTCAACGTTATTTCCTGTGCCGCTGTATTTAGCTGTCCATTGCTGTGTCACCTGCGAGAAGGCGCTGTGGATAAAGGCGAAAAGTAATGTGAGAATTAAAATTCCGTAAATTGTAGTTTTGGTTTTCATTAGGGGTTTAGATTTTTTTTTATAAACTGCTTCAAAAATATTATGTTTATGAATTGCATTCAAAAAGAAATTTTAGGAAATTAATCAAAAAATTATAAAAATTTACTTTGAAATCTATTTTAAGTAGTTATTTTTACTGTTTGTTAAAGCCAAAGTAAATTAATCAAAATTTATAACCCCAAATGTTAACCCCAAATTCTATTGAAATTTTAAAAGCGTTAAGTAAAGAAGAGTTTAAAAGATTTGGCGATTTTGTGAAATCGCCGTACTTCAACTCTGTAGAAGTTTTAGGAAAGATTTTCGATGAAATTGCAAAAGTGTATCCGGATTTTGAGAGTACGCGCTTATCTTATAAAAAAATCTCGCAGAAAATTTATCCCGGAAAAGAATTTAATGAGCAGACTATAAGGAATCTATATTCCAAGTTCGGCAATTTGCTGAAAAAATTTATTGCTATGGAAAATGTAATTAATGATGAAGATGTGATTAACATGAATATGGCAGAAGGTATGAGTAAAAGAAAACTTTTTGAGTATTCAAATAAACTCATCGAAAAATTCCGAAGGGAGAAGGAAGAAAATAAAATATTCGGATTTTGGGATTTTTATTTTAAGTTCAGGATTGAACATTTGTACTATCATAATCTGAATCATTTGCACAAACCAAACACTCCCGAATTTTACAATGCAATGAATAATAAAACGGAGAACCTGATAGCATTGTTTCTTAAAGCTTATTATGTTTTCACTGAGGGGCAGGGAATTTTGCTTAAACTTTACAAGGGGTATGAAATATCGCCGATGATAGAAAACTTTAGTTCATCCTTGAATTCCGAACAGTTCTTTGGTGCCGGTGCAATTGAGAATCATAATTATTATTCATATCTGAAAATGCATTTTCTTATCAGCAAATACCAGAACTCAGATATGTCTGAAGAAGAATTTAAAGACCTGTTCAATACTTTTAAAAACAATATTGATAGTTTTGTAAAATTAGATAAAATAAATTTTTTTGTTTCGTTAGACGGATTAATACTTAATAAACTTATACCCAAGGATAAAAAATATTATAACGATTTATTCGAATCGGCAAAGCTGTATTGCGAACAAAATCTATATCCCGATGACTCTATTGGTCCGATTGAAATTTTGCATTTCAGAAATTACTTCACAGTTGCTTTGTTACTAAAGGAATTTGACTGGGCAGAGAAATTTGTTCGTGAATATACCAATTATTTAAAGCCTGAGCTTGTTGAAAATGAGCTTAACTACTCAATGGCAATACTCAGCTTTAAAAATAAAAAATATGAAGACTCGCTCAGCTTTTTCAATAAAATGGTTATCACAGATATTATGGAAAAGATGAATGTGAGGATTTATACGCTTATGAATTACATTGAGCTGAAGGCGCACGAACCGGCAATATCGATGGTGCAGGCGCTGAAGCAGTTCAGCAAGGAAAGTAAAGAAATACCCCATTTGAAAGTTGACTCGCTTAGAAACTCAATCCGCTTTCTGGATGAAATTGTAAAAGCCGAAGCTAACAATAAAAAAATTGAGCGGTATATTTATGATGAGGCAATGTCAGTCAGATTCTTTTTTCAGAAGCAGTATATTATGGAGAAGATGGAAGGGTTGGTAGAGTAAAGCAATAAAAATTTTGTAAGTACTTGTTAGAAGTAAAAGCAGATAAGCATATCAGCATATCAGACTTCATGCCAAAAAATATTTTTTTACCCTACTAATAGGGAAGAATAGTTTTGTATAGAATTTTATTCTTGTTATATTTGAGTGGAGTTGAAAGTTTGTAAAGTTTGTAAAGTTTGTAAGGTTTATAACGATTGTAAGGATTGTAAGGATTGTAAGGATTGTAAGGATTGTAAGGATTGTAAGG
>CALJIG010000118.1 GCA_937974175.1 uncultured Ignavibacteria bacterium
CGGACGACCAGGTCCCGGCAGAAGAGAAATCGGACACGGAAACCTTGCAGAGCGCGCCTTAAAGAAAATGATTCCGTCAGAAGCAGAATTTCCTTATACTATCAGGATTGTTTCAGACATACTTGAATCGAATGGCTCCTCATCTATGGCAACAGTTTGTGCCGGTTCGCTCGCTCTAATGGACGGCGGAGTTAAATTAAAAAGACCTGTTGCAGGAATTGCTATGGGACTTATTAAAGAAGATGATAAAGTTGTTGTTCTTAGCGACATACTCGGCTCGGAAGACCATTTCGGCGATATGGACTTTAAAGTTGCAGGTACGAGTGAGGGCATAACAGCTATTCAAATGGATATCAAAATTCAGGGCATTTCATTTGAAATAATGAAAACAGCCTTAACACAGGCAAAAACTGGTAGACTGCACATTCTTGGAATAATGAATGATACTCTTGCCGAAGGCAGAGAAAGTATTTCAAAATATGCTCCGCAATTATTTACGATTGAAATCCCAACAGATATGATTGGACTAGTTATCGGTCCTGGCGGTAAAACTATACGACATATTATCGCTGAAAGTAATGCGGAAATAGACATCAACGATGAGGGAAAGGTTACAGTTGCCGCAGTTAATAAGGTAGACGCAGACGTTGCAATAAATATGATTAAAGCTCTTACTGCGACTCCTGAAATCGGTGCAATATATGACGGAACAGTTAAAGGTATTAAAGAATTCGGCGCATTCGTTGAAATCATGCCCGGTAAAGAAGGGCTGCTTCATATTTCCGAAATAGATGTCAAACGAGTTGAAAAGGTTGCTGACGTATTAAAAATGGGCGACAAGATACAGGTGAAACTTCTTGGTATTGATGACAGTGGTAAACTGAAACTTAGCAGACGCGCATTACTCAGAAAAGAAGGCGACACTGACGAAAAAGCCGGACATAAAAGAAGAGAAGGGCAATCGTCACGACCCCCGCACAGAAAACCAAGGGAAAATAAATAATCATATTAAGCCGGTATTAGCCGGCTTTTTTATTACATGAATTTGTAAACTTCGTTTTGTTTTGTATGTGTGAATAATAAAGTATAACTTTAATAAACAAAACTATCATGAAAAACTTATTATTCGGATTAATAATTCTGTCTATAATTGCCTCCTGTACAAACTCACAGGATGTCAGCCAGAATGAATGGTCAGCAATTCAATATTTTTACGATTCGGGTCCATTACCACCCCCATACCATTACAACTATGAAGTTACAATTAACAACGATGGCGCATCATCATTAAGCTACCGTTTTGGGTATGATGAACAAAATTCACCAATAAGCCATTCTTTTATTGTATCAAAAGAAAATCTGAAAATACTTTCCGAAAAGATATCTGTTTCCCAGCTTTCAACGGGAAAGGTAGAGTCTGTTCCAGAAAATCAGCATCCAATAGGAGGTTCGCTTGAAAGAGTTAGGCTTATCATTACAAAAGCTAATCCTGATTTAGATCAGCCGCCCAAAGCTATTGATTCTCCCTATTTTCCAACAGAGAAGTATAAGAAAAATCTGGAAGAGTTGTATTCTATGGTTAATAAATTAGTACCAGATAGTATCTGGTCGGATGTAAAGACAAAGAAATCCGAATATGAATTGAAGAACCAAAACTAAAGCTATCAGGGTTTTAAAATTATAACAAATAAGAAACCCCTCGGTTGAGGGGTTTCTTTGTTCTTGAAGTTTAATGTTTGTGAATATCTTTGTGCATTATTCTTTTCTTTTCTACTATCTTGCCCTTACCATAGAGTTCTGAAATTGTTTTATGCATTTCTCTGTCGTTTTCTGCTCTCAATTGACTTATCGAATAATCAATCATACTTGAGGGAAACACCCCTTCTCTTTCGTAAAGTCCTCTTTTCTTTTCAAGAATATCGGCAGACTCTGCACAGGTTGCTGGCAGACTTGGAAATTCCGTATCAGTATTTTCTTCTTTTGTCTTTCCCTTGAAGTATAGTTTCTCTGTTAGTTTCAGCGATTCTTCCGATTGTGTGAATCCATACTCTGCAGCCATTGCTATGCCCGCTAAGACCTGATGTACATTCGCACTTCCGTCGGGAACGCGAAACTCTATTGTCTGCATGCTGTCAATCTTCATCGGTACACTTTTTTCTCCGGGATTTACAAGCTCTGCAAGATTGCTTGTCTTTGACCATCCAAGCGGCACCCTAACCATAGCTTTTCTGTTAGAATCACTCCAGAAAAATTGCGTAGGCGCTTCCATATTGGGTACAAGCCTTAAGTATGATGAAGGTACCGTATTTCCGAAGGCGGTTAAAGAGTCGGCAAAATGTAATAAACCTCCAATTAATTTCTTTGAATGAATTGTTAAATCTCCCTTCTCATCTACCATTACGCTCTTCCCGTCTTTCTTAAGCTTAAGATGAAAATGCATTCCGCTTCCCGCATATCCCTCTTCAATTTTCGGTGCGAATGTAGCAAGTATTCCGTTTTGATATGCAATGTTTCTAATAAGCCATTTTGCAATTACTATGTCGTCAGCTGCTTCTTCAATAGGTGTTGATAGAAATTCAATCTCCAGCTGCTCTGCCATCTTGCCGTCAATTTCTGTATTTGCACTTACTATCTTTTCTATAAAACCTACTTCGCTGTGTGCGTATTTTACCTGTCCCGCTATATGTGTTATCATTCTTAGCATGTCGGATAATATTTTGCCTGATTTAAGGTATGGACCTGAAGCATGATAACCCTGCTGTTTGGGTGGGAAGTACATATTGTTTATCGGGTTAAACAAAAGATAGAATTCAAGCTCCCCAAGTGCATGAAGCTCAATTCCTGTATTTTTCTTAAATAATTTTGCTGCTTTGTGCAGAATATTGTCCGGTGTAAATGGTGCCAGTTCACCATCAGCAGTAACATATCTGCATACAAAATCAAGACTTGTACTGTTAAATGGATTAAGAAATGCAGTCTTATAAACAGGTACAACATATAAATCCGACAGTCCTGAATCTATCAGTCCTTTAAATAATGATGAACCATCTACTCTTTCACCCTCTGTTAAAACTATTTCAGCATTTTTTCTGTCAGGAAGGGGAATCCTTAATTCTTTCAGCTTACCGTCTAAAGCTATATAGTGAAATCTAATTGTCTCAATTTGTTTTTCTTCGATGACTTTTAGTAAGTCTTCGCGTGTAAAATCTTCTTTCGGTTTATCTAAAAACTTACTTAAAGGACTGGTTAACGCGTATTTTATCATAATGCTTTGGGTTTTTAAATTTTAGTAAATGAGAACTATTAAAATACTCTTTTAAAATTTCATTTTCTATGCGAATTTTCGGAACCACCAGAAAGAATTTGTCTTAGTGTAGCATGCTCTATTTAAGGAAAACAAGCTTTCTTGCTTGTGTGAAATTTCCCGCTTTAATCATATAAAAATAAACGCCGCTTGAAAATTCCGATGCGTTAAAGTTAACCTCGTGCGTACCCGCATTTTTATTCTCGTTTACCAGGGTAAGCAGTTGCTTTCCTGTTAAATCATAGATTTTTATCGATACAAAAGTATTTATGGGAAGTTTATAACCTATTGTTGTTACGGGATTAAAAGGATTCGGATAATTCTGTTCCAGCGAGTAATCTCCGGGAATTATGCTATAGGGATTATCGGGTGGAATCACGTCCGATAATGAGTACCTAAACGTTCGCCATTGCTGTGCATTAACAGGTGCAAAAGGCAATGTTGTTGAAATTGCTGATGCAAGCTGATATCCGCCTTTTCTGAAAATATTTGTAAATGTATTTCCACCATCAACAGAAATGTTTACTTCCAAACTGTCTGAAAATGTTGAAAGATAAACAGCATATGCCCAGTCAAATGTCAGAGTGTCAAAGGTTGATACACTGTCAAAAATCACGCTATAGAGGGTATCTTTTTCTCCAATGTTTGCATAGTCATAAAACGGCATTTTCACAGAGCTGTAACCCCCAAGCGTTACACCGTTAACTCCGATTATTTTTTCAAAGGTCAGGAAACCGTCTATGTTGTTAATTTTCCACCCTTTGGGAAGGAACAGCCCCTCGAAGTTTTCATAATTAAAGTATGATACAGTATCATCAATAGCAGGTGAATATGAAAGCATTGGATAATATTTTGGGGATTTATACTTGTACTCAAAATCGGGTTTAACTGTTCTATGTGTCGGTATTTTAATATTTTTCATGTTATCAATCGAGGTGTCGCTTTTAGCAGAGTTGTAAACAGTTCTGTCATTATCGCTTTGAATAAAAGCAACCGTAAAAATAGAGGTATCCTTCCATAATGTATCTATATGAAATCTTATTACAAACTGTTGGTTTCCGGTATTTCCCGTGAGCGGATATCCGTTAGCATCAGGATACATTCTTCTGCATACATCATAAAATATACTGTCGCCGCTTGCACCTATTGAATAGGGATAATTCACTTGCCTCTCAACCGCTGCTATTCTTAACTTTAAATTTTTATTAAGCAAAGGATGAAGAAAATTCACAGTTACAACGGATTCAATAGTGTCGGGAGCAATCTGTGTGTTGGTAACGGATAGTTCTACAGGGGAACCTTCTACAATTGCATTTTCATAAGGTATAAAGAGATTTGAATCGACATAATATGGCAATAAAATTCTATCTCTTCCGTTAATTATCGAAACAGGAGCCGAATTAGAAAAATAATATGCTCTTCGCTCTTCAACCATAACGGTGTCGAAAAGATACATGGAATCAATACCCGGAGGCGGA
>CALJIG010000119.1 GCA_937974175.1 uncultured Ignavibacteria bacterium
GGCGTTTTTAAGATTCGGTTTAGCAACAGCTTTACTGCTCTTAGTATGCGCTCACAGAAAAGTAAATTTAAAAATTGAAAAAGAAGATTACTTAAAATTTTTGTTCACAGGATTTTTAGTAATCCCCTTTAATCAGATAGTATTTTTAGTCGGAATAAAATTTTCCGCAGCATCTCATTCGGGAGTTTTATATTCCTGCACTCCAATGATAGTTTACATCTGCTCAATTTTTCTTAAACATGAAAAATTTCAGGCAAAGAAAATCTTTACTATTTCTTTAACTATAATAGGTATCTTCCTTATATTTTACGAGAACATTGTTAACGTACAAAAAGACGGGCATGATATTTTAATTGGCGACATTCTTTTATTCTTTGCAGTGCTTTCGTTTGGTATGTATCTGGCATTCAGTAAAAATCTTATTGATAAATACGGCTCGTTAAAAGCGCAGACTGTTTCTTTTACAGTCGGAAGCGTTTTATACATTCCGATATTTTTATGGGATATGCATAATTTAAATTTAGCTGATGTAAATGTTTTCGGATGGCTGGGATATTTTCATTTAGCCATTGTAGTAGCTTTCGCAAGTTACTTTTTATATTCGTACACAACAAAATTTATCCATACAAGCACGCTTACAACCCTTACAAATACTGCTCCTATTTTTACACTCATATTTTCGTGGATTTTATTAAAGGAAAGTTTATCTTATTTTTTTATGATTGGCGCAGTAATAACTTTCATAGGAGTTTTCTTAACTCAGCTTATGACAATGCAGAAGAAACAAAACAATGAACCACCTAAAGATGAAGTTGAGGTAACAAATTTATAAAACATTGGAAGAAACATCTAAAATAAAAGTTAAAGTTGCGTTAAATTCTTTATTTGCCGCCGTATTTATTACGGGAATAAAGATACTTGCAGCATATTTCAGCGGCAGCTTGGCAATCCTGACTGAAGTAGTGAATTCCGGCATAGATATATTCGTTTGCCTTGTCACAATTTTTTCAGTTAAGTATGCAGCAAAGCCCGCGGACGAAGATCATAATTACGGACACGAGAAAGCCGAAAATATTTCTGCGTTAATTCAGGTTTTATTTTTATTTGGAACAAGCTCATTTATTTTGTACGAAGCTGTGCAGAGAATATTTCTAGGCAAGCATCCTGATTTAAATATTACAATCTGGACGTTCGCTGCGCTTATAACTTCAATGGTAATTGATTTTATAAGAGCAAGAGCTCTGAATAAAATAGCAGATGAAACAAAGTCCAATGCATTGAAAGCCGATGCGCTGCATTTCGCCTCTGATATAATGAGTTCGATGATAGTTATAATAGGGTTAATTTTCAGTTATTACGGCTATGATAAAGCCGATGCAATCAGTGCTTTTGTTGTAGCAATAATAATAATTCTGCTGGGAGTTAAAATGTCGAGGAAGGCTATTGATTCATTGCTTGATAGAGTTCCTCCGGGATTATCTGAAAAGATAAGATATGAGACATTATTAATTGAAGGGGTAGAAGGAATAAGAAATTTCAGAATAAGAAGCACCGGACCGAAAATTTTTATTGATATGGTAATTAACATCAGCAGGATAATTCCTTTCTCAAAAGCTCACGATATTATGGACGCTGTTGAAAGAAGGCTGAACCAGTTAATTGATAATGCAGATATAGTTATTCACTCAGAGCCTGTTGAAACGGATAAAGAGACTATCAACGATAAAATAAAAATGATAGTGAACAGTTACGGTTTGAAATGTCACGATATATTTTCACATAAAATCGGTAACGAAATTTTTTCCGAGCTTCACGTCGAAGTTACCGATACAAATGATTTGATAAAAGCACATGACAGAATAACAGAAGTAGAAGAAAAAATAAAATCGGAAATAGGGATTATATCAAACGTAAAAATTCATATCGATGAGCCAAGCAATATATTATATGACACTACAGATATTACAGCAAAGTCAGGTGATATGATTACAGAGATTCAAAAAATTATTAGTCAGAATAATGATGTTACAGCCAGCGGAGATTTCAACGTAATTATCACTAACGGAAAAATAAGAGTATCTCTTAACTGCACATTCGATTATCATTATTCACTGGATGAAGTACATGATATTGTAACTCTCCTTGAAAGCAAAATATTTGCAGAACTGAAAAGCAGATATCCGAAGCTTTCAAATGTTATCATTCATGCAGAACCTTCAGCAATTAACAATTAGGAACACAGATTTATATGATTTTTTATGATGACACAGATATTAAAAATAAATTGCGAAATTAAAAAACGGAATTATTATGAGTAATAAAATTAAATTAGGGTTGTTTGGAGTCGGGCATCTGGGCAAAGTCCATTTAAAATTATTGAAAGAACTTGCAGGGGAAAGAGATGATTTAGAGATTGTCGGAATAAATGATATCAATGCCGAGAACCTTTCAAAAATATCAGAAGAGTTCGGAATTACTGCCTATGAAAGCAGAAACGAGCTGATTGAAAAAATAAATGCGGGAGTAATAGTAACATCAACAAGCGCGCATTACGAGCTTGCAAAAGAATTGCTTACAAAAGGAATACATTGCTTTATCGAAAAGCCGATAACAGATACAATTGAAGAAGCGAACGAACTGCTTGAAATTTTTAACAAGCAAAAGTTGACGGTTCAAATAGGACACATTGAAAGATTTAATCCTGCGCTTCTTGCTATAGAAAAATATAATTTAACTCCGCTGTTTATTGAATCGCATAGACTCTCACAATTCAATCCGCGAGGTACCGATGTGTCAGTCATAAAAGATTTAATGATTCACGATATAGATATAATTCTTAACTTGGTAAAATCCAAAGTAAAAAATATTTCTGCCAACGGAGTTGCTATCATAACCGATAAAATAGATATAGCAAATGCGCGGATTGAATTTGAGAACGGCTGCGTAGCAAATGTAACTGCATCAAGAATTTCACAGAAGAAGATGCGCAAGATGAGAATCTTCCAGCAGAACGCGTATATCTCCGTTGACTTCGCAGAGAATACATCTGAAGTATACCGTCTTACAAAAGATGCGCCTGAAGGTTCAGGTGGATTTGCTATGAGTGTCGGGCAGATAGAAAAGAACGGTGAAAGTCTTGATATATACTATGAAAAACCAAAGCATGAAGAAATAAATCCGCTAAAGTTTGAGCTGAACTCATTCATAGACTCAATAAAAAATAATTCCGAGCCTAAGGTAACATTAGAAGACGGTATGGAAGCGTTAAGAGTTGCAGAGATGATTGTAAACCAAATTGAAGAAACACAAACGTTCAAAATTTAATGTATAAAATTGCGCATATAACTGATTTACACATAAAAAGTCTTGACCTGAAAGGTTATAAAAGACAGTTAACTCTTTTGCTTGAAGATATTAAACGAAGAGAGTGCGACCATATATTTATTACGGGTGATATGATAGATAACGGTGAGGAAAAAGACTACACAACTCTGATTAAAATTTTTAATCAGTTCGGTTTAATGGATACAAATAAAATTTCAGTCACAATCGGCAATCACGAAATTTATGGCGGCACACAGACGGCAGAAGATGTATACTTATTCCCAAGCAGATGCATGAATACGGATTATAATGCTCAGGTAAAATTATTTTATGATTATTTTAAACCGGCATTTGAAGGGGCGGAGATAAACAACGAACATAATCCATTCCCCTATTGCAAGATTTTATTTGATAAAATTGCAGTGATAGGAGTTAATTCAAACGCTCACTGGTCAAAGATAAGAAATCCAATCGGCTCAAATGGAGCAGTGTATGACGAACAGTTTAAGAAGCTATCGAAGACTTTAAAATCAGATGAGATAAAAGATAAACTAAAAGTTGTTCTTATCCATCATCACTTTAATAAAACGAGTGAAGTGGCAAGTAATATTGTGCATTCACTCTGGCTTTATGTTGAAAGAAGGACAATGAAGCTGCACAATAAAAAAAGATTATTCAAACTGTTTAAAGAAGCTAAAGTTGATATGGTGCTTCACGGACATACGCATATAACGGATTCATATGACAGGAAAGGAAGCTTGTTTGTAAACAGCTCTGCCAGCGTAATTCCATTCACACAAAATAAAGTAAGGAAGTACCATATTATTAAAATTCCGAAAGATAAAAATAAATTGAATTTCGATGTGCAATTAATAAATTTATAAATGAAGTTAGATTGAATTTAGAAATAAAAGATAAAATATTAGAAACTATAGGAGCCGAAGCCGATAAGTCCGGTTATGAAATTTATGTTATCGGCGGATATGTACGCGATTTTATTTTAGGAAAGCAAAGCACTGATATCGATATTATGGTATTAGGTGATGCAACAGAGTTTGCTCATACGGCAGCTAAAAGATTTAAAACAGAACTTAACGCGGTTTATAAAAATTTTGGGACTGCATTATTAATGGTTACAGATAACGGAGTCGAATATAAAATAGAATTTGCCTCAGCGCGTAAAGAAAGCTACAACAGAAATTCAAGAAAACCTGAAGTAGTAGATGCTAACTTAGAAGAAGATATTTCAAGAAGAGATTTTACTATTAATACTCTCGCAGTTTCTTTAAACAAAAAAAATTACGGCGAGTTAATTGATTTATACAACGGAGTTGAAGATATTAAGAACGGAATTATCAAAACTCCGTTAGACCCGCTTAAAACATTTGATGATGACCCGCTGAGAATAATGCGCGCAATAAGATTTGCTTCAAGGCTAAATTTTAAAATCGAGGAAAACACTTACAAAGCAATTGTCTCGATGAAGGACAGATTAAAGGAAGCAGAGGTAGTTTCCACCGAAAGAGTTACCGATGAGTTTCTTCAGATTCTGATGACTGATAAGCCTTCTATAGGATTGGACTTAATGTTTAAAACAGGAGTAATGGCAATTGTATTTCCTGAAATTTCCATAATGGCAGGAATCGAACAGAGAAAAGATTATCATCACAAAGATGTTTTTTATCATACGCTGCAGGTAGTTGATAACATCGCACCGAAGACAGATAACGTATGGCTAAGGTTTACTGCGCTTGTTCATGATATTGCAAAGCCTAAAACAAAACGATTCGTAGAAGGCACGGGATGGACATTTCACGGTCACGAAGAAGCCGGAGCCAGAATGATGAAGAAGATATTTTTGCGTATGAAACTACCTTTAACTCAGTTACCTTATGTGGAAAAATTAGTAAGGATGCATTTGCGGCCGATACCGCTCGCAAAAGATGAGGTAACGGATTCTGCAATAAGAAGACTGGCAGCAGAAGCAGGCGAGGACTTAGTAGATTTGCTCACACTATGCAGGGCAGATATTACCTCGAAAAATATAACAAAAGTAAGTAAATTTTTTAAGAACTACGAATTAGTAGAAAAGAAAATAGTAGAAGTACAAGAAAAAGATAATCTCCGTAATTTCCAGTCGCCTGTGAGAGGTGAAGAAATTATGGAATATTTTAATATTCCCCCTTCCCGAGAAGTAGGCATTATAAAGAAAAAGATTGAAGAAGCCATATTAGAAGGCGAGATTCCGAATGAATATGAGGAAGCGCGTAAATTTATGGAAAAACTTACTTTATAAGACCTTAATTCTTAATCAAACTGTTTAATAGCGTGAAAAACATTGTAAACTTTCCCGGTTTTGCAATTGTAAATTTTTGTTCAAAATAGGGCATATTTATTGAATTAATCAAGTTATGTTCAAAATCTTTTCACCCCTAATATTACTTTTATTTGTAAACGTTTCATTTTCCCAGGTTGACGTTGATAGTTTGATGCGTGATTTGCAAAGCAAAACTAACGGCGAAAAAATTGACAGTTCCGCTTTAAATACTCTTGAAAAACTTGCCGAATATTATCATCAGGATGACCCTATCAAGACACTTGAATACTCCAACAAGTATTTAATCACTGCCAGAAATTATAACGATAAAAAAAGTATCGCGCATGCATACCATTATCTCGGAGATTATTACAGAGACGAAGGTCTGCCAATAATTGCGATAGATTATTATTTCAGTTCGATGTACATATATGAAGAACTGAATTTTCCCGGGGCAGTAGCATATACAAATATTGATGTAGGAAATATTTATTTTGATTTAGGCAAGCATGATATTGCAAAGCAGTATTACGAAAAAGTAATAAGTATGCCGGATGAAAAAGATGTTATTATTGCAAAAGCAGTTGCACTGAATAATATCGGTTTGATTTACAGGGACGCTAAAGATTATACTAATGCTCTGAAAAAGTTTGAAGAAGCGCTTGAGATAAGACGAAAAGCAGATGATAAAAATCTTATTGCTCATTCTTATAATTATATAGCAAGTATTTATACAAGTCTCAAAAATTTTGATGAAGCCGAAAAATATTATAACCGGTCATTGCAGTTATACAAAGAAATAAATTATTACTCAGATATGGGTAAAGTGATGATGAATATAGGAAAGTTATATTACGAAAAAAGTGAGAAGGAAAAATCGATTGGATATAGAAACGATGCAGTAAAATTATTTCTTGATAAGAATAAACTATTTGCAGCGGCAGAGGCAATGACAGACTTAGCCGAGTTTCATAAATCTGACGGAAACATCAGCGAAGCATTAAACCATTCATTCAGAGCTTACAAAATTGCGACTGAAAATAAATACACTTCTGTAAGACAGCAGTCTTTAAAACTTCTTTCCGATTTATATCTTATCAGTAACAATTTACAGGAAGCATATAATTATCTAAAAATTTTTGATGACCTGAAAGACTCCATTGCACAGAGGGAAGCACAAAGGAAACTTGTAAATCTGGAATTCTCCAATGAATTCCAAAGACGCGACAGAGAGATGAGCTCAATGAAGAGTGAAAATCAGCTGAAGCAGCTGACAATAGAAAATCAAAGCCGCAAAAATACTTTTTTATTAGTAATAACGACTGCAATTTTTGTTTTGCTTGTTGTAATATTTTTTGCATTCAGATTGCAAAGAAAAAGCCTGAAAATCCTTCAGGACAGGAATAAAGTCATAGATGAAAACAATAAAAAAATTGAGATAAGCATGAAGATGCTTGAAGATGCAAAAGAGGAAGCAGAAAAAAATGCAAGAATAAAATCTGAGTTTCTATCAATAATGAGCCATGAGCTAAGGACTCCGATGAATGCAGTGCTTGGTATGACTCAGGTAATAATGGAAGAGAATCCCCGAAAGGATCAGCTGGAAAATCTTGAAACGATAAAAATTTCTGCACAAAATCTGCTTGATATTATAAATGATATACTTGATTATAACAGGCTTGAATCAGGAAAAATATTTTTAGAGCATAAAGATTTTTCATTAAAAAATCTTATGGCAAAGCTCTTCAGAATTTTTTCATATAGTATGAAGCAAAAGGGATTAACGCTGAACTTTAATTATGACAGCAGCCTTGGTGAAAGTTTTATAGGAGATGAAATACGGTTAGGTGAAATTATTACAAACCTTATAGGTAATGCAATAAAGTTTACCGATAGCGGCGCTATTACGGTCGATATAAAAAAGATCGGCAATAAGCCGAATACAAGCCTGATAAGATTTTCTGTGAAAGATACCGGTATCGGGATTTCACAGCAGAATATTACAAATATATTTGATTCTTTTACACAGGAAAAAACGGATACAACAAGAAAGTACGGTGGTACGGGACTTGGATTATCTATAGTAAAAAAATTACTTGAACTTATGAGCGGCAGAATATTTGTTGAAAGCAAAGTAGGAGAAGGTTCAAAGTTTTATTTTGAAATAGAACTTGAAAATTCCGAGAAAAAATTCGAACAAGTTATTAAAGAACCTGAATCTGCTCCGAACAAAATCAATTTAAGCAAAATATTAATAGTAGAAGATAATACTGTTAATCAGCTCGTTATGAAGAAAATGCTGAAGAATACGGGAATAGAAATAGATATTGCAGATAACGGAAAGATAGGATTTGAAAAAGTATTACAGAATAAATACGACCTGGTTTTTATGGATTTGCTGATGCCTGAAATGGACGGATACGAAGCAACCAGAGAGATAAGAAATTTTAATAAAGATATTCCGATTGTTGCGCTTACGGCTGATGTAATGAAAGGTGTTGAAGCAAAAACTAAAGAGGCAGGGATGAATAATTATTTAACAAAGCCCGTCAAAAAAGACGAGCTTTTGAAAATTCTATCTTTGTACTCGAATTAACAGAACTACTTTATTAAAACCATATTTTTTGTTTCTGAGTATTCTGAAGTAATCAGTTTATAAAAATAAACTCCTGACGGTAATTCCGATGCGTTAAAATTTATTTCATAGTACCCTGCCTGCTTTACTTCATTTATCAGCGAGCTTACTTCTTTCCCAAGAGAATCATAAATTCTTATGGAAGCGAAATCTTTTTTTGGCAGGGTAAATGATATTGTGGTTGCCGGGTTAAACGGATTTGGAAAATTTTGATTTAATTTATATTCATTTGGCTGAACTGAATTATTGTTCGATACACCCACAAGATTGCTTTGTCCTTCAATTGCCTTATAAAATTTATTTACAACAACATTAGTGTAAACGCTTGTGCTTCCCGATTGCCATTCAATTTTTACCGAATCAATTACTGTTGCATTACCTAATCCGAAATGCTGTTCAAGATTTTGTGTGCAATAGCCTTCCTGTCCGCTGACAACTCTTGACTGCCAGACACTCTGCCCGTTGATAGTTGCTTTCACTCTTATTTTTGTTCCTATGGCCGAGCGGTTTGTTGTTACGCCCTGCAGCTTAAACTCTGCCCATTTATTGCCATTTGAGTTATCGTTTCTGAATAAGGCATTCAGCTCGTTTTCCTGGTATGTTTTTGCGCACATTATATCAAGGTCGCCGTCTCTGTCATAATCTCCCCATGCAAAGCCGTAAGTATATCCCCCGTCTGATGTTAAAGGACTTGCCGTGACTTTTTGAAAAGTAGCAGTGCCGCTTTCCATTTTCATATTTTTGTACAATTTATTATTCAATGATGAGCCTCCATAAGCCTGAGTAATAAACATATCTAAGTCTCCGTCATTATCAAAATCACCCCAGCCTGTAATAGCATGGTATCCATTTTCATTTACGATTGTATCATTAGTAACCGGTGTGAAAGACCAGTTACCGTTATTTTTATACAAAGCATTTTTATGTTCAAAGTTTGCAAGAAATGCATCGAAGTCTCCGTCGTTATCATAGTCACCCCAGCTTGCGCTCCACCAGTTACCCTGAGTCTGAGTAAGCGGAGTCGTAGTTACTTTTACAAAAACCCCTGCGCCATCGTTTCTATAGAATGAGTTTATATTATTATTTTCATGGCAAACAAATAAATCAAGATCGCCGTCGTTATCAGCATCTATCCAGTTTGCTCCGCGTGAAGAATCTACTTCAGTCACGACTATACCGGTATCTATTTTTTGAAAATTAGCCGAACCTAAATTTTTATACAGGAAATTTTTAGAGGCAGCTGCGCTGTTTGTTACATACAGGTCGATCAAACCATCGTTATTATAATCTCCCCACGTGCATGTTTCTGAATAGGCCGCAACTGATGATATAGGATTCGAGTTAAGGAACGTAAAATTTCCGCTGCCGTTATTCTGAAAAAGAAAATCTATCTGATTCCACCATGTAGCTACACACAGATCAACAAAGCCGTCATTATTAAAATCGCCCCAGCTGCTTCCGTCTGCTTTCATACTTGCAGTAGATATAGGTCCGGTTGTAATTTTAGTAAATACACCGTTGCCGTCATTGTGATAAAGATAAGGTGTTGCTCCGGCTGAAGGACCGCGTGAAACGAATAAATCAAGCAAGCCGTCGTTATCGTAATCGACCCAGTTAACACTGCGTGAAGCTCCTCCATCGAGGGAAGGTGCTGCTGAAGTCATTTTGGTAAATGACTGAGAGTAAACATCTGAGAGAAGAAGTACAGAAAAAAGTAAAATTGTTATAGTTTTCATTGAAATATTTTTGTCAGGAAAGCTAAAAATTCTGCTGCACAATTTTAACTACTTTTTTGCAGTAATTCATTGGTTTCTAATTTAGAATATTACTGTTATTTTGGATAAATTACACAGCTAATTTTTCACTGTTTAAATTAATAATCCATAGTTTTCTATGAAAGCATCACAAAATCTGTTTTATCTGATAAATTCACTTACGAAAGCTGAGAAACGATACTTTTCACTGAACGTTTTACAGAATTCAAAAGATAAGAATTTCACTAAACTTTTTAATGAGATAGAACTGCAGACAAGAGCAGGAAGTTATGATGAAGAAGTCATCAAAGCGAAATTTAAGAACGAAAAATTTATAAGGCAGCTTACTTTTACAAAAAACTATCTGTATAATCTGATAATAAAATCTCTTATTAATTTTTATTCAGGTGATAGTGTTGAGGCAAGGATTTATAATCTTATAATTTCAGCAAAAATACTTTTCAAAAAATCTTTATACGATGATTATTTCCGAAATCTAGAGATAGCAAAATCGCTGGCTGAAAGAACAGAAAGATTTGGTATTCTGCTTGATATTATAAAAATTCAGATGCGGTTAATCAGATTAAAGGACAGAAAAAAATATAGAGGGAGAAATTTATTTGAAGAAGAGAAAAGCATAATAAATAAAATAGAAAATATTACATCGTATTCGAAATTGCTAAACGCATTTTACAGTCTAACTAAAATTCCTGATTATGCGAGGAGCAAAATATTGTATAAAGAGGCAATTGGGATTTTTGAAAATCCCCTCTTGAACTCTGACAAAAATGCGCTTTCTGCAACTGCAAAAGATAAATATTATCAGCTTCTCATTTACAAGAATGTATTTCTTGAAAACAAAAAGGAACTCTTCGCTATAGCAGTAAAGAGGTATGAATTATTTCAGAAAAACAAAATAATTTTTCTGGCAGATGCAGAGAATAAGGAAATGCAGTTTCTGTATGAAGCATTACTGTATGCTATAATCAACAATAAAAATAATTATTATAATATCGGATTAAAATTGTATCAAGCAAAATTTATAAAGAAAGAAGTGAACGAGACCAATTTGTCGGAAGAATCACTCAATTATTATTTTCTTCAAATGTACTATTATTATAATAGAAATAATCTAACAGAGGCTCTTAGATATGCTGATATTATCTACAAAGATATGCGAGCTAATGAAGCTATTCAAAACAAAGATGAACTTCTTTCATTTTATTTTATATATGCAAAAATTTTGTATGAAAATAAAAATCATCTCTCAGCTCTTAACGTAACAGATACTATAATAAAGCATCAGTACAAAGATTTACGGTATGATATTCTTTCTTATTCATATTTTCTTGAGATATTTATTCATTATGAGCTAAAGAATTACCAGCTTGTTAAAAGTTATATCCTGGCATTAACCAGAAAACTCTCGCATCACAAAGAAAAAGACCTGAGCGAAAAAGTTATATTGAAGTTTTTTCATGAACTCTGCTCTGAAAATAAGCTTGATGAAAAGTATGTATTAAAAAAGTACTATAAAAAATTTCAAATTCTTAAAAAGAGTAAGTATGAAAGAGCTTTATTTAATGACCTTCCTATCGATAAATGGATATCAAAAAAAATCTTTTAAAATGCTCTTGACAAATAAAATAATTCTTCATATGTTTGTTGTAGTTTGAGCTACGACATACAAACTAAACTTTAAAACGTTAATTCACCAATTTTAACACAACAAAAACTAAAAAATGAAAGCTCTCAAGCAAACCAAAAAAGATAGTTTTGAATACGGTTCTATCTTATTAGTAATAACTCTTTTAACAGTTTTAGTAGTAGGCTTTATCGCAAAATAAAATTTTCGGGGACGAGGATATACCGATTGCAGGGTTTTTTGTAGTTGGTATATCCATTTTATTTCCAAAAAAAGTAATTAACCATAACTAAAAAAATATATGAAAAAAATCTTATTCACCTTTATTTGTATTGTATTTGTCTCATCACTTTATGTTTCTTTATCCGCTTTTTCAACCGGGATAACCGGTGTTACAAAAAAGAATGGTGATGGCTGTACTTGCCACAATCCATCACCTTCTGTAGGTGTTACACCTCAGATTTTAGGACCCTCAACTGTAAAAGCAGGAGACACTGCAACATACAGACTTAAAATAAAAGGCGGACCTTTGGCTGCTGCAGGAACCAATATAGCAGTACAAACCGGTGTATTGTTAACAGGGGGAACAGGGTTACAAAAAATTTCCGGCGAGCTGACACATACAACTCCGAAATTACCTTCAGGCGATTCTGTTGTATTCACATTCAGATATATTGCACCGAATACACCAAATACAAAAGATTCAATTTTTGCAAATGGAAATTCCGTTAACTTAAGCGGCAACAATTCAGGTGATTCATGGAATTTTGCTACCAATTTTGTAATTACTGTTACACCACCAACAAGTATTCAACAAACTTCATCAGTTGTTGAAGGATTCACTCTGGCACAGAACTATCCGAATCCGTTTAACCCAAGCACAAAAATTAATTTCAGCATTCCGAAATCAGGATATGTATCGTTAAAAGTTTACGATATCCTCGGAAACGAAGTGAGTAATTTAGTCAGTCAGGATTTAACAACGGGTTCATATACAGTAGACTTTAACGCAGCTGAAAACGGCAATGCTCTTTCAAGCGGAGTTTACTTCTATAGATTATCAACTTCAGGATTCAGTGAAGTTAAAAAAATGTACTTAGTAAAATAATCACTCTGTCATTTTTCCTTTTAAAAGAACGGAACACTTGTTGTTCCGTTCTTTTTTTTTAAAAATTTGAATTAAGAATTCCAAATAGATTGTAATTACATTACAGTTTTTTTATTTTAATTAAATTTTTCCTAAGGCGCGATTGGCGGAACTGGCAGACGCACTAGACTTAGGATCTAGCGGGGTGACCCGTGGGGGTTCGACTCCCTCATCGCGCACTAACCTGGTTGTAATTATCTTCATCTTCATTCAATTACAATTTAAACGATATTAATGTCAAACCGAAAATCTACACTCCATGCACAAGTAAGATGTTCTTTCTGCGGCAGACCTGCGAGTAAAGTTTCTAACATGATAAAAGGCGGTCCGGTTGACGGAGCGCTTAAAGAAGTTTATATCTGCGATATCTGCGTTAGCAGCGCTATGCAGATTATCAAACACAACAATTTTTCTACAACAGGCTTAAGCACAAAAAATGTACGCAACCGCGCATCGCTTACTCCTGTAATGATTAAGAAGTTTTTAGATGAATACGTAATCGGACAGGATAGAGCAAAAAAGGCTTTAGCCGTTGCTGTATACAATCATTATAAAAGAATGGACTCGCTCGATTTCAATTACCTCGACGGAGTTGAAATTGAAAAGAGCAATATTTTATTAATAGGACCTACAGGGACAGGTAAAACTTTCTTAGCGCAATCTTTAGCAAGATTGTTGGACGTTCCATTTGCAATAGCTGATGCTACAACTTTAACTGAAGCCGGTTATGTAGGTGATGACGTTGAATCAATACTTGTTCACTTATTGCAAAATGCAGGATTCGATTTAAGCAAAGCTGAAAAAGGAATTATCTACTTAGATGAAATTGATAAAATTGCCCGTAAAGGTGACAGCACTTCGATAACACGCGATGTATCAGGCGAAGGTGTTCAGCAGGCATTGTTAAAATTGCTTGAAGGCACGGTTGCAGGTGTTCCTCCAAAAGGCGGAAGAAAACATCCTGAGCAGTCACTCATTAATGTTAATACAAAAAATATTTTATTTATATGCGGCGGCGCTTTTGACGGCTTGGAAAAAATCGTTGAAAGAAGAGTTGCAAGCAGCTCTATGGGATTCGGCGCAGAAGTATATTCAAAGAACGACATTGAAAGAGATGATATGCTGGCATTAACTGAGCCTGATGATTTAGTAAAATTCGGATTGATTCCGGAATTTGTAGGAAGACTTCCTGTACTTACATCATTGATGTCTCTTGATATAAAAGCATTATTCTCAATCCTTACTGAACCAAAGAATGCTATAATAAAACAGTATCAGAAATTATTCAGAATGGAAGGCGTTGAGCTTGAGTTCCACGAAGATGCTTTAAAAGAAATTGCAAAGATTGCTATCTTGAGAGGTACAGGAGCAAGAGCATTACGCTCTATAGTTGAAAATATAATGATGGATATTATGTATAAGCTCCCCAGCAAAGAAAATGTTACGAATTGTATAATTACGAAGGAAGTTGTGGTAGAAGGCAAGGAGCCGATTTACATGAATGCAAATAAAAAATTATTTGCGTAAATTTTTTTAATATTTCTTATAATAGTAAAAAGGGAGAGGTACTCCCTTTTTTTATATACTCATAATTTTATTATTAC